>JAHJRI010000241.1 GCA_018830885.1 bacterium | reverse complement strand
GTTTTCAACTTCCTGTTCCGATTCGGTGGTAACACCCGTGCGTTTAAAATCAGACAAAGAGTTTGTCTTTCAGAAAACCCAGTTTCAGGGAGTCTAATACCGCCGGTTTGGGAATTCCCTGTTCGTCCAGCCCGCGCAGTGCATAATACTCCTTTTTCATCAAAGCCACATCCGGGATCGTCCCTTCAGAGCCACCCTCCGCCAAAGGGGTTATGACACGCACCGGTAATCTATCATCCGCGCTGGTCACACCCATCAGGTTTCCGATACTCCTTTTCAGGACCCAGGCTCTGGCACCGGCTTCCATAAATGCCTTGAGGTCATATTTTTGACCCGTTACCGCGTTGAATCCATCAATCAGGTTGTCCATCCCGATGGCCCAGTGGACAAAATGACAAGTACACAGCGTGTTCGCCAGCTGTCCGATATTTTCGGTGATAAAGACCATTTCCGCTTTTCCCTCACTGCTAGGGCCCTCATAATCCTCCTTCAACCCGGCTTCGTCCCAGGCCACCAGACCCTGCTCAACAGCCTGACAAGAATGCTGCAGATGGCAGGCGCCCCGGGTTGACATCATATACGCCAGCCCCATTCCATGATACCCTCTGGGATCGTGCATGGGTAATTCAAGACCTTTAACCGTTACCAGAAACTCGCTGGCCGCTTCCGGCAGGTCAGCCGCCAGACTCCTGCTGCCTTCAGCCGCCCTGTCGCCGAATCCTTTGCGATATGCTATTTTTTCAACCATTTTAAGCGTGTCATCGATATTTCCCCAGGTCATGTCCAGGCCATCCAGATCGTCTTTTGTCAAGATCCCTTTTTCGACCGCTTCCATGATAAACGCCATGGTGGCACCACAAGAGATGGTATCGAGACCCAGCTGGTTGCACCGTTCATTTGCCTTGGATAATCCTGCCAGATTCAGATTCATCAACATGGAACCGAACGTGCCGCAGGTTTCATATTCCGGTCCAGGCCCCTGATTCACCTGGTATTTATGATGATTAACAACCACCTCCGGTTTGCAGGCAATCGGACAGGCAAAGCACGCTTTGCGTTTTTTGACAATTGTTTCCGCAATCGTAGAGCCGCCAATCGCTTCGCCAATATCATCATCCAGTCCAACGGACCAGTTCTTAATGGGTACATCACCGGTCATCAAGCCCATTTCCATCGCCGCTGCCGTTCCAACCTGGTTGAACGACATGGAAACCATGGAATCCCGGGAAGTCTCCAATGTGTTGTGACGGACCACTTTAAACTGTTTCTCGTCAGCCAGGGGTACTTTGCCGGTTCCCCGCACCACAAGGGCTTTCAGGTTCCTGCTTCCCATGACTGCTCCCATGCCGGTCCGACCGAGATGATGAGCTTTATCGTTACAGACGGAGGCATATTTCACCAGATTCTCACCGGCTGGACCGATTGCAGCCACACTGACCTTTTTCGTTCCAGCATGTCTTTCCCTTAACGTATCAATCACTCGGTAAGTCTCCATTCCCCAAAGGTCAGCCGCTGAGAGAATCTCGATCTTTCCATCATCAATAAAAAGATAGACAGGCGAATCAGCGCTGCCGGTCACAATCAGTCCATCGATACCGGCTTTTTTGAGGTCAGCCCCCAGGGATCCGCCAGAGGCTGATTCGCCCCAGATACCAGTTAAAGGAGATTTGGCGCACATGACAAATCGGGATGAGCCAGGAAAACTGGTCCCTGCCATGGGGCCTGCCATGATAAAAAGCGGATTGGCCTCTGACAACGGGTCCAGGGCTGGATCGGCAATATCCAGAAACAGCCTGGCTGCCAATGACGCCCCGCCAATATAGTCCCGGATGTAATCCGGGCTGACTACAAAATCACTGATTTTACCGGATGTCATGTTTACTTCAACAAACCGTGTTAAATTTCCAGTCATGGTCCCCCCTCATCGTTTTTATTCGAGATCCCTCGGGTTTAAATAAAGTGCCCCGCTTCAAACAACAGTGCAGCATTTATCTCATGCAGCCTTTATCTTGAGTGAACCCATGTTTTTGAAATCGGATCTAAAAACCAACCAGTTAAAAATGCCCTTGACAACGGTCGGTTTTCTGACCGCTGCTGGTCCTATCACTCTTGTTATAACAGGTTTGCAGTTCAGGTTATCGCCGGAACCTGTCAACTGACGATATGGTAACGCTGTTTCAGATTTTCAAGCTGTTTTTTCAGGTGAGATGCTAATTCAGCGCCGGTCTGACTTTTCATCAGGTTTCGCTTTTCCCGGGGATCATCCTGAATATCATATAACTCAGGTTTGTCTCGACAAAGCTCCCATTCGATATACTTGTATTGCATTGTGCGCAGCGCTTTATGCGGTGGAACCCTTCCGCCGAATGGGAAGTCCTTGAATAATTCATAAACCCATGCATCTCTGCCAGGATGATTTGCAGACTGCAAGATGGGTAGAAAGCTTTCACCCTGCATCTCTGTCGGAACTGGAATTCCTGCAATATCGATCAATGTTGGGGCAAGATCGATATTCAGCACCATCTGCGCCGCTCTTCTTCCCGCTCCGGAAAGATACCGCCGGGGCGCCCTTATAAAATAGGGGATGCGAATCGACTCTTCATACGGATAGTGCTTGGCATAGAGTCGGTGCTCCCCCCAGATATACCCATTATCACCGGCATAAACAATCACGGTGTTATCCAGTTTATCCTCGGCTTCCAGAAGCTGCAGCAGCCGACCGATCTGTTCGTCAACCGAAACCAGACATTCACAATACCGCCGGTAAACATCGTGCATGTTTCCCATAGTACCTTCCAGCCAGTTCAGGTTGGTCCAGGTGTTATACTGATCGGATTCCGGTGCCAGATGGGACAGGTCAGCATCGTCAAACATCCCCTTCAGGTGGTCAGGTGGTTTCCAGTCATGGTGGACAGCCTTATGAGACAGATAGAGACAAAAAGGATTATCACGGTCTGTTTTGATGAATTCAATGGCGTAATCCGTCAATTCTTCCGTAATATACCGCTTCCGGTTAGGTACCAACTCGTGATTAACATATATCGGGCAATCCCAGTAGTCGCCCTGGCCATCTTTTCGGGTAAAAGAAACAAACTGATCCACCCCTGGAAGGCGTGGCAGTTGCCCTCCCGGCATATGCCATTTACCTATAAATGCAGTAGCATACCCTGCTTTTTTCAGGTGTTCCATGAACGTGATATTTCGCTTTTCATCCCAGCGGGTGGCGTTATTCCTGACGCCATGCACAGACGCATATTGTCCTGTGAGGAAACTGGCTCGGCTGGGGCTGCAGAGCGAGGTTGTGACGAAGGCATTTTCGAACAGGACCCCTTCGCTGGCGATCCGGTCCATATTGGGTGTCTTTAAAAAAGGGTGTCCCATGATACCCAGGCAATCCCAGCGATGATCATCTGTCAGTATAAAAATAATATTCGGTCTTTGTTGCCCGTTCGAATCCGGCAGGCGCTCGGCCAGCCCGACACTGGACAGTCCGGCCACAGCAGCAACTGTGCCGATTAACTTCAACGAATCTCTTCGTGAAATGGGTTGCTGAAAAAATCCGCTTCCAATACCTATTCCCTGATGACCCGTCTTCATGCTGTCTTCCATTGGCTAGAGAAAATGAGTATTAAAGTGATGAACAATAAAATACACCCACTCCTGTCCTTTAATGAGACCCGCGTATGTCCCGACCATCCCTATCGCCAGCAGGCTCAGTACCCCTGGGTGCAGCACGGTGACCGTGTGATCAGCCACTCGCTGATGCAACAGCCGACAAACCAGATCTGACAGTGAAAATTCAATCGCGGTAACGCAGATGATACCAAAGGTCCAGGGAAGAAAGAAGAAATATGCCATCTCCACCATACAATACTGGCATGCAATTCTGGTTTCAACGGATACCACCCAGATCACTGGATTGGCAAAAGCCACTACCAGCCGTTCCCAGAATGTGGCTCCCAGGTAATATGCCAATGGCGGACCGACAAACCCGAAAAACCATAATGAAACAAACAACAACGGGCCTGAAATACCAATTAAAAGGACACGACCGATGCCTGGTGACAAGGTACTGGCACCATCGTAAATCCATCCTGCAACAAGGTTGAATCCGATGACCAGAACCAGAGGGAAAATAAACCGTTTTATGATATTTGCCTTACCTGTCATTCTCTTCTCCAGGTGATTAAATTCCACTGAAAACGATCGTCGATCTGGCTGGTGTAAAACCTGTTCTCCCGGAACACAATTAACTCAGAAACGCTTTTATATAAGTTTTTTAGCAAATCTCTACGCTGGACACCTGTTTTTGAATATCCCAAGGTTGTCGGTTTTTCAATTAATATTTGAGCTGTGTTAATGACGCTTACTTACCTTTTTGTGCGTTATCATCGGGAAAAAATCTATATTTGTAAAGCCTGCAGTAGTGTGACAGGTTTCACAATGGCAGACACCTCAGCTATTGTCGGACCTGTCCGGGGTTTGTTGAGCAAATGGTAACATCCGTTTTCTAAAAAGGGATGCGCTTAAAGATTAAAAAGAGCAAACCGTTTCACCGCTTTTTCTGAGCAGAGGCATAGACCTGTGTGTGATTGAACGGATTGGGAGTGGTTCAGCATCGCCATGATAGCGATGTCAATTGAATTCGCGAAACTCCCAGCGAAGAACGCTCCCCGTGAAGACGGCCTTGGATGGCCGTCAAGCATGAGTTCAATGGCATACACGTCTTGGCGTCTGCAGCGGAACCTGAATTGAGACAAAAGAGCCTGCAATATCACGTCCATTTTAAAAACTTACGATCGGTTTGATTTCAACTTTCGGATAGATCTGTTCATGGTTTGGGGGCATCGAGTTGTAGACCCAGTCGATATCAATCGAACCAATCGTGAGAAACCGCTGACGCCGGAATCCATTGAAAGTGCCTCGGACCAGGACATTCTGCATGGTCATGCTTGTGCAGAAAACAGTAACAGAGGTACCTGGCTGGATCATGCTGAGTTCTTTTTGATATGCCAGATTCGAGAAAACCAGTCGTCGACTGTCTGATGCCTGACATTGGATAATCGGTATGATGACCGGATATCCCTCTGTACCCATGGTTGACAGAAATTTCAACGAACCGAGCTGGTTAAACAGATTTTCGGCAAACG
The DNA here is from genome assembly GCA_018830885.1 of bacterium. Lineage (GTDB taxonomy): Bacteria > SAR324 > SAR324 > XYD2-FULL-50-16 > XYD2-FULL-50-16 > JAHJRI01. The sequence goes on along the minus strand of JAHJRI010000241.1, from coordinate 18,234 downwards.
GTTTCAGGATTGGGTCACTGCTCCCGGATTTTGCCCCACCTTTTGCGAGCATCGTCATTAGTGCAGCAGGCACGATTTTTCCCAATGGCAGGGATTCTTCGCCACCGTGGTCAACCAGGTCCAGGTAGTGGACCGTGTTGATTCCGAAATAGGTATTGTAACGAAACATGGGCATGTCGTTATATATTTCATATTCCGGACCGTCAAACCGCTTATGCGTCCACCTGGCCCTTCCGCGCCACAGTCTTTTGTCCAGGGTCATAATAAGAAATGAGACCTTGTTGTTTTCCTGGATATACCATTTGCTCAAGCCCGTACAGAACTGTCCCAGGGTCAACTGGGTTGAGGAAGAAGCCATAATACTGGTTATCAGGGCCATATGGACCAATCCTGCCGGGTTCACACAGGATATCAGCCCGATCTTCTCACAGGGCGCGAATGCGTTGATTTCTTCCTGGTTGAATGTTGTGTTTTTCATCATGATGCCTGAAGGAAAAAAGGTTTAAGAACCGATGCCGCAATTATTGACAGCTTTGAGCGACGGGCGGTTGTGTACGGTTTCAGATTCCAGCCTGGTGGATCCACTCCAGTGAACCATATCCGGATTCACACCGGATTTTCTAGCAATATCAGCTAAATGCTCCATATCTGACTGGCGCATCAGCTCTACCTCCGCAAACGCCCAGGGTATGTCCAGACGGTGATATTTATCCTGGCAGAGATTATTGAAAGCACAGAGCTCCCATCGTTCCGGTAAGGTGGATAAGTTTTTCGCAATATATTGGCCAATGGCATGAATATTCTCCTCTGAATCCGTCGCGCCGGGGATAATTGGCGTTCTGATCCACAGGATTTTGGGGTGAACATGGGATTTGATGAAATCGGCAGTAAAGAGCAGATTGGATAATATTTTTTCGTTGCTGCTACCTGTAAGCTTCTGATGCTTTATCGGGTCTAAGATCTTAAGATCGAACAGCACCATGGTTGTGAATGGCAGAACTGACTCCAGTGCTTTACGGGAGCAAAGTCCGCAGGTATCCAGTGCGGTTTGAATCCCCCTGTTTTTCAAGGCCCTCAGGAAACCAGTAGCAAATTCAGACTGCAGGGCCGGTTCTCCGCCAGAAATGGTAATACCGCCGCCGGATCTGTCAAAGTAGGCTTTGTCTTTGATTACCTCGGATACCAGGTCATCCAGTGTCCACTTCTTGCCCATCAATTCCAGGGCGGTCGACGGGCAGGCCTCGGCACAATCGCCGCATGCCTGGCATCTGGTTCGATCTATGACCATGCCGGTTTCAGTCAGTGTCAAAACTTGATGCCGGCAGGTTTCGAGACAGGTCCGGCAACCGATACATCGGTTCCCTACCCAGTGTAACTGGGGTTGTCTGGCAATGCTCTCCGGATTATGGCACCAGCTGCATTGCAAACTGCATCCTTTGAAAAAAACCGTCGTCCGAATTCCCGGCCCATCCTCGGTTGACATCCGCTGTATTTCAAGGATGGTGGCTTCCCCGCTGTCTGTTTGCGCTCTGCTCATGCTGGATTTGCTGAAGGATGGTGGTGGCTAAAAGGTACCGTGACTCAGTCGCTCGATCACCTCGTTTTGCAATTCCCTGCCGACGGTGGTAAAATAGGCGTTATAGCCAGTGATTCGGACCAGAAGGTGCCTGTAGTCCTGTGGGTGTTTCTGGGCATCACGCAGCACCTCCGGATCCAGAATATTAATTTGCAGGGCGGTCCCCCCGTTTTCCGTGTAGCCTCTCAGAAAAGCCTTGAATTTGGCAGCGTGTTCCGGATCTTTCAATAGGGACGGATTAAAGGTAATGGTGTGACTGGCACCATTGGGCAGGACGTTAAGGTATTCTTCCCAGTCACCGTTTTTGTCTGCGGCCTTGCCTCCCAGCACCTTACCTACAGAATTCGCGTTGGAGGTTGGGCCATTGATATCCGCGCCGTTAGACGGGCAGATCGCGTTGGAAAGAAACTGCCCGTTCCTTCTGCCGTCGGCACTGGCTGCCATGATGTACCCGTCACCGGCCCAATAGTTCCAGCTTAACATGCCCGGACGGTACTGCCGATTGGTTGAACGGGTTCGATGTTTCCAGGCTTCTTCACACCAGAGATCCATCACCCTTTTTCCCAGCGCGTCGGCCTGGTCATCATCGCGTCCATATTTGGGAGCCCTGTTTCTGGCAAGTGCCTGAAGTTTTTCATGACCCACCCAGTTGTCCTCAAGTGCTTTCCGAAGTTCAGCCATGGTGCAGACCTGCTTGTCATACACCAGGTATTTGATTGCCAGAAGAGAGTCTACCGTTGTCGCATATGTAACTGCTTCCAACGTGGTAAAACTGATTTCAGCGGCTCCGTTTGTGACATCCATCCCCTTTTCTGCACACCCTTTAACCAGACAGGAGAGATATGCCGTGTTGAACAGTCTGGCCCTGACTGATTCCGATAATTCATAAGTATCGACACATTTCCGGACAATGTAAGCTGTCTGTTTTTCGTAGGCGGACCAGAATTCTTCAAAGGTTTTAAACGATTCACTCTTACCGGTGTTGGGTCCGTCCTGTCTGATTTTTTCGGGTTTCCCGACCAGGGGATCCACATAGGGCAACAGGTCTTTTCCACCAGTTATCGCCAGCTCAACTGCCTTCAACAGGTTCAGGTTGTTATCGACCGTTCCTGACCGATCATTTCCGACCATGGTGTTTTCAAGGCATCCCACAGGAGCGTACTCATGGACAGTCTCTTTGTTAATCAGATGGGTCAGACCGGCACGTTTGCCCTCCAGAATCATCCCTGCCATGGACCGTTCATCAAAATTGAGCAGAAATGGAGCTCCCTGGCTGGTCGAGACCATGTCTACCAGCTTGTCCAACAGCACTTCCGGCGAGTTTCGGTGGAGACGCACATTCGGCTTGGGTTCCAGGATGGGGGACATTTCATCAATCACTTCCAGGAAAATATAGGTCAGTTCATTGGTCATATCCCGACCGTCGCTGCCAAGCCCAGACAGGGTGATCAATTGACCAAATCCGGCGGTAATCCCCTGGTTCCCATTTTTGATCATGGCATCATATGCGGTGTTGCAATGTATCCAAAAGCATTTGAGGATCTCCTTGGCAAATTCCCGGTCCATCCCTTCCGATGATGAGGCTTCCCAATACGGCAGTAGATACTGATCAATCCGGCCGAAGGACACCCCCGGTCCCGGGTAGTTCTCATCACTCATGATGAGCATATGGGTCAGCCATAAGGCTTGAACAGCTTCCCAGAAAGTTCTGGCCGGTTCCCAGGGAACACGGGAGAGGTTTTCAGCCATCTGCCGCAGTTCTTTCCTGCGATCGGGGTCTTTTTCTTGACCTGCCAGATCGCGGCACAACAGCGTGTACTGATCTGCCAGTTCCTTCGGCATTTTCGCGGCGGTCATCATGGCTCTCAGCTGACTTCCCTTTGATCCCTGTCTGTCTGATTCACTGATTGCATCGTATCGGGTCTGGAGGTCCTCATGAATTCCTTTCCAGCCGATTTTCAAAGCTCTCTCATATCCCGGTATCAGGTGACCGCTGGTGCAGCCGGCATTACCGTATCCGTGATCATGAAACCGCTTCATCCGGGTCCGGGCGCCTTTTTTTCCGTAGAGCAGCCGGTCGTACAACTTCCGTTCATCCTGGTTAAAGCAAAGCGAGGTGATAATATTGAACCTGCCACCGGCTATCAGGTCGCCTGGCAGAATCTCCTGTGGGACATAGTTGACCATTACCTCCTTCACAAACCAGGCTCTTCGCTCAGGTAACGGCCAATTCCAGAAATCGTTGGACAGGGTGACATTCCTGGCAGACTGCTGGAAGCTGCCGTTTAAAGGGTCCAGCAGCATAAAGGTTTCTGGAACAATATAATACGTAAATTCAGTAAACTGAATATCCCAGGGGGTGCCTGTCGACCAGGCGGTAAACTGGTTGTTCCAGGGTCTTTTGACACCTTCGAAATAGTAGTCTCGGAGCCATTTCACCCTGGATGACAGCCCGCTGGGTTCTTTAATGCGGGTCGCTGTCTTTACCGCTACGGCTGTTGTCATGAATATCTCCTATTTTCTGCCATTGATCAGTAAAATAAACTGCTTTTCCCCATGTTTAAGAATCTTCTTCATCACCCGGACAGCGACGATTTCATCTTTGGCACCAATCGCATCAACCATTTCACGGTGGAATGTAAATACCCTGGGAACCACCGCCGGATCAGCAAAAAACTGTCCGGTCAAGTTGGTATAAATGCTTTTCATCGAGTTCATCAGAAGCGGATAGATTTGATTATCACTGGCCAGAGTGATCAGATGATGGAATTCAAAATCCACTTCGATCAAAGCCTGAATATCTGTGTGCCGGACTTTGTTCTCCCTGCGGATAAGATTGTTAAATGTTTTGACTTGATCCTCAGAACGATTTAAGGCGGCCAGTCTCGCGGTTTCGACTTCGAAGAGCATTCGCATGGAAAGAATACTGTCCAGGATCTTCAGATCGAGCTTTCCCTGGTGATAGTTGAACAGGGAATTCAATATGTCGGGAGACCCGGATTTGCGATAGTCATTCACTATCGCTCCAGCCCTCGGCTTCATGGTGATCAACCCCTTGGATGCCAGCTCGACCAGACCTTCATGGACCACAGGCCGGCTGACACCCAGTTGAAAAGCCAGTTCCCTTTCTGAAGGCAATTTCTCGCCAATGGATAACTTGCCCGACAAGATCAACTCCTCAAATCGAGTCACAAATACCTCTTTCAGACTCTCTGCTCTGATCGGTTTTAATAGTTCCTGCATCGTTTTGCCTGATTAAATCGTTATGGCTGGTGGTATTACCAGAAGCCGGGATAAGAAGACAATATTGGATGAAAGCAATGATTGTCAAGGTTTTTGTTGGAAGGCCTGTTTCGTTCTTAACCCCTTTTAATAACTGATGTTTGTCAGTGAATCCGATACACTGTCGATCTGCCTGTGGGTTTCCTTATTACAATCGATCTCCGATTCCGCTTTTCCCATATTCACTTTTCAGATAGCATAGCGACAGTAAACGATGCCTTGTTTCAGTATAAGGATTCACCCCTTTTTCTGAGCAGAAGCGGAGACCTGTGTGTGATTGAATTCCCGAGACTCGCAGCGAAGAACGTCTATCATGAATTCATTGAGACACAGGTGTTAGCGTCTATAGCTGAACCTGAATAGATACGTTTTAGTTGACTCCTGTGTATCTGCATGATTCGACCTGAATCGATTGTCGTTGGTTTTTTTATTACAGATACAGAACCCACACCAGAGGGAGAAAATTAAATTGGGAACCTCAGCATTTCAGTCAGTTGTATTTTCTGGCGGCGGTATCCGATGTATGTGGCAATCGGGTTTCTGGGATAGCCTCGCCAGGACAGGGAGTCTCAAACCTGCCATGATCGGGGCAGTCAGTGCCGGGGCAACGGTTGCCTGTATCGCTCTGTCAGGTAAATCAGAAGAAGGTTTTGCCTATTTCAAACAGATTACCCGGACCAATCAAAAGAACATCTATCTCTCCAATCTCTTCAGCAGCAGGCCAGTTTTCCCTCATTACAGGATGTACCGCAATGCTATTCTGGAGATAATTGACAATCAGGCACTAAAACGGCTTCAAGAAGGCCCAGACGTCAGGATTCTGATTGCGAAACCCCCTTTCTGGCTTGGCCCGGTATCTGCGACCCTGGTTGGTTTAGCAGTATATTCACTGGAGAAAAAAATTTTTTATCCGATGCATCCGGTGTTCGCTTCAAAGATCGGTTTCCGCCCGGTAGTTGTCTCGGTCAGAGAATGTTCAACACCGGAGGAACTGGCCGAATTACTGCTGCAATCGTCATGCACACCCCCTTTTGTTCCAGTTATGTGGCGAAATAACCATCCGACCCTTGATGGAGGGATGATCGATAATGTGCCGGTCAGTATTCTTGCTGACCAGCAAGGCGATATGCTGGTCCTTCTCTCCAGGCAGTATCCGAAGGAAAAAATTCCTGACATTCCGGGTCGCACTTACATCCAGCCGTCAGAACCCATCAAGATTGACAAATGGGACTACACAAATCCAGCCGGTCTCCAGGATGCTTATGATCTGGGTATTAAAGATGGGCAGGCCTTTTTGCAGCACAATGGGTGAAAATCTTCCCAGTCCTTCTTGACCGTTGCAGCAGAATCAACCTAGAATTCGACTAGAACAGGCTGAACCGTTCAAGACTTCGGTCAGGCTCAGTTATCATTTTCTTCAATCCTTGAAACGGTGTAATGATGAACACGGCGACAGATATGGTCCTGGAACGATTGCTTCAGCAGGACCTGTATGGTGTTTGGGAGCAAGCCAAAAGGGGGGATCTTGGAAATCTGGACCCTGTGGATAAACTGATGGCTGAGAACATGCTTGACCATAAGACCCTCTATTCTCAGAAGTTTGATAATCCAAGCGAACAGCCACTGGAAGACTGTGGGCCGGATAATGATATTGATCCTTACGTGCACATGATTTTTCACACGGTCATCGAATATCAACTGGTCTCGGGAGACCCTGCTCAGGTTGCTCTCTTTCTCGATTCGATGCTGCAGCAAAAGGTATCCCGGCATGATGCCATTCATCTGATTGGCAGGTTTTTGTCTGAACTGCTGTATGATGTTATGGTGGAGGATCAGCCATTTGATCAACAGCGCTACCAGCAACTGCTGAAGCGATATACGGGAAAATCGCCGGAGAAGATTCTTGAATCAATCGATCAGGGATTTGCAGACTGAGAGAATGACTTTGACGTCGTCCAAATAAACAATCGCTGAGGTTGCCTGTCATCTTTTCATGCCTTTTCTGATCAGGAATACAGGCAGGCAGCAGCTGTGCCTGCCAAAAAAAAGGATTTCTGCTATTTTTTCAACCTGGAAGGGGACACTTCAAATCCTCCTGAAACGGCTACCAGGTTGAGGAGCAATCCAAAAAAATTGATTCCCACTGCAGAAAACCAGGCCAGAAAAGATGCATATACTTCCGGTTGTCTGGTATAAATGATAAAATGATTGATAAAACCGCTGTAACCAATAACGAGTACAAAAAGCAGCATAAGGAAACGATAGACTTTTTGCAGATGGATCAAACCGGTGATGAGACAGAGTCCATAAATGATCATCAATAGAGCGCCTGTAAAAGGAGCATTACCCGACAATCGTCTACCGATAGTAATAACCATGAGAAAGCTGACAACATTGTAAGCAATTCCCAGTATGCAGTATATAAGCTGTAATTTCAGCAATGTGGAAAGCCTGATGGTCTTCTGAAATAGTCCCATGTGTTTCCTCTTTTAAATAGTGGGCACCTTGATTAATTAAAATTATCGAACTTACCGCACCAAAGGGTTGATCTTTCAAGAAACGCACGAGTCTGTCCATGGAGCTCCTGGAAGCCATCCATGGCTTCAAAGGTTCTTGAAACATCAACCCTTTGATGCTAACTGAGTTCCATTTAATCAAGGTGCCCTAGTGATGGGGTTAAGCAGCATTTTACTGGTTATCTGCAACATGCCAGGCAATTCTTCCTTCTCCATTGATACGCTTTCGTTTTTTCATATCTGATGTCCCTGGAAACCTTCAGCACTATATGTTTCTATTGTGTCACTCCAGAGACTTCCACCGGTTAGAGAAAGGATCGTTTCCAGACCGTGTGGTCACTTGCGATTTACTTTCTGAAATGTCGGTAAAAAGGTACAATCCCGGGAAATGTCAACTGTGGACCGGCATCCCGGGAACCGGCCCTTTGAAGACCTGTTTAAACCAACACAAGTGTCTCGTCAATTCAAAAAAAGGAGACGGATGAAACCAGAAAAACCCGATCTGGATGTTACACAGATACGCGTCGGTGAGCATAAACTCGGTATTATCGGTTTGAAAACCGCCCTGCAGGGAATGGCGGAAAACCGTCGTTACCGGTCAGACGAAGTGATAGCGGAGGAACTGCTGAAACAGCTTTGCATCAGCAACTATATTCCGGAACAGTCCCGCGATCAATACCGATCTGCGTTTTTGCGTGAGTTTAAGCGGTTCTGTGGCCAACCGGTTGCAGAAGAGGAAAGAGGATTGCTTGAGATCAGGGTTCTTGGACGCCAGTGTGCACGATGTGATCAGTTGATGGCCGATATGCGGGACCTGTTAAGCGAGCTCAACCTGCCGGCAGACCTTGAACAGATTAAAGATCCAACAGTGGTTACCCGGTTTGGCTTGCCTGGACTGCCTGCAGTCATCATCAATGATCAGGTCATGTGTGCCGGAAAACCACCTGAAAAGGCTGAAATCAAGGAGTGGTTGATCCAGGCCACATCCCACTAACAGACAATTGCGAATCGCGGTCTTGAAAACACTTCTGCTGTTGACAGCAAAGCCTGCCAATCTGAATTTCAGACAGGCAGGCTAAGGAAAGTGGTTGTCAAAGAAGGGCTGACCGTTGAGGGCTCTTTTTCAGAAGCAATCCGGAAGCAAAAACGATTTCAGGCCATAACCCTTCCTGTGGCTTCGAGATAACCCCGGCCTCGTTATTCAGCTGGTAAAAACAAGACGAGCTTCTTCACGGCGCAGACGACCCAGGGATTCCTCTATTTTTTTAATCATCTCTGCCACATCGTCGACAGAATCTTTCAGATTTTTGCGCAGCGCCTTATAGAACAGGCTTTCGGCTTTGTTGATCTGATCCAGGATGAGCAAATAGGTTCCCTGCTCCTTATAGCGGGCCTTAACCAAAGAAGGGTAGCTGTCGCCTTCGGATCCCAGAAGTTTTACATAGTGCTCGAACAGCACCTGAGCCCAGTTCTTATATGCGCCAACTGCATTTTCAGGAACATTGTCTTCCTGCGCCAGGACCAGAAAGTCCGGTTTTTCACCTGACTCTATAAACGTGTAGGCTTCATCCAGAATCAGACTCCTGGTTTTGATAAAGCTTTTAACAAAATCCTTCCTTCCGGTTGAATATCGATGAAAGCTGTAGAAATAATAAATAAACACAATTGGAATCAAAATCATCCAGACACTTAATTTCGGTTTTTCAATCACCTGCGCGGCGATGGTTTGGGCAGTTTTAAGTTCCTGACTGCGTAACAGCTTTCTTTTGTTCTGAAGATCAAGCATTTTCCCCGGTAGGCGGCAACTTCGTTTGACTGCTATTGAAAAGGGCGACTCTTTTATTCCGTCGTTTTTGACGGATAGGTCATCAATTGCTGAATCATGTGATTTCCTACTGAAAACTCCTCAACATCAGTATAAAAATAGGCTGTCGTATTGATATCGTATTCTTCAATATAACTCAGCATCGGATGCAGAATAGGAATCGTTGACAGCCAGGGTGTAAAATAGGCGGCAAAAACCCAGAAAAAGAGCGTCCCGCCGGCCAAAGCGACCCAACGCTTTAACCGGCTTGTTTCGGGCTTTCGATCTATCCTGGTTGCCTGGGATCCATTCGAAAGTTTTTTAACCATAGCTAAATCTGGGCGGTAATTTCCGGGAATACCAGAAAGAACATGATATATGCCATCACCAGAGTCAGTATCAGGTTGAACGATTGACCGCAAACATAAAGAATTAATGGCTTTCCACCCTTAAAATAGGATTTCAGCTCACGGAAGTTGGTTGCCAATCCGATACTGGCAAAGGCCAGACAGAAAAACCATCCCCTGAAAATTCTGGACATACCGCGAATGGCGCCATGTTCCAGAAGCGTGTAACCGGCATCTTTGCCAAATGCACCATAGATCAGAGAGAAAATAATGGAAGCCGCGATAAAACCCAGCACGAATTTGGGGAATCGAAACCAGATTTCGATCAGTCCGACTTCCTGATCCGCTTCTTTATCAATCTTCGTCGTCCAGATCAGTGCAACAAAGAAAGCGACCACACCGATCAGAATATTCTGGATCATTTTTATGGTAGCGGCCACATACATGGCTGTATCACTGAGAAAGGCGCCGGCTGCTGCCACTGCACCGGTCGCATCAATGGTTCCACCCATCCAGGCACCACCTAACACATGATGCATATGGGTCGCCTTGATAACGGCGGGCATCGCAATCATCATGATCGACGTGAACACCATTGACAATCCGACGGCCAGGGTCAATTCCTCTTTTTTCGCTCGGCATGCAGCGGCAGTAGCGATAGCAGCAGAAACCCCACACACCGACATATCAGCTGAAATGGTGACATTCAGTGTTTTCGAGGGCATTTTTACCACGATCTGACCGAAGAAATAGGTGGTTATCAGCACAATCGGTGTGACAATCCAGGCTACGAAGATTCCAGGTACGCCAATAGAGAGCATCTTCCCAAAAAGGATTTCAGCTCCCAGAAGCACCAGCCCGGTTTTAATATAATACTCCGTTTGAACGGCAGGAACCACCCATTTTGGTGTGCCAATAGTATTGCTGATAAGCATACCGATAGCAATTGCCCAAAGCGGATACCCGAATCCGATGCTCTTCATGCCAGCTTGCCCCTCCAGCAGATATGCCAGAATGGCAACGATGAAGACCCCGATGAATCCGAACCCAAAACTGACGACATTTTTCCCCATGACCAGCATGCCAATGCCAAAAAATACAGCCATGATGATCATCAGGATGATCAGATAGGGAATCTGATTATATGGCTTGGCCCCCGCTTTCTTTTTCGCGCTGGATGTTTTGTTTTTTGCAAATCGCCAATCGCCAATCGCTTTAATCGCCTGTTGATTCAGGGTGGTGTTCTGAAACGACTCCGCGGCGGCCATCTCTTCTGCAGCTTTTGCTGTATCCAGCATTGCTGCTTCCTTCTCTTTGGCCTTTTCGTAACCGGATGCTGCTTTTTCCGCCTTTGCAGCAGCTTTTGATTTGCTCATGAAAAACGCATCGAGCGGGTTACTGCTCCAGCCGTGCGGTTTCGTGGTATAAACCTTGATCGTTTTGCCGGCACTTGAATCGGTAGCCTTCAACTTGCCCTTGGCATCACTTGCCTTGAACCAGGCGATTGTTCGAAACGGGGCTCTTTCTGACTCCACCTTCAGCGTCGCATTTGCAGCTGCAATCTTCTCATCCATTCCGGCAGGTCCCCGGGGAACATAAATGATCAATCCAATCACCAATAATAAGAATCCCAGCCAGACAGCCCACCAGTCCTCTTTTTTCCACAATTCTGACCACTCCCATTTTGCAACGTCGCGAACAATATCACCATTGACTTGTGCCATAATTCCTCTCCGCAAAGATTTCGTATATAAGCAGACCGTTCGACCGGATACAGGAAGCATTCCCCCACACTTAGAAGTGTCCCGGAACGAAAGATCACAAGGCATCAAAAAACAGAAAAGCGGCAAGGACACAGCAATTTGTGTACCTGAACGGCTGCTTATCCTTAACTACTGTAATAATGATGTATTTTTGGGGGCAGGAGAAAATATCTGGCCCTAACTGCAAACAACAGGCGGCATCGAGTTCTCTTCCATAGAGTGATAACCATTTTACATCTCTGTAATTACGAACTAACTAAAGATACGTCACCTGAAAGGATCAGTGCAATCACCCGGTGGCACCCCTGTGCAACAATTGCGGAACACCTTTCCATCACCGATAGTCATGGACGTTGATCTCGTAGCGATTAATTATCTTCTGGAACGACTGGCGTTTGATACCGCTGATCCTTGCTGAAACGGAGATGTTGCCATTGGTCTGTTTTAAGAGGCGACATATATATTCACGGGTAAACCGCTCAATTATTTTTTCTTTTAACAGCTTGTAGGGACCTTCCAGTTCCAGATCAATATCCGCAGCAAAACCCTCTGAATCTTCAATTTCAATATTTTCCAGTTTGATCCGATTTACCTGCAATGTAGCGGTCCATGCCCTGATGACATTTTCCAACTCCCGGGTATTACCCGGCCAATCATGGGTTTTAAGTTGTTCTAAAACTTTGGTTGAAATTGACTTTGGCTCAGTTTTCAATTCACAGGCTGATTTGGTGAGGAAATGTTGGACCAAAACGGGAATGTCCTCCCTGATTTCAGCCAGGGGAGGCATCACAAGCGTGGCGACATTCAAGCGATAAAACAGGTCAGACCTGAATTTTCCGGATTTGATCTTCAATGCCAGATCCTGATTTGTTGCTGCCAGTACACGGACATCAATCCTGTGACTCTTTTCAGCGCCTATCGGCCTGACTTCCATGTTTTGAAGAACTCGCAACAATTTCGTCTGTAAAGACTGGGGAAGATCGCCAATTTCATCGAGAAAAATAGTGCTGCCTTCAGCCCTGTCAAACAGTCCTTTTTTGTCTTCATTGGCGCCGGTGAAAGCACCCTTTCTGTGCCCGAACAATTCGCTTTCCAATAGTCCCTCAGGCAGCGCAGGACAGTTCACCGTAATCATTCTTTTATCCCGTCGGTTGCTGATTTCATGAATGGCTTTTGCTGCAAGTTCCTTCCCGGTGCCAGTCTCACCGGTGATTAAGACGGGGACATCCGTTTTGGCCAGTGTCCGGATCTGCTGACGGACGGTCTGCATGCGGTTGCTTTCACCCATCAACTCCTCCAAAGAGCTCTGTTCGCAGATTTGTTGCTGCAAACGATTCTTTTCACGATCCAACCGATTGGAATCAAGCCCCTTTTTTATAAGTTGAAGCAGGTGCGAAAGATCAAACGGTTTTTGGATAAAATCAAAAGCGCCTTGTTTGAGTGCTTCCACAGCCATTTCGATCGTGCCATAACCCGTCATGATGATGACGGGTACAGTCCGATCCTGCTGAACGATTTTGTTCAGCAGCGTCATCCCATTCATGCCTGGCATACTGATATCGGTTAAGACCAAGTCCACCGGTACGTTTTGAAATATCCCCATTGCCTCAGCACCTTCAATCGCAGTCAAAACGCGACAATCCAGCTCTTGTGAGATGGATCGTTTCAAGCCTGTAAGCAGATCCGCTTCATCATCGACGATCAATAGAGTATCTTTCATATCTTTGGTACGTCTGTTTCGGTTATATCTGGCTTGCCATTCAGGGGCAGTGATATGGAAAAGGTGGTTCCATGGCCGGGTTGACTTGAAACCGAAATATGTCCGTTGTGCTGCTGAATAATTCCGTAACTTACCGACAACCCAAGACCCGTGCCCTTGCCTCGTTCTTTGGTCGTAAAAAACGGTTCAAATATCTTATCCAGTTTGTCATCTGAAATCCCACTTCCGGAATCTGTCACATCAATCACGATCTGTTCCTTTTCCCGGTTCAGCTTTGTCACCAGATTCAGGGTTCCTCCCTCAGGCATTGCCTGTATCCCATTCAACAGCAGATTCATAAACACCTGCTTGATTTTATCTTCATCAAAAACGAACTCCTCTATATTGTCGTCCAGATCCAATGATACCTGAATATTCTGTTTCCTGGTCTGATTTTGTATGACCGTTAGAATTTCGCGTAAGCATTCGTGAATATTGGCTATTTTCATACGGGTATCTGATGCCCTGGCAAAATTCAATAGAGATTCAACAATCGTTTTGCAGCTGTGGGCATGCTTTTGAATCACCCGGGTGTCTTCTTTGACCTGAAAGTTGGAGTCCTGGTTCTTCAGGATCAGATCCCCATAGCACAGAATGACTCCCAGGGGATTATTGATTTCATGGGCCACTCCGGCCGCCAGTTGACCGATTGACGCCATTCTTTCGGTCTGTGCAAGGTGCTTGGAGAGTTTCTTCTCCTTGGTAACATCCCTGATCACACCCTCCATCCCGATATATTCTCCCTTGTCGTTCAACAGACGATTGGCAGCAATCAAACAGATCATCTTCTTTCCCGAATGGGTCACCAGCAAACACTCGGCATAGGTAACTGAAGCCGTATTTTCAATCCGGCTGACCAGCCTGCTGCCCTCATCCATGGAATCAAACAGATCCAGTAAGTTCACCGAGAGTGAGTACTCTCCTGAGCTACCCAGTTCAAACAGAGCAACGCCCGCCTTATTCAGATCAGTCAGTTTCCCCTGATGATTACATACAAAAATCGGGTCGGGTGAGGTCTGGAAGAGTGTCCGATATTTTGTTTCAGATTCTCGCAAACCATCATGCATGGTTTTGAGGGATGTGGCGACATTGGTAAAGGCATTCTTTATCTGGGTAAATTCGTCGCTGGAGTATGCTTCCGGGATATCCAGTTCCTGGAGTTCGTCTGAATAGATGTTTTTGTAAGCCCCCACCAGTCTTTTTAACTGCTGAACGACAGTCCTGTTAAATAAAAGGGCGAACAGAGCGAAAAGGGAAAACAGTGATGTAAACCCGATCAGGAAAACCCAGAGAGTCTTCTCCTTGATCATGAGATTGGTTGAATCCATGGGAATATAGATCGTATCCGCCCCTACAATGTCTCCTACGGAATAGCCAAAGCTCTGCTCAGTGCCAAACAGATCCAGCAGCTCTTTTGGCGCATCTGAGGGGTTCCCATGACATGTCAGGCAATCATGTTCAGCCCAGATCGGTGTCATCCGAGCATAGTAGGCACGTCCCCCCTTTTTGATCAATCCCGCCCATTGTAACTTATCAGGATGCTGGGAAAACCAGTTCAGCATATTGTCTTCAAATTCATCCGCTTTATTAACATGGTTTCTGGGGTTATTCGCCGCGCGTTTATAGATGAACTCCGGATAACTCTTCTGCAAATGCTTCATGATCTCCCGGGAGACATAAGAGGTCGACATCGCTTCCAGAATAAATTGATCTGATGTCAGGCTTTCCCGGATTTTAGGCCGGAGTTTATCCTTGACATAGAGGCGGATGGATGACGCCGTCGACAAAAATATCTCAGTCTTGTTATAAACATGCACGAGGGCCTGGTTCAGAGAGTTTTGATACTCGTACCAGGAAACACCCACACAGCAGATGATTAATATAATCGCTGCCCCCAGGTAGTACTGGGTTTTAATACTCAGTCTGTTCATCGCTGGTTTTTGTTCCATTCTGGATATCAGATGCTTAGTCAGATGTAAAAAGACCGGTGTCAGCAATCCGCTCCTTTCCGGTCATCACCCTATCCTTTTTTTCTTAAATTTTCCACTGGTTTGCGTTATTTTTAAATATCAGCTACATCTCATCTATTCTATTGTTATAATAAGTTTCCATTAGACTCATAAAGAGCCACCGATGGCGGTCTCATGGTCCCTGATGAAATACCATACTGTTAATCGGGTTGACATTCCTGATTGCATTAGGTATTAAATACCTAATGGGCCGTAATTTTTCTGACGTGTTTATAAATCAACAATATAACAGTTATTTATAAAAGGTATGCAAGACATACTTCAATTCGGCCAAGGTTATTCTTTATTGTTTGATTGGCATCACCTTCAGCTTCCTTTCTCAACAATGGTTCCAAAAGGTAAGTCGCGACCACCAGGAATGGTCAAGATTCTGGAGGCGATAACACAGCTACTGGAAAAAAAGGAGTTCGAGGCCATCACCTGGGCAGAGATTGCGAAAACAGCCGGTGTGAATGAGGGATTGATCTACAAATATTTCAAAACCAGCCGGAACCTGCTCCATGTGGTTTTACATGATTTTATGCATCCGTTTCTGGTTGAAATCGAGACTGATCTCAAGGGAATTGAAGGTTCCTTAAATCAACTGAGACGATTGATCTGGCTCCATTTCGACCTTTATGCTTCAAATCGGGTTCTGGCGAAAATTTTGTTGCTGGAGGTCAGAAACTTCCCCGGCTATTTTGACAGTGACATCTACCAGGGAATTCAGGGCTACGGACGTCAGATTCTCGAGATTATCGACAGGGGTATTCAGAATGGAGAGATCCATCAGGATATCGTAGCAAAGGACTTAAGGCAGATTATCCTTGGTTCCATCGAGCATTTATGCCTGCCCAAAATCATTTTTGGCAGGCCTATATCACCTGACGAACTCACAGTATCCTGCTGTAACATTCTTTTTCGGCAGATTGGTTGAGGAGCAGGATACAAATATCGATTCGAACAGTTCGCTTGCACGGTCCCGTGTGAGTCGAATTTTATTATTACCAACAAGAGGAGGTTTGAATGATCGGAATATGCACTTACGGTGGTTATGTACCACGGTTTCGCATGAATCGCGGTCTCGTCTACCAGTCCATGGGGTGGATGAATCCGGCCAATATTTCTAATGCAGCTGGAGAGCGGTCAGTGGCTAACTTCGATGAAGATGCGCTGACAATGGCTGTCGCCGCGGGGATTGATGCCCTGAATGGCCTGAATCGCAACGAAATCGAAGGAGTCTATTTTGCTTCCACCAGCATGCCCTACAAAGAGCGTCTCAATGCCGGAATCATCACAGCCGCCCTGGGATTGAATGATCAGATCCGGGCGGCCGATTTCAGTGGCGGAATCAAATCAGGTTCCACGGCGCTGCTCTCCGCCCTGGAAAGTGTCGAGTCCAGACGAGTGGATAACATCCTGGTGACTGCCTCGGATTGTCGACTGGGACAACCCGCCTCATCCCAAGAGTTGATCTTCGGTGATGCAGCAGCCTCACTGGTCGTCGGCAGCAAGAATGTCATCGCTGAATTTAAGGGCTCTTTCTCAACGACCTATGATTTCGTTGATCACTATCGGGGACAGAACGGGAAATTTGATCGCCAGTGGGAGGATCGCTGGATCAGGGACGTGGGTTTTGCTGAACTGCTCCCAGAGGCAATCAATGGTTTGCTGGAAAAATACACGTTGTCTATGGGTGACTTTGCCAAGGTGGCCTATCCGTGCCATTACGGTGCTGCCCGCAAACAATTAAACAAACTGCTCAATATCACACCGGAGCAGGATCTGGGTAATCTCCAGAAGGAAGTGGGCGAGACAGGGACGCCGCATTCTCTGGTCTTACTGGTAAAAGCACTGGAAGAAGCCAAAGCAGGCGATAAAATCATGATGGCCAGTTTTGGTAGTGGCTGTGATGTCCTGTATTTTGAAGTCACCGAGCAGATTGCGCAACTCCCGGCAAGAAACGGTATTGCAGGCTGTCTTGCCAATCGTGAAGCTTTGGACAATTACACAAAATACCTGATCTGGCGTGACATTCTACCCGGTGATACCGGTCTGCGGTCTGAAGAGGATCTCTGGACCCGCTGGTCCCAACTCTGGAGAAAACGTCGAGAGGTTCTGGGACTATGGGGGACCCAATGCACCCGCTGTGGCACCGTGCAATATCCAAAACAGAAAATCTGTGTGAATCCGAAATGCGAGGCCGTTGATGAAACAACGGAATTTTGTTTTTCCGACAAAACTGGTCATATATTCAGTTTTACAGGAGACAACCTGGCGGCTTCCATGAATCCGCCCGCTGTTTACGGGCAGATCGTATTTGAAGCAGGTGGTAAGTATATGTTTGACTTCACTGATTGCGATCTGAATACATTGAAAACAGGGATGGCCGTTAAAATGTCATTCCGCAGAAAATACTCAGATAAAAAACGTGACATAGCCGGCTACTTTTGGAAAGCAGTACCAATAAAAGAGGAGAATTAAAATGGCAGATGGAATTAGAGACAAAGTAGCCATCCTGGGAATGGGATGCAGCAAATTTGGTGAGCGATGGGACATGAGTGCCGACGATTTGATGATTGAATCCTTTATGGAGTGTCTGGAGGATGCTGGCATTGAGAAAAAGGAGATCCAGGCGGCCTATTTTGGTACCCATATTGATGAGATCAGCGTTGGAAAGGCGGGTACGCCACTGGGATCTGCTTTAAAACTGCCATTCATACCGATCACACGCACGGAAAATTTCTGTGCCACGGCCACGGAAGCCTTCCGTGCCGCCTGTTACGCAGTGGCTGCAGGAGCTTATGATATTGTGCTGGCGTTGGGGGTTGAAAAACTGAAAGATACGGGATATGGGGGGTTGCCGGGTGGAGCGGCCTTCGGGACAGAAATGTTTATGCGTGGGTCCAATGCCACCGCACCGGGTCTGTTCGCTCAACTGGCAACAGCCTATGCAGCCAAATGGAATATCCCCATGGAAAAGATCAAGGATGCGATTGCCCATATCTCAGCCAAGAGCCATGCCAACGGTGCGCTCAATCCGAAAGCCCATCTTCGGCGGGTGATTTCTGAAGAACAGATCAAGGCCGCCCCTATGATTGCTTATCCTCTCGGTCTGTTTGACTGTTGTGGCGTCAGCGACGGGTCTGCAGCCGCCATCGTCACGACCCCGGAGATC
>JAHJRI010000240.1 GCA_018830885.1 bacterium | reverse complement strand
TTCAGCAAACTAACAAGGCGGGGTCGCCACAGTCATCAAGTTACACAGAGACCCGTCATGGTCAATCTGTCATTGAACTCATTCTCGATGGCCATCCATGGCCATCTTCCGAGGGCGGTCGCGGAAGCCTCCTTCCTGGAGGCTTTTACCACTCCCAACCCGTTCAATAACAGACCGTCCATGACTTCAGTGAATTAGCTGAATGTGTAACTTATAAGCACTTTTTCCGAGTTAATAGGGTCGTGACCTGTATGTGATTGAACGGATTGGGAGTGGTTCAGTATCGCAGGATGGCGATGTGAATGACCGCCCTCGGAGGCAGGCATGATCGAAGCTGCGAGCCTCGCTTCTCACCTGCCGAGAATGAGTTCAATTACATACAGGTCTCGGCCTATTAGTGATATTCAGCTGAATAGCTTTCCAGCGGGCCTGCAGCCCGCCCCAATTCTGAAGCAACAACCGAAAAACGACCGTTTGTTGCTTAAAAGTTACCATTTTTCAAGACAATCCGGTCAGCTGGTGTTGTTTCTGCCAGATGCTACCCCTGCGTAACCGCTGCTGAAATATACGGTTGCCATGAGATATTAGACTTTTGATGACGAATTTCCTATAATCAACCTCAGAAAACAGCCAAGACCATCACCGGCGATACGACTCTGCCTGCGGTTCCTTTTTCGCAAGGGACTGCGGGGATGATGACCGGATGAATATTCTTTTCATTGGATCACCAATAGCCGCGAAAAGGTGAATTGCGGATCCAGGATTTTGATATAACCGTTTGCTTAACAAATAGGAAAAAACCATGAAAAAGGTGGTCGTGTACTCTAAAGATTACTGTCCATATTGTGTAAAGGCCAAGGAACTGCTGAGTTCAAAGGGGGTCAAGTTTGAAGAGATCGCAGTGGATATGAGGCCGGAGGAACTGGGCATCATGATTGAAAAATCGGGCGGGCGCAGAACGGTTCCCCAGATATTCATCGACGACTATCATGTGGGGGGATGTGATGACCTGTACGAGCTGGAAAATAAAAGTAAACTGGACAGTCTGCTGGCCCTGGAAGAAGTAAACACGGAAGACAATCACCATCGGCTGATTATTCTCGGGTCCGGTCCAGCCGGTTACACGGCGGCAATCTACGCAGCCCGGGCCAATCTCTCCCCGCTTCTGATATTTGGACCACAGAAGGGTGGCCAGCTGACTACTACCACCGAAGTGGAAAACTTCCCGGGATTTCCCGATGGGATTGATGGCAACAAACTGATGGAGAGCATGGAGAAACAGGCTGTGCGATTCAACACCCAGATCACCTTCGGGGAGATTACCCGGGTGGATCTCTCCCAGCGGCCTTTCAATCTCTATCAGGAGGAAAAACGGTTTACCTGTGACGCGCTGATCATTGCGACTGGTGCATCAGCCCGGTATCTCGGGTTGCCCAGTGAAACCCGCTATAAAAACAAAGGCGTTTCGGCCTGTGCAACCTGTGACGGGTTTTTCTTTAAGGGACAGAAAGTGGCCGTTGCCGGCGGTGGCGACACCGCCCTGGAAGACGCAACCTATCTGACCAATTTCTGTGAAAAGGTCTATGTCATCCATCGTCGGGATGAATTCCGGGCCAGTAAAGCCATGCAGGCACGCGTGTTTAAGAACAGCCGGATTGAAGTGGTCTGGGATTCGGTTGTAGATGAGGTGATCGGCGATGATACCAGGGGGATGACCGATCTGAGGGTGCGGAACCTGAAAACTGGGGACAAGACCTTACTGGGTGTTGCCGGTCTGTTTGTGGCCATCGGGCACACACCCAATACACGTCTTTTTCGGGATGTTCTGGATATGGATGAAAAGAAATACCTGACACCTCAGCCAGGAACGACCAAAATGAATATCGCAGGAGTTTTTGCCTGTGGAGACGTTATCGACAGCAGCTATCGTCAGGCGATCACAGCAGCCGGTACCGGATGCATGGCAGCCATTGACGCGGAGCGCTGGCTGTCCGAATCCGGCGGTTAGGTGTGTCGTTCCTTCTCAGTCTGATGTGATCAGACTGAAATTCCGCATCGGGCTGGAGCCGGTCTACCGTTCATCCATTGGCGTGAAGACCCGACGCTGAGTGGTCCCGAGTCAAAAACCGGGTGGATTTCTCGGTCAATCCACCCGGAATGCCTGCTTCTGAAGCCTTGCCTTAGAAATATTCAATTCTTGAGTATCTGGTCTTCTCTTTGCATTTACAAATACAGATAATTTTTACCACGGCTGCATAGTGTGAATAGAACGGTCAACCGGTGAGGTGTCGCATGTCGATCAATATTTTTGATAAGAATCTGACTTTATTGGAAAAGGCTATGTCCTTGCAGACCCGCCGGAACGCGGTGATCGCTTCGAATGTCGCAAATCGTGAAACTCCCGGGTACCGTGCACAGGATATCGTTTTCGAAAAGGAGCTGGAAGCGGCATTTTACAGCGACCGACCGGGGCCACTAAAGGTCTCCGACCCCCGGCATTTTGACGGGGTCAAGCGGGAACCGCTTGAACTGGTGACCGGAACCCAGATCAACAGTTTCAACCCGGATCCAAGGATGGATGGGAATACTGTTAATCTCGACAAAGAGATGGCAAAACTGGCGGAAAACCAGTTGATGTACCAGGCTTCAGTGAGGGCTGTGAACTGGAAACTTCAGCTGCTGAAATCCGCGATTTCAGGAGGTAGATAATGTCAATGTTTGATACAATGGAAATCAGCTCATCCGGTCTGTCTGCGCAGCGGCTCAGGATGAAGGTTATCTCCAGCAATATCGCCAATGTAAACACGACCCGCACACCGGGTGGGGGTCCCTATCGCAGAAGGGACACCATTTTTGCGGCACTGCCGTCGACCAAGAGCTTCCAGGATGAGTTGCTCTCCCGGCAGAAAGACGACGGTACACGGCATGTGAAAGTGGTTGGAATCACTGAAGACAGCCGTGCTCCCAGACTGAAATACGATCCAACCCATCCCGATGCCAATGAGGAAGGTTATGTTGAACTGCCCAATATTGACGTGGTGGAGGAGATGACCAACATGATGGTTGCCAAGCGCTCTTTCGAGGCGAATATTGCGGCCTTGAATGTGACCAAGAATATGATCAGCAAAGCGCTGGAAATTGGCAGGTAAATTGAATTAATATAGTTGAAAGCACAAAACAGGCGTCCCGGTGTTCTCCCTGGTGGTTGGCATCTGGATAGTTAACGCTTTGTTTATAATAATAATTAATAAAAATTAGGTGCCATGTGATGAGTGACGTGAATCAAATTGGCTTATTAAAACCGGATGCCAAGATTCAATCCATTAAGAGTCGTAAAGAACCCCTTGCATCCGGCAAAGCATTTGAAAATCAGCTGCTTGAAACGGTCGAAAAACTGAAGACCCTGGACAGCGAAGTGGAAGCAATGATGGAGAGTACCAAGCAAAAGAATCTGGATGCAATGGATTCGTCGCTTCGGCTGAAAGGTAAAAAAGAGGACATTATTGCGGAAAATTTTTCCGCGTCCCAGAAAATGTCCGCAAAATCAGCAAAGTATATAGCGCTGCAATACGAGCAGACACAGGCAAAAAAGTAGAGAGGTCCGTTGGTGAGTTGAACGGGAAAATACAATAGACAGCATTTGAGTATTAACAAATAGTGATCCGGAGATAATATGATCAAATCAATTATCAGGCAACCGCTGATGATTCCACGGAATCAGGTCCAGGATAAGCCGACACCTGAGGCAGCGGGTAAAAAAATCGTCTCCTCGTTTCAAAAGATGTTCGATGAGGTGAATAACCAGAATCTGAAAGCGGAGAAGATGGTGACCGACATGGCCGCAGGCAAAAACAAGGATATTGCCGGAACAATGATCGCCATGGAAAAAGCGGATGTATCCACCCGATTGCTGATGACGGTCCGCAACAAGGTTGTCAATGCCTATGAGGAGATCATGCGCATGCCGGTGTAGTAATGTCAGTGCTTTCGCTAACAGAATATCGCCATCAATCAATAATTCGCTTTTAGTTGCTAGGTAATCCAAACATGGCCGAACAAACAGCTGATCTGGTAACCGGTTTTCAGGTTCAATTTCAAAATTTCTTCCAGAGTTTAAACACATCAAAGAAGATTTTCCTTTTCTCCGCTCTGGGATCTGTTCTGGTTGGTTTAATTGCTTTTGTCTATTTTTCCCAACAGGTTACCTTTGCCCCTTTGATCAGCGGCATTACACAGCAGGATGCAGGCAATATCGTGCGGAAGCTGGAAGAGATGAATATCGAATATGTGCTCCAACCCGGTGGCAATACCATTCTGGTGCCAGCTGATTCGGTCGACAAGGTTCGTCTGGAGATCGCCTCCTCCGGTATTCAGATGGGTGGTGTGGCGGGTCTGGAACTGTTTGACGAGAATAATTTCGGGGCGACAGAATTTCAACAACGGGTTCAGTTAAAAAGAGGACTTGAAGGAGAACTCACCCGTTTGATTACTCAGATTAAATCCATTAATGGCGCCAAGATTTCCCTGGCCCTGCCTGAAAAATCACTCTTTATCGATGATGAAAAGCATCCCACGGCATCGGTGGTGCTGGAAATGGAGAATAACCAGCGGCTCTCCCAGAAGGGGGTTCTGACAATCATCAACCTGGTTGCCGGTTCGATTCCCGGGATGATGCCGGAAGATGTCAGGGTGGCTGATCAGTCTGGAAATCTGCTGTCCAAGGGGTTGACCGACGAGTCGGATGCCGAGATGAGGGACAAGAACTATTTCTACCAGCAGCAGGTCGAGCAGCGGTTGCAGCAGAAACTGGTAACCCAGCTGGAAAAAATCACGGGGAGTGACCGTGTCGAGGTTCGGGTCGCCCTGAAGATGGATTTTGATTCCAGCCAGATTGAAGAGGATGTCGTTGATCCTGACGGCTCCGCTATCCTGAGCGAAGAGGTGGATACCGAAAACTCAACAGGATCACGATCTATCCCGGTAGGGGTTCCCGGGGTGACTTCCAATTCTCCGGAAGTTCGGGCCGGGGCCAGTGAAGTGGCCAATGTTTCCAATATCAACAAAAAGACCAAACGGACCAACTTTGTCAACAGCCGCAAGCATGTCAAAAGCATGAAATCCGCCGGCAGGATCCAGCGTATGAGTGTGGCCGTGTTGTTGGATGGACATTATGAGTATGTCAGGGATGAAAGCGGAGAAGTGGTTGGCAGTCCGGTTTACAAACCCAGGACGATCGACGAGCTGGATACGATCAAGCAGATCGCCATGCAGACCGTTGGCTTTGAAACGTCCCGGGGTGATACCATCGAAGTCAGGAACATGAAGTTCAAAAAACCGTTGGTCGAAGTTGAAAAACTGAAGCAACAACAGCGGGAGACAACCCGGAAATTCGTGATCGACCTGATCCGTTATGTCCTGGTAGGTGTCATCATTGTCCTGCTGGTCTTCATGGTGATCCGCCCCATGGTACAGAAACTGTCGGCCAAGCCGGAGGATCTGGATCTGTTGATGGGTCTGCCGACAACCATCGGCGAGCTGGAAGGCGAAGAGCTGGAAATACCGACAGAAAAAGAGACCGGTATACCGCCGCGAGACAAGATTATCGAAATCGCCCGTCAGGATCCACTCAAGACCGCGACCCTGGTGCGCAACTGGCTGCGTGAAAAGAAAGGCCCATCCTAAACTCAGGAGAATAGCAGACCATGGAATACTTCAAGCCGCCTGAATTTGGGAAGCCCGAGGGAGAAGAGGACGTTGAGACACACGACTTTGTTATCCATCCCAATGCCGTTGAGCAGTTGGCCGAAGCAGAAACGTTTGAAATCGAGGATGTTGAAGAGAAGAAAAAGGTTAAACGGCAGAAAAAAATTGACTACTCCCAGTTCAACTCCTCGCAGTTTAACGAAGTCGACTCGCTGCTGACCAATGTTGAGGAATATACCCAGAGAATTCGTGAAGATGCAGAGCGGTATGTGCATCAAATCCGGGAAGAAGTCGATCTGCTTAAATCGGAAATCGAGCTTGAGCTGGCCAATGCACTGATAAAAAGGCTGAATGCCGAGCGAATCGGTCAGGACATCATCCGGGAGGCTGAAGAGTCCCGTACCGATGTGCAGAAACAGGCATGGGAAGAGGGCTTTCAAACGGGATATACCGAAGGTTTCCAGACGTTCAAAACCGAAAATGAGGCCCTGACAGGGCAGCTCATGGGTCTGTTCAAGAAACTGCAGGGATTGCAGATGAACATTTTTCAGGAGTATGAGAACCAGATTGTGCAGCTGAGTTTGCTCATCGCGAAAAGAATCGTTCATAATGAACTGAAAACTGAAAGGGCGTTTGTTCTGCAAATGATCAAGGACACCATGTCCCATTTCGAGGGGATGGGAAGTGTCAATATCAAGATCAATCCCGTCGAATATGACTTTCTATCATCCCATCAAGAGGAACTGCGGGCTTTCCTGGATGAGGATCAGATCATCAAGGTCCGGCCTGAGTCGGGGGTTCCACCTGCGTCGGCCATCGTCGAAAGTGATTTTTCGAAGATTCATCTGGATCTGAAGAAACAGTTTGCTGAAATTGAGGGCCGGCTGCTCGACTGTGCCGATGACCGGAAAATCCTGTTCCGGCCTGAAAACAGCTGATCCAGGTCTAAAAACACCCAAACACATCCTTATCAGAACCAGACATCTCAAAAGGAGTTCATTTGTTCTCTCTGGATCCGTACATCGAAAAGATCAGTAAAATAAGAGCTGAAAAAGTCGAGGGGAATATTGACGAAGTGGTTGGATTCCTCATCAAGGCTCACAACCCGGGGCTGCAGGTTGGATCCAGCTGCATGATCGTCAATTCAGAGACTGAGGAGGCGATACCGGGGGAAGTCGTTGGTTTTAAGGGGAATCATGTGTATGTGATGGCCTTGGGGGATATCCGCGGGGTTGGTCCCAGAAGCAGAGTTGTGCCGACTTCGGGGCGGCCGGTGGTTTCAGTTGGCGATGCCCTGCTGGGTAGAACCATCGACGGCATGGGGGTCCCCATTGATGGTAAGGGGAAAATCGATACAGATGAAAAAGTCCCCCTGTATGCGGATCCCATCAATCCCCTGCATCGACGACGAATCGACAGCCCGCTGGATGTGGGAATCAGGTCAATCAACGGTATCCTGACCGCCGGGAAAGGCCAGCGTCTGGGCATTCTTTCCGGTTCCGGTGTGGGAAAATCGGTGCTGCTGGGCATGATGGCCCGGAATACAACCGCTGATATCAATGTGATTGCACTGATCGGCGAACGGGGCAGAGAGGTCAAGGAATTTATCGAAAAAGACCTGGGAGAGGAAGGAATGAAACGGTCTGTTGTCATTGCGGCGACGTCGGATCAGTCACCTCTGGTCAGGCTGCGGGGAGCCTACCATGCAACGGCAGTGGCGGAGTATTTCCGCGAAAAGGGAAAGGATGTTCTGCTGATGATGGACAGTGTGACCCGTTTTGCCATGGCACAGCGGGAGATTGGTTTGGCTGTCGGTGAGCCGCCGACGACAAAGGGATACCCGCCTTCAGTATTCGGTCTGTTGCCCAAACTGCTGGAACGGGCGGGAAATTCCAGTTCCAGGGGATCTCTGACAGGATTCTATACAGTGCTGGTGGAAGCGGATGATCCCCTCGATCCCATTGGTGATGCAGTTCGTTCGATTGTCGATGGGCATATCCTTCTGGATCGGGAGATTGCCGCCAGAGGTCACTATCCGGCCATCGACGTGTTGCGGTCTAAAAGTCGGGTCATGGTGGATGTGACGTCCCCCAGCCACCAGCTGAACGCTCGTAAACTGATAAAAACCCTCGCCATCTACAATGAGGCTGAGGATTTGATTAATATCGGGGCCTATGTCAAAGGTTCCAATCCCAATATTGATTATGCCCTCAAAAAAATAAACGAAATCAACGATTATTTGCAGCAGGGTATGGGCGAACGAACCCTGTTGCTGGAATGTGAAGCCCGTCTGGAACAGATGTTCCAGGACCGCACGCCTGAAATGGAACGTGCCGAAACCATGACTGCCTGATTGGATTATCAGAGCCCGAATTCACTCAGCAGATCCTCTACACTCTCCTGGTGAGATCCCTTTTTTGACTTCGCCTCTCCTGTTGGTGTCTCTTCCTCAATCTCAAACAGATCGACGACCTCCTTGACCAGATGCAGATTCTTCATATGGGTCGACTGGATAAACTGTCGGGGCGTGTTGTGCACGATCAGATAGTGGATGGCCCGGGCAATTCCCTGATTAATGGTCAGTTCCATGGAGATGCATTTTTTGCAGATCAGGTACAGACAGCAGGCCAGACTGAATTCATCGTTGATCCAGCCTTTGTCTTTGAGCGTAGCGGCTAATGCGGTCGGATTCAAGGTATGGTTCACCAGAAAAGCATCGAGAAAGGTTTCCTTGGACAAGGGTCTGGACAGGAGCGATGCTTCAGATATGGTCTCATACGTTTCATTCAGAAAATCGGACAATGAATCGGATGTCGGAATATCATGGAATTGAAACTGCCGCTGCCGCCTGTAGCGATCTAGTTTTCTGGCTTTATCGGTCAATGACTGGGTGATCGTTAAAAGCAGACTGTTGAGATCCTCCAGATCTCCCAGTGTCTGCATTCGAGACAGCTCCATATACACATGTGCTGTGTTGACGGGTGTTGCCTTCAGAAGCCGCTGCAGTGATTTACTTTTTCCCAGTGGGGAGGCCAGCAGTTCCTGCAGGATGGGTTGAATCCCCAGTTCCTGGGAGAGCTCATTGGTGCAGAATTCATTATAGATGATAGTCAGCAGGCTGTTACGCTGCCAGGCGACCTGGTATGCTTCTGAATCATGGAGGATCATAATTCGCTGGATCAGTTTATACTGATCCTTGATTAAGCGGTCGAGGCGCTCGGTGAGTACATTGGCGAAAACAGAATACAATGCCGTATTCTGCCCGTATGCCCCATCTTCAAGACGGTTCTCCGGATTTTCCAGTCCGACAATCAGGTCCGGCAGCGCCGATATGTCAATACCGAGCAGCAGGACATCTCCTCTGGCTTCGATAGAGGCGTTGTTCTGCTCTCCCAGGATGCACTGCTCCCCAAACAGGCTGAAGGGCTTATAGATCACATCGACCTGTTTTTCCTCCCCTGATTCGGCTTTGATGTAAACATCCAGAGTTCCGCGGATCAGGGTGTAGACCTCCTGGCCGTACATTTCCTCCAGAACCGGCCGCTCTTTGTCCCGAAGGGAAACGAATTTTGCATAGTGGAACAGCTGGGCCAGCAGACCATCAGATAAACCTGAAAAATGGGGTATTCTTCGTAGAATTTCGATAAACTGCTCCCGAAGTTCCGGATTGGTATTCTTGATATAGTTGGTTTTAATGGTATCCATGAAATGTGGCAGATAAGGGTTGATCAATGGTCCGCAGTGTCCGGCAGGCTGGATGTTGTAGAGACTGCTCTTCGTGCAGTGTATCAGTTTTTGAACCGGTTGTTCAATCAATATTTTTTGTATGAAAAACACTCACCACAAAGTCACGGAGTTCACGGAGGAAAATAAGCCTGGGTTCATATCAGTCGCGGGTCAACACTGCGAAATCATTCTCATGTTTCGTTGTGCCCCACCCCGGGACATGGGGGTTTGTGAAAGTCGAAAACGACTCTGTTTCCACTCTCAACCCCGGGTGGACTTTGACAAATCCGTGAGGATTGAATAGGATGAATCAGCATCGGATAGGGCAGGTCTGTTGAACAGGTTGGGAGTGATGGAGACTCGTGCTGACATAGAGTAAAGGCACGATACTCATGCATGGTTGCGAATCAGGGGAGAGTGACGAGGATGCCAAATACCAGGGAAAGGCTGGCGACGTTTGCCAGAAGATTCATTCCGCTCAATCATCTCTTCAATATTCGCCAGAAGCTCGTTATCGCTTTTTTCGCCTCTTCTCTGGCCGCAGGTGCTCTGGTTCTGGTTTCCTACTACAATCTGGCCCGGGTGGAGGACAAGATTCTTGTGGTGGAAGCTGCAGACGATTTCAGCAATATCATTCTTGAGATCCGGCGTTACGAGAAAAACTATTTTCTCTATTCCCGCCAAGGCGATTCTGAAGAGACCTTTCGTTTCATAGAGCAGGCCTTCCACATGCTGGAAGTGATCAATCCG
This sequence comes from bacterium, assembly GCA_018830885.1. GTDB lineage: Bacteria > SAR324 > SAR324 > XYD2-FULL-50-16 > XYD2-FULL-50-16 > JAHJRI01. Next base: position 25,963 of record JAHJRI010000240.1, on the reverse strand, counting down.
TCCATTGAAAAGCTCAAGCTGGGTTCCCGAATCAAGGAGATTTCAACAGAGTTGCAGAACTATCGGTCGCTTTTTGAACAGATTACCTGTCCCTTTGACTGTAATTCGGTGCAGAAAGGGCCCCTGATGAGCGAATTGCGTGACAGTGGACAGGTCCTGGTGCATCTGTCCAAAAGCCTGGTTGCCCATGAGCGGCATCAAATCCTGCAGATCAACAATCGACTGAAGAATAATATCTTCATCTTCCTGATCCTGTTTGCCTGCCTCAGCGCCCTGGTGATCTTTTTTATCCAGCGACAGGTGATCCGTCCCCTCGCCGGGATCGAGCAGGCGACAAAGCGTATCGCGGATGGCCGCTTTGAACCGATTGAAGTGGGGAATACCAGGGATGAAGTCCAGAAAATAATGCTGGCGTTTAACAAGATGGCGGCTGAACTCGAAAGACGACAGGACCAACTGGTTCAGGCGCAGAAATTGTCAGCCATTGGTACCCTGGCGTCCGGAATTGCCCACCAGGTCAACAATCCCCTGAACAATATCTCCACTTCCTGTCAGATACTGCTGGAAGAGTTCAGCTCGGGGTGCTCGGAACTGGCGCTGAAAATGCTTACCAACATTGAAAAGGAGACCTTTCGCGCCCGGGATATCGTCCGGGGATTGCTGGAGTTTTCCCGCAATCAGGAGTTTGTGCTGACGGAAAACCGGCTTCTGGATGTGTTGGAGCGGTCCTTAAAGCTCATTGCCAGCCAGGTGCCACCGGGGATTGAGATCATTCAGCAGGTGCCTGATGATATCTCCCTGCGCATGGATCGGCAGCGGATGCAGGAGCTTTTTCTGAATCTGTTGTTGAACGCCATACACGCCATCTCACCCAAAAGCGGCCGTATCTTCATCTCGGCCCGACAGAATCTGTCTGAGAATAGAGTGACCATCGGGGTTGAGGATACCGGTGTCGGCGTTCCCGAAGTGATCCGCAACCGTATCTTCGATCCGTTCTTCACAACGAAGGCCGAGGGTATGGGAACCGGTCTGGGTTTATACATTGTCTACAATATCGTCAAACAGCACAAGGGGGAAATCAGCCTGCAGAACCTCATGACCGGGGGATCCAGGTTTGTTATCGTTCTCCCCATTGACCTGACCCAACCGGGGGGCTGAAAGCCGGGAGCTGAATGAAAAAAAACCGACAGATACTTATCGTTGAAGATGAAGAGATCGCCAGGGAAAACCTGGACTACATCCTGAGAAAGGACGGGTATGATACCGTGGCGGTGGAAAACGGGAAAAAGGCGCTGGTGGCACTGGCAGCAGAGACCTTCGATCTTGTCATCACCGATCTGCGCATGCCGGATATCGACGGGATGGAGATTCTGAAAACGATTCGGAAGACCTATCCGGAAACGGAAACACTCCTGATCACGGGTTTTGCAACGGTCTCCTCAGCCGTGGAAGCGATGCACCAGGGGGCATTCTACTATGTGCCCAAACCCTATAAAATGGACGACCTCAAGGTCCTGATCCAGCGGGCCCTGGAAAAACGGTATCTCACCCAGGAAATCGTCCGCCTGAAGACCCAGCTTGAAGAGCAGACCTCACCGCTGATTATCGGCCAGAGCAAATCGATCCAGGCGCTGCGGGAGACCATTTCCCAGATTTCTGCGGTGGACTGTAATGTCCTGATTCTCGGTGAGACGGGAACCGGAAAGGAACTCATTGCCCGTTCAATCCACCATGCCAGCCCCCGGCGAAACAAACGGTTTATGGCAATCAACTGTGCCTCATTCAGCGAAGAACTGCTGGGCAATGAACTGTTTGGCCATGAAAGCGGGGCGTATACCGGGGCCAAAGGCATCAAGAAGGGATTGTTCGAAACCGCGGATGGCGGAACCTTTTTCATGGATGAGATCGGGGACATGCCCCTGTCCATGCAGGTCAAACTGCTGCGGGTCCTGGAAGACAAATGCATCATGCGCCTGGGGGGCGTTGAGGAGATCCCCATTGATGTCCGTATTCTGGCCGCAACCAATAAAGATCTCAAAGCGGAAGTGGATACAGGGATGTTTCGTCGTGATCTCTATTATCGTCTCAATGTGGTGACCTTGAATGCCCCTGCCCTCTCCGCCAGGAAAGAGGATATTCAGCTGTTGGCTCACTTTTTCCTGAAGCGGCTGTCAAAAGCGATGAGCAAACCCGTAGATAAGATAGCCGGCGGTGTGATGGAGATTCTGGGGAACTACCAGTTTCCGGGGAACGTGCGGGAGCTTGAAAATATCATCGAACGGGCTGTTGTGATGTGTAACGGTGATACAATCCAGGAATCGCACCTGCCCCCCGATCTACAGGAAAACCGCGTGGAGGTTAGCCGCATCATAGAAACGGAGTGGCTGCCGCTGGCAGAACATGAAAGAAAATATATTATCCGCGTTCTGGAAGCCATGGCGGGCAATAAAACCAAGGCGGCCGAGATACTGGGCATTGATCGGGTTTCCCTCTGGCGAAAACTCAAACGCTATCATCTGGACCTGGACTGAAACCCGCCTGTTTTAGCGCCATGATTCAAAACCCGGCTGAGCAAACCATCAGGTTGGCGTGGTTCCGGTGAGGACCAGGGATTGTTCAACAACCTTCTCCACCGTATCTGCCAGGATGATTTCAGCCGCCTCCCTGACTTCTCGATCCAATACCTGAATCGTGCCTTCGTTTTTCAGGGGCAGGATCACCCGGCGAATACCGGCCTGCTGTGCAGCCAGGATTTTCTCCCTCAAACCGCTGACAGGCAGCAACTGCCCGCTGAGCGTCAATTCGCCTGACAGTGCGGTGTCGTTTCGGGCTGGTTTTCCGGAGAGCAGCGATATCAGGGCAATGGCAATGGTGATCCCTGCTGATGGCCCGTCCTTCGGTACCGATCCGGCCGGGATGTGAATATGAATATCATGACCATTAAAAAAGTCCGGATCGAGTCCCAACTGTTCGGCATTGCTTCTGATAAAGCTGAGAGCAGTCTGGGCGGACTCCTTGAGAATCTCTCCCAGTGAGCCGGTCATGATCAGGTTTTGAGACCCCTTCATGCGCGCCGTTTCCACATGAATGATCTGTCCACCCACCTCTGTCCAGACGAGACCAGTCGTGACGCCCGGTTTGACAAGCAGTTCCCTTGTTTCGGCGACAAATTTCGGCGGTCCCAGCAGCTGCGTCACTTCATCCGTGTCGATGGTTTTGGGAAGGGTGACCTCTTTTTTCAGGATGATGCGGCTCATCTTGCGACAGATATGTGCCACTTCCCGTTCCAGGTTGCGCAGTCCCGCTTCACGGGTGTATCCTTGGATGAGGCTCTCCAGTCCTTTTTCCGTGAAGACAAGATCGGCTTCGTTGAGACCATGGGCCTCTATTTGACGGGGAATGAGATAGTCTCTGGCAATGGATTTTTTCTCCCCCATGGTATAGCTGGAAAAGGGAATGATCTCCATTCGGTCCAACAGCGGTCCGGGTAGTCTTTCCACGGCGTTGGCCGTGGTGATGAACATCACCTGCGAGAGATCAAAGGGGATGTCTACATAGTAGTCGAGGAAATGATGGTTCTGCTGGGGATCAAGCACCTCCAGCAGCACGGAAGCCGGATCGCCCCGGAAATCCTGGCCGATCTTGTCGATCTCGTCCAGCATGAACACCGGATTTTTGACCCCGCAGCGTTGCAGCTCTGACATAATCCGACCGGGCATGGCCCCTACATAAGTTCTGCGGTGACCCCGCAGTTCCGCTTCATCGTTCAGCCCGGCCATGGAAAGGCAGACGAATTCACGACCGAAGGCATGGGCGATGGAACGGCCCACTGAGGTTTTTCCGATCCCCGGAGGTCCGGCAAAACAAAGCACGGAGCCCCGTCCCTGGTGGACATTCTGTTTTTGATTGATTATCTCCTTGACCGTCTGACGCAGGGTATCCAGTTTCAGCGGTTTTGGCAGATAGTGAGTGGCGCCCTTTTTCAGCGCATCAACGGCTGTTTCGACCGTGGCGTATCCGGTTGTGATGATGAACCGGGTATGGGGTGAGATCTGCTTGACCCTTTCGAGAAGCTCAATTCCGCTGATATTCCCCATTTTGAGATCTGTAACCACCAGATCAAACAATTGCTGTTCAAATAGATCCAGGGCCTCCTCGCCACTGCTGGCGATGGAAACATCATACCGTTCCTTTTTGAGCACATACTCGATGTTCTCCAGGGCGATGGGTTCGTCATCCACGACCAATATTTTAAAGGGCTTGGAGTTGCACATGATATTGGTGGCGAGATGTTCGATGACGCGCTCCTTGACGTGAGCCAGTCCCATATGTTCGGCATCAAGGGTTGCCTCCGCCCTCTCCAGGTCCAGATTTTCATCTGACATCTTCTCCCAGGGCAGGGTGAGCATAAAATCGATGTAATTGATACCGATTCCGTACTCTGCCACTGTCGGCTCCATTTTCTCCAGCCGGCCAAGCTCCTTGATGAGGTTTTCTCTGGCATGATCGGGTAGTATCGTCTCTTTGACTTTTTGATAGAGTTCATCCAACGGATTGGTCTCGGTCTGTTCCGCAGCGGGATGCTCTTTCGTTTTTTTAAAAATGTTCATGCGCCGTTTCCTGTTTCTTTGCTAACAACGGATGTTCCGTATCCTGAAGTTCAATTCCGGATTCGATGAATGTCGAGTCCGGAATTGGGTTCACCTCAATATCGCGTGTTTTGCCCAATGGATTATCCCATTGGACAACCGTTTTGCAAGGTTTTTTTCACTGAACTGAAAATCGACCCGGCTCTCCGACGTTTCGTCTCTGGCAAAAAGTTTTTTCTTAGCCTTCATCAGACGCCGCTTCACCAGGATTTCTGCGAGACAGAAACATGCATACGGGATCCTTTCCGCCGGGAAAGCCGCCGATTCGCCCCTCTGACCGTAATGTACCGTTAGAAGTCCCTGTTGACAAGACAATACCTGTCTGCAGGCATCATCAAGAAAACGTTGCAAATAGCAACATTCCGTGTGAGACCGCTGCAACGGTTTTAAGTATCTAATATAATTGAAAAAAATTATTATCCCAGGGGGAGCGTTGCATTTTGCAATGATCCTGAAAAAGATGGAGATCGTCTCAAAAAGTATTAAAAAGTTATATATATCAATATAATAAAGCAATAAAGAGAAAATGGCACATTAATTGAGTATAGAATATCAGGTTTTAATGGTTTTCGTTCATATCCATTTTTAATATACCGAGTTGCACTGTTCGGGATTTAGCGAATGATCGGTCTTCACATCGTCACGTGATTATCATGATTAGAAAACTGAAACGAATCAGAGATAAAATAGAGGCAACTGCCATGGCAGTCGCTTTTGCTGAAGCAGGAGAGTGGAAAACCGCGACCCAGTTGCTGGATGACTGGCAGTCCGAAACCGCCAGTACCAATCCCAAACTGCTGTTTGCAGCGGCAGATGAGGGATTTTCATCCAGTGTGATCGACTATACGGTCAATCTGGCAGCACGGTTGAAATTCGATATCCTGGCACTGAACTTTTTTCAGCCTGGTTTCGGCAAAACGGGTTTGCAGAACTACTCTGAAAAATTCAGTGGCAAGCGTTTTGCCCGTTCAAAAGAGATGCAGGCATTGTTGCGGGAGAAATCCCGGGAGCTGGGCATTCATTGCGAGCAGGCATTGATGAAAGACGATATGAGAACCACTATCAGGAAGGTTCACAAACTGGTCAGGCGGATTGAACTGGTGATTATCCAACGGAATCAAAATGGGGACCCGTATCTCAATTTGGGTATTCCGGTGTATCTGGTATCGCCAAAAAAAGGTTAACAGGATCAGCCGGGCTACTTCATCCCGTATTCCGAATGAGATGCAGCATGCTCAGACGGAGGTCAGGAAGGGAGTTACCGGAATATACGATTCTGCAAAGGTTGTTAATTCAATTCAAGGGAGAAAAGATGCCACAAGTAAAATCCACGCAGAAAAAGAAGCTATTAAAAACGGTATTGCTGGCTGCAGCTACGGTTGGGATATACACAGCCCTGTTTGCCAACGCATCCACCGTAACCACGTTCTATACCAAAGGCGGGTTGTATGCAGCCTTGCCTGTTTTAACGGCATTTGCTTTTTCGATTATCCACGGCTCATTTGCCAGCCAGTGTCTTGAAACACTGGGGATCACAGCGAGCCACAGTACACAGAAGAGCGTGGCAGCCAACAAACAGAAACAAAAAGTCACCCAGAAGGATCAAAGACCTCGCTTACATGCGAATTAAACCGATGGCTAAATAAGACAGGAGATTCGAATGGATTTAGTTCAACAAAGCATTAACTTTATCGACCTGAATTGGATGAATGTATCGTTCCTTTTCATTGTCGGTTTTATCGGAGGGCTGGTCAGCGGGTTTATCGGTTCGGGCGGCGCCTTTGTGTTGACCCCGGGTATGATGAGCCTGGGTGTTCCGGCCACGGTTGCGGTGGCCAGTAATATGTGCCACAAGTTTCCCAAAGCGCTGGTGGGGGCTTATAAACGGTTTCGTTATGGACAGGTGGATCTCAAGCTGGGTCTGGTGATGGCAGTATCAGCCGTGGTCGGGGTGCAGGTGGGAATCCAGATACAGTATTGGATCAAGGCTACCCTGGGACCGGCAGGCTCCAACCTCTACGTCAGCGTCGCCTTTCTGGCGGTGCTGATTACAGTGGGCGGCTATGTTGCCAGGGACGTGAAAAGACTGTCCAAGTCAGGCAAGGAAGCCGCTGTGACAGCCCTAGCCAGCAGACTGCAGAAAATCGAACTCTGGCCGATGATCACTTTCAAGACCGCCGGTGTCAGAATTTCTCTCTGGTTTACGATTCCCGTCGGTTTTGCCACGGGTATGCTAGCAGCAACCATTGCTGTGGGCGGTTTTATCGGTGTTCCGGGGATGATCTATATGGTGGGTGCTTCCAGTCTGGTTGCTTCGGCAACAGAGCTGGTCATTGCTTTCGTGATGGGATTTGGCGGTTCACTGAACTGGGGGTTTAACGGCCTGATCGACATCCGTCTGGTGGTGATTATCCTGGCAGGCTCCCTGTTCGGCGTACAGCTGGGTGCCATTGGGACAACCTATGTGAAAGACTACATGATCAAGCTGGTCATGAGCACGATCATGCTGATGGTTGCTTTCAGTCGGGGTCTGGCAATACCGGCCTATCTGAAGCAGATGGGTCTGATCACGCTGGATGATGGAATCATCTACTGGCTGGATAAAGCCAGCTTTTTCGTTATGGCGGCTGCTCTGACGGTGGGCGCCGTGATCATCCTGGGAGCCATGTTCAAAGCCCGGGCTGCTGAAAAGCGGGCAGAGAAAGAGTCGGGTGAGGGATACACCCTCATGAAAGCCTAATTCGCGGATAGAACCCCTTTTTTTCCCAGAGGAGACCATGATTGGAAAAATGCTGGTTGTGCTGGATGATTCTGAGCATTCGCTGCACGGTCTGAAAGAGGCTCTGGCACTGGCTCGCTCCGAAAAGAGCCGGATCGAGCTGGTTGCGGTGGTACCTCCTTTTGATGGCGATTTACGCATCATGGGGAAAAAGGGGATTCTGGCAGATCAGCAGGCGGCATTCGAGGCTGTTCTGGAAAAAGGACTGGCCATATCAAAATCCTTTGGGATCGCTGCAAAGTCGGTTCTGCTGGAAGGGGAGCCTTTTGAGCAGATCCTCTTCCGGGCTGAGGAGTCCAATGTGGATCTGATCGTGATCACCAAGAAAAATCCCTATCCGATGGATCTGATTCCCATCGGGGCCGTTGCCACCAGGGTAATCGGCCAGGGAGAAAAGGACGTTCTGATCATATCCAAAGATAGTTGTCTGACGCTGGAAAAAATCGTCTTGGCCTATGACAACTCTGAAAATGCCATCAAGGCGGCCCAAAAGGCGTTTGAAATGGCGTTGGCGTATGGATCCGAGTTGCTGGTGGCAACGGTTTTTGAAGTGCCGCTGGAGGGATTTGCTCTGTCGCCGGAACTCTGGAATAAAATCGGCAACGAAGCCCGGCAGATTCAGGCCGCGGTTGTTGAAAAAGCCAGGGAAATGGGCGTCCGGAAAATTGAAACCGCCGTGCGTCACGGCAGTACCTATCAGGAGCTGATTAAACTGGCGAGGGAAGTCCAAGCCGGCATCATCATGATGGGGGCCAAAAAGAAAAGCGGAATGTTCAAATTCCGGTTGGGAAATGTGATGGAACGGGTTATCAGTAACGGCTCCATTCCCGTCTGGGTTGCGAACAGCTGAGAACGGGGTCAGTTGTCACATCAAGAAAGAATTTAAAGACAGGCTCAAGTCCCGGTCTGCTGAATCGAGTACAGGGACAATGCGGTTTTACCAGAATGGATCAGACCGGGAAAACGGTCGCAGATCCATCATTGAAGGAGAATAAAATGAACAAGTGGTTACAAAAACTGGAAGCAATGTCGATGGCAGTGGCTTTTGCAGAAGCAGGAGAATGGAACACGGCTGAAGAGATCATGGATAAACAGTGGCAAAGACAACATCCTGCCAAGTCGGTGGAAAAGCGCAAAAAAACAGACAAAAGACCGCGAATGAGAACCTGAGAATCTGTTTTTACGAAATGTCAGATGGGGGAGGTGTCCGCTGCTGCCAGCAGTTTGAGGCCGGAAGCGACCGTCCATGACCAAGTGCAGCGCAGATCACTGCTCACCGATAAAAAACGGTCGAAATTCGCTCTCCTTCTGTTGCAGCGCCTGCTCAATTTTTTCCAGCATCGCTGCCTTTGACTGGGGAAGCTGGCCTTCAAGGTTGATGTAATTCGTATAATGATCACTGGCAAGCATCGAATCCACCTGCAGTGACCCAATCAACAGGGCCGTTTCACGCAGGATATCGTGTGGTCCCATCATATCGAATCGTTTTTCGATGACATCCTGCAGCAGGGGGGTGTTTTTTTTGGGTACAAACGTCCGCAGACGAATAAAATGGGGAGAAATCTCATTCAGGACGCGGGCGGTTTCCAGTGCGTGGGATCGGGATCGGGTTTTACCGCCGATACCCAGTATGACATAAAGACTGAGTTCGATCCCTGCCGCCATGGCCATTTTCCCGGCTTCGATCTGCTGCCGGCTGTGGGTCCCTTTCACGATCCGCTTCAGGATCTCATCATCTCCGGATTCCAACCCCACATGGATTCTTGATAGACCAGCCTCCGCCAGCTCTTTTAACTCTGCTGGACCTTTTTTGGCAATATACTGGGAAGAGCCGTATACCGTGATCCGTTCCAGATTCGGAAATAGATTGCGGGCAAAACGGCAGATCTGGGCGAGGTCCTGGGTTTTCATGGCGATGGTGTTGCCTGCCGGGAAGAAGAGGGTACGAATGTGGCGACCATAATCGTCGGCGGCTTCCTGCAGGTCCTCTTTAATCTCCCTGACATCCCTGACCCTGTACTTGATACCGTCTTTATATACCAGACAGAACGTACAGCGGTTGTGTGGACAGCCAACGGTTGCCTGTACCAGCAGCGAACCGGCTTCACTGGGGGGGCGGTATATGGGACCCTCATAACGCATATCTGACTCCTCTCCTAATCAAATAACGAATCGGCGAAAATTCGGGCTGAAAAGGGTTGCAGGTCATCCAGGCCCTCACCGACGCCAATGAAGTAGATGGGAATCTCAAACTCATTGACGATGCCGATGACCACGCCACCCTTGGCCGTGCCATCCAGCTTGGTGATGATCAGACCGTCCAGTCCGATCAGGGAAGAGAACTCTTTGGTCTGCATGATCGCATTCTGACCGGTATTTGCATCCAGGACCAGCAGCGAGGCGTGGGGCGCTTCGGGAATATTTTTTCGGATCACCTTCTGCATTTTGGAAAGCTCTTCCATCAGGTTCTTTTTGGTATGAAGTCGACCGGATGTATCGCAAAGCAGGACATCGTATTTTTCAGAGACTGCCCGGGCGGTTGCCTCGTACATCGTCGCTGCCGGATCCGAATTGATCTCGTTGGCAATGATATCGACATCGGCCCGTTTGCACCATTCTGCCAGCTGTTCAATGGCTGCTGCTCGAAATGTATCCCCGGCTGCCACCAGTACCTTTTTTCCCTCCTGTTTGAACTTGGCTGCGATTTTGCCGATGGAGGTGGTTTTTCCCACGCCGTTGACCCCGACAAACAGGTAAACCGTTGGACCGGACGCTGCAACCGGTAGCGAAAGGTCGCCGTGATCGAGAATGTTGTGGATAATGCTTTTGACCGTTTTCACTGCCTCTGACTGGGATTTGATATCGTAGGCGGCGATCTTGTTTTTAATGATGCCGATGATTTTTTCCGTTGTGGTGATCCCGATATCCGATGCCAGCAAACGATCCTCCAGATCATCCAGAAAATCATCATCAATGGCCTCTTCCCCGGATAACTCATTCAGCCCCCCGACCAGCATGTGCTTGGTTTTACTCAGGCCTTTCTTGATTTTGCTGAACAGCGAGCTTTTCTGTTTTTTCTCCTCTTCGGGCAGATCGATCTGTTTTTCCAGGACCTTTTGCTGGGCCTGATACTCTTTTTCAACTGATTCTATCTGGGCGGCGATCTCCTGGGCTGTCTGTTCAGCCAGTTTTTCCTTCAGTATTTGCGCCTTTTTTTCTTCCTTCTTTTTTTTGTTGAATAGCATTCGTTTTATTTGAAAATGATTAGAATGGGGGCTGGATACTCGGTAGATTGACAAGGCAGGGTTTCCGATGATCCGAGTCTGTGGTTCGATGCTGTTTTTTCCTTTTAATTTACTCTTTGGGGACCATTCAAGCAAGCATTAGGACCGTGACCATCATTGCATGCAGGAAGATTGAATCTGGGGATTACCGGCTGACTTAGCTGTTGCCGGAGTCTCTTTTTTTCACCAAGATAAAAACAGACTCCGGATTTCATTTTTCTGTTTTGACAAATTCCGGTGTGGCAACCATAATAAAAACTGTTCGTTCACCTTGTTTTGGTTGATTTTCCGAAGCTTTCCCATTCAATTCATGAACGCTGACGCAAAAATCGAAGGAAAATATCTCAATCTGATCAATCAGATCTGCAAGCTTTTGAATTCAGGGGGAGATCTGATGCGGAACATGAATATGGTGCTGATTATGCTTCAGGAGTATCTGCCGGTTCGCAATCCAACCCTGCTGATCCGTGACAATGTCATCAACAAGTACTTTATCGATCTGGCGCCAGAAATTTCAGAGGATGAAAAAAATAAGTGGAATCAAAAAGTTACGGCAATGTCCAGGGATTCATCCCTGGCACTGCAGCATGGTATGATTTTATATCCGGACGAGCCTGACTATCTCAATCTGCCCTGCTCCAACAGCCTTAAAGAGACCGTGGTGGCGACTGTCATTCAGCCGGTGATTTATCAGCAGCAGAACCTGCCGCTGTGTATTCTGAGTTTAATGGTGACCCTTTCAAATCCCCTGAATGAAATCATCAAAATCGTCCGTTTTATTGCCGACATGCTGGCGGTGAGTATGATTGCCCGTGGTTTTCCCGTGGCGCAGATCCAGGATGCCTATCATGAAGAGGTCCATATTCCCAGGATCATCGACAATATTGTGGGGCAGAGTGAGAAAATGAAGCGGCTGGCAGACATTATCAGGAAGGTATCCGCCAGCAAGGCAACTGTTCTGATCTGTGGTGAAAGCGGTACCGGAAAGGAGCTGCTGGCCAAGGCGATCCACAACAACAGCCTGCATCGCAAAGCGCCCTTTGTGGGCGTCAACTGTGCGGCGTTATCCGAAAACCTTCTGGAAAGTGAACTTTTCGGGCATGAGAAAGGGGCCTATACCGGGGCTGCCAGCACCAGAAAAGGTCGGTTCGAACTGGCGGACGGCGGGACGTTGTTTTTGGACGAGATCGGCGATACTTCCATCAGTTTTCAGACAAAAATCCTGCGGGTGTTGCAGGAAGGACAATTCGAGCGTCTCGGCGGCACAAAGACGATTAATGTGGATGTCCGGGTGGTCTGTGCCACCAATATCAACCTGGAAGATGCCATCGCCAGGGGCACTTTCCGCGAGGATCTCTACTACCGGCTGAATGTGATCCGGCTTGATGTGCCATCGCTGCGGGAGCGTCTGGAAGATGTCCCCATTCTGATTCAATATTTTTTAAACAAGCTGAACCAGCAGGCAAATACCCACATTCAGATCAGCGACGCGGATCTCATTCGACTGCAAAACCTCAAATGGTATGGGAACATCCGTGAACTTGAAAACGTCGTGCATTCCGCCTTTCTCATGCAGCAGAACAACACCCTGAGTTTTCAGGATCTGCCAAAATCGGCTCCCCTGCGGCAGAAGCAGCCGGTCAAGATGGAGATTGCTCCGCCGGCTCCCCAATCGCCCCTGGAAAAAACCGATCTGGAGATGGAAGAGACCACCATGATCGGACAGGCCCTGGCCAGCAATGGGGGTGTACAGATCAAAGCCGCTGCCATGTTGGGTATCAGTCTGAGACAGCTCCGCTATCGAATCAAGAAGTACGGCATCGTTGTCAGGAAGATCCATTCCGCAAAACAGGATTAACCCATTTTTGGAGAGCCCCAGGCCACCTATGTTATCCCGCGTGTTTATTCAAAATCTGGCCACCGTTGAGAAACAGGTGATCGAATTCAATGATGGATTCACTGCCCTGACCGGTGAGACAGGTGCCGGTAAATCCATTATAATCAAGGCGATCAACCTGATCCTGGGGGAAAAATGTCCCAAGGATCTGATCCGGGCGGAAGAGGATTTTTTAGCGGTGGAAGCGGTTTTCAATATCGAGGACAACCTGCCCGTTCTGTCATTGCTCGAGGAACAGGATATTGACCATGAGGGAGAACTGACCATTCGCCGTAAAGTTCACCGCAACGGCAAGAGTACGGTTTTCATCAATGGGTACACTTCCCGGCTGTCCCTGCTGTCCCTGCTGGGTCAGCATCTGATCGATCTGCACGGGCAACATGCCCAGCAGTCCCTGTTGCAGACCGCCACCCATATCGACTATCTGGATCAATACGCCGCTCTCAGGGATGACGTCTCGGCCTTCCAGGATCTCTACCAGCGCCTGACGCGCAAACAGAAGGAAAAAGCAACCTTTGATGAGAGCCTGGCGGATCGGATTCGGCAACTGGATTTTATCCGTTATCAGATCGATGAAATCGAAAGTGCCGGATTTACAGAGGATGAGGAGCAGCTTCTCCTGGAAGAGCATCGGTTGCTGACCCACGGGGAAAAAATTATAGAAGCGCTCTCTCCGATTGCCGAGTGGAATGAGGGACAGACATCCCCCCTCACGGAAATCGCGACCATGCTCCGTTCGCTGACCGATATCCTGAAAAATGCCCCCGATCTGAAACCCATTGCAGACGAGATGCAATCAGGACTGATTACATTGGAGGAGGTTGCCGCGGAATCAATACGGTACCTTAACCGAATTGAAATCAACCCCGAAAGACTCGATGCGGTCAATGAGCGGCTATCCCAGCTGGATGGGCTGAAACGCAAGTATGGACAGACGCTGAAGGCGATACTTGCATTCATGACGGAGCAGGAGGGGGAGCGGAATCGTCTGGAAAACATGGAGGGCGATTCGGCCAGACTGGAGGAGGAAATCAGGGACCTCGCACAGCAGGTGCAGGAAAAAGCCCGGGCGTTGTCTGAAAACCGCCTCAGGAGTGTACCCGATTTTGAAAAACAGGTACTGGGCAACCTGAAGGAGCTGGGTCTGGAAAGGAGTCTGTTCGAAGTTCAGCACTCTCTGCTGCCAGAAGATGAAATCTCGGGACAGACCTATACCCAGAAGGGGATGGACAGAATTGAATTCCTGATTACCACCAATCCTGGAAATCCATTGAAACCCCTGGCAAAAGTGGCATCCGGGGGGGAAATCTCACGCATCATGCTGGCCATTAAAACCACACTGAACGAAGATATCACCCGGGGGACCATGATTTTTGACGAAGTCGACGCCGGTATCAGTGGTCGCGTCGCCGAAACCGTTGGCTACAAACTCGTCAAACTGGGGAGTCAGCGCCAGGTGATCTGTATCACCCATTCTCCGCAGATTGCGTCCAAGGCGCCGGTTCACCTGAAGGTTGAAAAGGTGTTTACAGACAATGTCAGCCGGACACTGATCACACAACTGAAAGACTCGGAACGGATCGAAGAGATCGCCCGTTTTCTCGGTGGAAATAAGATTACGGACAAAGCCCTGTCTGTGGCTCGGGATATGTTAAAGGGATAGCCGGTTCGATCTATGGATTATTTTTCTGCCAATTTCCTGCTCATCTTTGCTGTTGCGGTCCTGGTCATCACCCTGCGGGCACGGAGCAAAAACAAAGGCAAACAGGTGCTGCCGGGAAAACAGATCGCCATTGTCGGCCAGGAACTGGAGGCCCCCCTGGGGGTTGAGACACCATTGGTCTGCCTGCTGGATGATGGCCAAAAATTTGGGGATGGTTTCCAGGAAAAGACGGCGCCGGCACTGCCGCACAATGATCTGTGCCAGTGTCAGTTCAGAAAAGTGGTGCTGAGAAACTATGATATCTTTTCCCAAACCCCGGCACCCGAATCACCCCGGTCGTCGGACCTTGGTCGCCTGAAGAGGGCGGAAGCCCGCTACTATAAATATATGCTGATCACCCATCACAGGGAGGCCGGCGAAGAGGTGAGAAAAACCTATGCAGACCTGGCTCGCCGGGTGAATGTTGCTCCCGCTTTTTCGGACGCAGTGAAAAAGCATCTGAGTCTCTCCTGAGAGCCCGCTGCCCTCTTCTCAGACGGATTCCAGTCGGGGGCGTATCTCATCTCCTTTAATATGCCTGCCTGCTGTATCTCAAAACAGGAAAAATCGAGTGAATATGTGGGTGGATATCAACCAGAACGGCTGATGCAGCGGACTATTCAATGACGTACTTCATGGGATTCTGGGGGATCCCATGAAGCAGAACTTCGTAGTGGAGTCTGGGGCGGGTGGTATGCCCGGTATTGCCCGCCTGGGCGATCATACTCCCCTTTCTGACAATATCTCCCTGACTCACCTCGAATTTGGCCAGATGTCCATATCTGGTTACAAAACCGTTGCCATGATCGACAATCAGCAGGTTACCATATGTCTCATCGGTTTCTAGTGAGATGGCGATACCATCGGCCGGGGCAATGATTGGAAGAAACGATCGGGTCATAATATCGATGCCGTCCTGGGGTGAGACCTCCCCCGTGAAGGGGTCACTATTGGTCCCAAACACATTGACCAGGTATCCTTTGACAGGCATGACGGACGGGATGCGGGTATAGGGGTTGGGGGTTTCATTGAAGAAATGAACCAGATTATCAAACCGGATCTCCTGTTCATATTTCAGTTCTGAATCGATTTCGGATGAATCGGCCGCGATGGCGCTCAGGATACCGCTTGTTCGGGCGATTTCGATTTTTTGTTGCAACCGCCGGGTATTTTCCGGATTGCTCTCTGTATTCCTGTCGGACCGAATCCGGGTCATCTGCCTGAGCTTGTAACTGAGCCCGTTCAGATTTTCAAAATGGATATCGAGGTCTTCATATCGATCGTTAAACTCTTCAAGCTTCTTCAGTTGATCCTGATACCGCTGTTGAACCGATTCATAGTTCACAAGCTGATTGCGGATCTTGATATAGTCCTGGATCATATAAACCCAGGCAGCAATGAGACCGACAATCAGGATAGCCCCAATTCCAAAGACGATACTCGCAAAGTGGATTTTTTTAACCCCGGATGTTCTGCGGGGAATAATCACAATGGTGAAGAATTTTTTTAACAAGGGTCTACCGCTTTTTCAGTTGTCAGGAAACCGTGTTTGTCCCGATTTTCAGTAAAATAATCACAAGCCCGGCGGAACCTTCGATAATCGCCAGTTTCTTAATGTTCATGCGGGGAAACATACTGTGAAGGATGGATTCAACCTTGGACAGGTTCAAGAGGGTGAAACAGGCATCGGAAACCATGAGTACGGCAATAATCGTGATGATCGTGTGCATGGTGTTTTAGTAACTGTCCAGCTGGCTGAATACAGCGTGTGTTTCTGATTGATGGGTATCGGCTCCGGTCATATTTGATCCTAGCACCCGCAGAAAAAAATGAACAGTCCCGGGACAACGATTCCCGAATCGTTTCTGGCAGTCAAGGAGGCTGCTCCTGCATTGACCGCCAGGTGATTATTCCACCGGGCAGGATTTTACGCGCCAGATGTCCCGGGTGTACTCAGTGATCACCCGGTCGGTCGAAAACTTGCCCATGCGTGCCACATTGAGAATCGCTTTGCGATGCCAGTTTTTCTGATCCTGGTATTCCGCTGAGATCCTCTCCTGGCAACTGACATAGGGCCGGTAGTCGGCCATGATATAGTAGCGCCCGGTGCCTTTGTACAAGGCATCAAATATAGGGGTGAAAGCGGCCGGTTCGTTGGGTGAAAAGAAGCCGTCCCGGATCTGATCCATCACCTGCCGCAGTTCCGGATCCTTCTGATAATATTCGGCCGGCACATAGCCTGCCTTTTTGATCCGAATCAGCTCATCTGCCGTATTGCCGAAAATAAAAATATTCTCTTCGCCCACCTCCTGCAGAATTTCGATATTGGCGCCGTCCAGGGTCCCGATGGTCAGGGCGCCGTTCAAGGCGAATTTCATGTTGCCGGTGCCCGACGCTTCCATTCCGGCTGTGGAGATCTGCTCAGAGAGATCCGATCCCGGGAAAATCTTTTCTGCCAGGGAAACACTGTAGTTGGGCATGAAGATGACTTTAAGCAGACCCATGACCGAGCGGTCCCGATTGATCAGATTGGCGACAGAGCATATCAGGTGAATAATCTTCTTGGCCATAAAATAGCCGGGAGGCGCCTTCCCGCTGAATATCACCGTCCGTGGCACAAAATCCTCGGTTCGGCCAGCCTTGATCCGGTTATAGAGGGTGATGACATGAATGATATTCAACAACTGTCTTTTGTATTCATGAATGCGTTTTACCTGCAGATCAAAGATGGAGTCGGTATCAACCCGGATATGGCAGTGATTCCAGATGATATTCGCCAGGGTCTCCTTATTCTGTTTTTTAACAGCCCGCCAGTCATCGATGAAGGCGTCGTCATCCGTGAACGTCTCCAGTTTTCGCAATTGATTGAGATCCCGTGTCCAGCTGTCGCCGATTTTCGACGTGATCAGACTGGACAGCAGCGGATTGGCCTGTTTTAACCAGCGTCTCGGCGTAATTCCATTGGTTTTGTTGTTAAATTTTTCCGGGAAAAGATCAAAGAAATCGCGGAAGACACCCTCCCTCAGCAGTTTTGAGTGCAGTTCCGCCACACCATTGACAGAGAAGGTCCCAACGATGGCAAGGTGGGCCATACGCACATTCTGGGGATTGCTCTCCTCAATGATGGACATGCGGGCGCGCCGTTCAAAATCCCCCGGGAAAATCGCCGCCACCAGGTCCAGAAACCGTTGATTGATTTCGAAGATGATCTGCATGTGGCGCGGCAGGATGTGGTTGATCAGGGGAACCGGCCATGTTTCCAGCGCTTCCGGTAATAAGGTGTGATTGGTGTAGGCAAAGGTGTGGGTGGTAATCTCCCAGGCCTCGTCCCAGCTCATGTGGTTTTCATCGAGCAGAATGCGCATCAGCTCCGGAATGGCAATGGAGGGATGGGTATCGTTGAGCTGAATGGCGGCCTTTTCAGGCAGCTCGGTAATCACGTTTCCGCACTTCCGGAGACGATCGAAAATGTCCTGCAGGGAGGCTGAGACCATAAAATACTGCTGCTTTAACCGCAGCTCCTTGCCCTCGTAGTTGTTATCGTTGGGATAGAGAACCTTGGAGATCGTTTCAGACTGGCTCTTATTGAGAATGGCACCAATATAGTCGCCGGCATTGAATGTCTGCAGGTTGAATTCCCGGGTCGAAGAGGCTGCCCAGAGCTTCAGGGTGTTGACCGTTTTGGTTTTATAGCCCGGGATCGGAATATCGTACCCCAGAGCGATCACCGTTTCGGTGTCTACCCATTCCGAGTGGTTGTGTCCATCCTTGTCCTTATAATTGTTGATCCGTCCCATGAAATGGACCTTGTATCGTTTTTCCGTCCGTGCGATTTCCCAGGGATTTCCGAAGCGCAGCCAGTTGTCGGGGTACTCCTGCTGCTGCAGTTTTTCGATCTTCTGTTCGAACATGCCAAATTCATAACGGATACCATATCCATGAGCCGGTAATTCGAGTGTGGCCATTGAATCAAGAAAACAGGCGGCAAGCCTCCCCAGACCGCCGTTTCCCAACCCAGCATCCCATTCCAGCTCGGCAATCTCTTCCAGGGAGTATCCCAGATTCTCGACGGCTTTCTTGACGACATTGTCAAGATCCAGATTGATGATGGCATTGCCCAGAGTTCGACCGATCAGGTATTCAAGGGAAAAATAGTAGATGCGCTTGGGGTTTTTCTGGTAATAGTTTTCCTGTGTTTTGAGCCATTTTTTGATCAGTTCGTCCCGGATGGCGAAGGCAAGCGCCCTGAATTTGTCCAGTGCGCTGGAGTACTTCAAATCGTGTGCAATCGTGAGCGCCATCCGCTGCTCAATTGCCTGCTGAAACCGCTCGATCTGCTCTTCCTCGGACAGATCGTTCGTTTGTGTATAATCTTCCATTTCCTTCCTTTGTTTGAGCGGTCGCATGGTCGCCATTCATTCCCTTAAACGGCGCTAACCGGGGGTGATCGAAATCGATCCCGTCAGCCGATTACCCAATGGCTAAAATTCTGTAAAATTACCGTGAATCGGGCAGGGGTTCACGTTCCAGATCTCCTGCGCATATTGTCTGATCACCCGGTCTGATGAAAACTTGCTCATCCGGGCCACATTCAGAATAGCCATTTGATGCCATCGATGGCGGTCTTGAAAGACTTCCGCCACGCGATCCTGACAATCCACGTAGGATCTGAAATCAGCGAGGTGAAAATAGTAATCCCCTTCGTGGACCAGGTTATTGTAAATGGAACTAAAAAGATCGGGCTTGCTGGACGAGAAATAACCGTCCCTGATCTGGTCAAGAACCAGCCTCAATTCACTGTCCTGGTCGTAGTAATCCTTTGCAGTATAGCCTTCGCGTCGCAACTGGGTCAATTCCGCTTCGGTTTTTCCAAAGATAAAGATGTTCTCCTCGCCCACCTCTTCCATGATCTCAATATTGGCCCCATCCAGGGTTCCGATCGTCAGAGCGCCATTCAGGGCAAACTTCATATTCCCGGTTCCGGAAGCTTCCATCCCGGCCGTGGAAATCTGTTCGGAAAGATCCGAGCCGGGGAAGATCTTTTCCGCCAGGGAAATGCCATAGTTGGGGATAAAGACGACCTTGAGCAGATCTCCGATTTCCGGGTCCCGATTGACCAGGTTGGCCACGGAATTGATGAGGTAGATGATATCCTTCGCTCTCTGGTATCCCGGGGCAGCCTTTCCGCCGAAGATCACGGTTCGGGGCACCAGACCGTCGGTTCTGCCGGTTTTGATCCGGTTATACAGCACGATGACGTGCAGCAGATTGAGCAGTTGTCGCTTATACTCATGGATCCGTTTTACCTGTACATCAAACAGGGATTCCGGATTGGTTTCAACATAACAGACACTTGAAATGATACTGGCCAGCTGTTTCTTGTTTTCCAGTTTGACTGCCTGCCAGTCTGCGATGAAATCGGCATCGGTTGAAAACGCTTCCAGCGCCTTGATTTTCTCCAGATCCTTGATCCAGTTATCTCCGATTTTACGGGTGATCAGGTCGGAAAGCCTGGGATTGGCGCTTTTTAACCAGCGCCGTGGGGTGATGCCATTGGTTTTGTTATTGAATTTCTGAGGCTGGAGCTGGTAGAAATCGGCGAAAATACCGTCCCGCAGTAGCTTTGAATGCAGTTCCGCCACCCCGTTGACGGAAAAACTGCCGACAATGGCCAGGTGGGCCATGCGAATCTGTTTGGTGTCACCTTCCTCAATGATAGACATCCGGCGACGCCGCTCCATATCGCCGGGGAAGGCGAGCCCAACCTCATCCAGGAATTGGTGATTGATTTCATAGATGATCTCAAGATGCCTCGGCAACAGGTTCTCCATCAGATCCACCGGCCATTTTTCCAGGGCTTCCGGCAGAACGGTGTGATTCGTATAGGCAAACGTTCTGGTACAGATTTTCCAGGCCTTCTGCCAGTCCAGGCGATACCCGTCGAGCAGGATCCGCATCAGTTCGGGAATGGCAATGGACGGATGGGTATCGTTCAATTGAATGACCACCTTCTTCGGAAGATCCTGGATGGGGTCATTACAACGATCCATGCGGGCCAGGATGTTTTTCAGGGAGGCTGAGACCATGAAATACTGCTGCTTGAGCCGCAATTCCTTGCCCTGGTAACTGGTGTCGTTGGGATAGAGCACCTTTGACAGTACTTCAGACTGATGCTTGTCAACGATGGAACCAATATAGTCACCCGTGTTGAAACTCTGCAGGTTAAACTCCCGTGATGATGTGGCGGTCCAGAGTTTGAGAGAGTTGACCGTGTTGGTGCCATAGCCGGGTATGGGCACATCATAGGCCAGTGCAACCACGTTGTCGGTGTCCACCCATTCGCTGAACCAGTCACCGTCATTGCCCCGGTATTTGTGCGTCTTCCCATAGAATTGAACCAGTTCTATATCCTGCGCCCGTCGAAACTCCCATGCATTGCCATAACGCAACCAGTTGTCCGGTGACTCCCTCTGCTGCAGTTTGCGGATGGACTGTTTGAACATGCCATATTCATAGCGAATGCCAAATCCATAGGCCGGCAGATCCAGTGTGGCCATGGAGTCCAGGAAACAGGCCGCCAGTCTTCCCAACCCGCCGTTTCCCAGCCCGGCATCCCATTCAATTTCTGCCAGGTCTTCCAGCTTATAACCCAAGTCTTTCATCGCTTCCCGGATCTCATCCGTCACATTCAGGTTGAGCATGGCATTCCCGAGGGTTCGTCCCATCAGGAATTCCAGTGAAAAATAGTAAACCCGCTTGGGATTCTCCTGATAATATGTGTCCTGGGTCTTGATCCAGCGGGCAATCATGCGGTCCCTGACAGCATGCGCCAGAGCTGTGTAGCGGTCGAGGTCACTGGAAATATCAATATCATGGGCAACGGTCAAGGCCATATGTCGCTTGAAATCCGTCTTGAACTGCTCAATACGTTCTTTTTGAGTGTCTGGTGTTCCCTGTGACTTGTTTTCCATCTGCAACTCATCGATTGAAGATTGAAGAGCGAATCGACCCATTGGACCAGTTGTCGTTGAGGAATGACCGCAACCGTGAGTCGAGGGATATGGTTGTTGATGATGCCGACCGTCCTGAACCTCATCATCTGTTAAAATCGTTAATAAAAATAGTCTCTTGATATTGTTCAGTGTATCCGAAGTCTGAAAAACGTGCAAGCAGATTCATCTGTTTTTATCCCGGACTTCTTAATCCCATCCACTGATCCAGATTCGCTTTCCCGGACTTTTTCGATGCAAAATCCGCAACAAACAGACACAGGGTGAATGTCGGCAACAACATATCGCAAAAAAAAAATTGCAAAATAGTCAGATTCCGGGTTATGATTGGATATGATAGCTCGGGGTCTGACGCCATTCAGCAGCGACCACATGTTTAGACACGGCGCGTCAGGGCATTCATGGCTGGGTAATGCATATAATCGAGAAAACGGACTTATGAAATCAGATTTTAAAGTACTTATTGTTGATGATGATGCGATGAATATTGATATCCTCAAGGATGACCTGGAGGAGAAGTATTCTGTAGACTCGGCGGAATCGGGAGAAGAGGCACTTGAACTGATACCGGAATTTTTGCCGGATGTGATACTCCTGGATATCATGATGTCAGGTATTGACGGGTATGAAGTGTGCCGGAGAATCAGGGCCAACCCGGATTATGATGACATGAAGATCATCCTGATCTCGGGTCGGGCCATGGACAACGAGCGGCAAAAGGGGTTCGAAGTGGGTGCGGATGATTATATCACCAAGCCGTTTGATGTGGATAACGTTGAAATGAAAATTCAGTACCTGAAAAAGCTCAAGGAATGAAGGATCCGGATCGATTCCGGTTCAAAAATGAATTCCAACACTGGCATAAAGATGCATCCGGCTCTGGGATGCATTGATATCATTTTCACCATCTTTCCTCCCACCTTGATCATCCATCGGTTGCCAGAGAAAATCAGCCGCTCCTCCCAGACGGATATCCAGCAGCAGTGACGGGATGCTGAGCCTGAGCTCAGGTCCCAGGTTGATGCCCAGAACCAGATTCGATGTGTCGGTATTGTATTTTTCGTCCCTCGCCAGCAGTGTGCTGCCGGATTGATTGACCAGCCCCAGTTGAAAATCATAGTTGAGGCCGATTGCAATGTGACGGGTCACCATTTTGGCCCGGGTGTTCTGAACATCCAGCAGGAAAAACCCGTAGTTGACATATTCCGTGTCGGTCTTCCGCCCGGCCAGCCGACGGGTGTCCCACTCTACCTGTAACCGCTTCCAGTGGAAAAACACGCCGATTTCCTCCACCCAACCGGAATGGGTTCCTGATTTTATCACTCGGGAACCAATCTGGAGATCCGTGCTGACGATGGTTTGGGGCACCGTCTCTCTTATATTGGCAATCATCAGCCGCTCATCCTGTTTCTTTCTGCCACTGGTATAATCGACCTGAACCTGGACCTGATAGGCTTCGTCCCGAATACCCAGAGCCAGCGAGGCGCCATTCATGATGATGGTCTCGGCATCAATGATACCGCTGGTATCAATGGCCACACGATCATGCAAGTAATACAGATTGATCATATTCTCATTGGCCCCCCCGGCTTTTGGAAAATCGAAGCCGTACACCGGGTATTGGGGTGATGGACCGGTCGGGACGAATTCCCCCGCTGGTCTCTGCCTGGATTGCTTGAGCAGTTGTGCAAAATTCATCCCGGTTGTATATTGCAGGATGATGTCAGCACGGGTTCCATCGATGGTTTTTTCCCGGCAGCCAAATCCAATGGTTTCCCGGCAGAAGCTATCTTCGGCATTTTCATCGATGGTCCAGATATCCGTTGACCGGGAGAGATATTGAATGATCTCTGTGACGGTGCCGGGACCGATGTTGGTTTCAATCCATTGAAATATCCGAATCCGGTCTGCCGTCGATGAGCTGTCCGGCAGATTGATGGCTTTTTCGCTGTCCCGGGTGAGACCGATGCCGGAGAGGAACTGGTTTAAACCGGCCAGGATATCGGTGTCTTCTGAATTGGAATTCTGTGCCAGAAGCTGTGTCGCAGAAAATCGCCTCGCGATCTCCCGTTTGCGGTGCTCGTTTTCGAGGATGTCCAGGTAGCTTCTGGTCTCTGCAGGGTTGCCGGCCAGCATGATTTCCAGTGCCAGATAGCCCGAAAGTCCATCAATAAACCGAAAAGCGTGGGAACTGACCGGGAGTCGCTTGCTGTCGCCATAGGCGAGATTTGCCTTGATAATAACCTGCAGGAGGTTGAAGACGGCAAATCGATTGACCGGGTCTTCCAGTCTTGCATCTGCCGTCACGGCAAATGGAAAGACCATCTGGGACTGATTGTTCGACAGTATCGGAAACCGGTAGTCGTGTCCTTTTAGAGATGCAGCGGGTATCAGGGGTATAAAATACTGGCGGGTGCCGGGGGTCAGATGATATCTGCCGGCAAGGGTCTGTTCACTGTCGCTCAGGAATCGAAGCAGTTCCTCTCCTGTTTGTTTCAGTACCGGGGGTCCTGTTATCACAAAATGGCCCTGCTGAAACCGAAAGCCGTCATCAGTGCCCAGTAACCCCGGGGTCTCTTCCGAACCAGGAACCCATTGAAAGTGAGTGACAGCGGATCCATCAGGCTGCTGTCCGGCCAGGTCGAAGGGCGCTAAAAGCGGAAACAGCAGGGTGAACAGAAAAAACAGGTGGCGGGTTTTCATCGATACTCCTGAAAAAAGCGATGGATTCTTGTATTCCGGAATCTCAAAGCTATCATATCAGGGAACCATTGCCAATCCCCGCAGAAGATGAGCGGATGCTCCGCGTGGCAGACCGAAGCCACTGCCTGCGGGCAACGGGAGGGATCTGGAAAACCAGGGTTGGACGGTAGTGAAAAGCGATTGGTGACGATTCACCCCTTTTTTCGGGAGGAAGCTGAGACCTGTGTGTGATTGAATGGATGCAGAGCCGCATGGCTGAATTCGCGAGATCCGCAGTGAAGAACGTCGAGAATGAGTTCAATGACATACAGGTCTTCGCGTCTATCGCTGAACCTGAACAGATACAACGATTTTTCAAATCCGCCGCTATTCAGATTGCAAAATGTGAAACGACATTATATGCTGAGCGCGCGTTTATGATATTGGAACGGGGTTCTGAATCCCGGGATGCGGATTGACACGGACAAACCGGATTTTTACTGCGAGGAGGGTATGAAAAGATTTTGGATCCTGCTGATGTTTTTAACCCTGTCCCAACAGGGAGCCTTTGCGACGGAAGGTGTTTGTGTGGAGGGTAACTGCACGAATGGATACGGCATTTATGCCTGGGAAGATGGCGGCCGGTATGAGGGAGATTGGAAAAACAGCCGGCGGGAAGGCCAGGGGACGATGATATACCCTGAAGAGGAACGCTATACCGGAAAATGGAAGAACGGAAATCGACATGGGTTCGGTGTCATGATTTATACCGAAAATGAAACATATGAGGGCAACTGGAAGAACGATCGCAGGACCGGAACCGGAAAAATGACCTATCTCAGCGGGGAAGTGTTCACCGGAGAATGGAAAAACGACATGTGGCATGGCAAGGGGCGGTATCTCTTTCCGGATGGTATCGAATTTTCAGGAACCTGGCAGAATGATGTCAAACACGGCCCTGGAAAGAGAAAACACCCCGATGGCAAGGTTGAAACTCTGGAGTACCAGAATGGGGTCCTGGTCGAAAAATATCAATAAAGGTGCCCCCCGGAATTGAAAATCGTGCCTGCTTTTCTCAGGGGCATATTTCGTAAGAGGGACCAATTCTCGGTGAATATCGCAGGTTTCCCTCTTCGCAGATCTCGATATTTTTTCTGGGACTGCCCCGGTTTGTCTTTTTAATCTGAAAATAGAAGTCAGTCTTGACCTGACATCCACGATAGGTGCCATCGGCGGCACGATACTCCAGTCGGTGGGTATGCCTGATTTCGGCCCGGGTTTTACAGTTGCGTTTTTCCGGGGCCTCCTCCTGGGCGAATAAACTGCCCGTTGAAAAGGACAGGATCAAAAATAGCAGTATGATCGAAATCTGTTTCATCTTTACCTCTTCCTCAATACCAATCATCGTATACCGTTTCTGCTGTCACCACCGATTATCCGTTCCATTCTTCTGAAACACGGCATCGCAACAGGTCCGTTGTGTCAGAGCCCTACGGTTTCGATGGGAGGCAGTATTTCTCCATTGAAATGCAAATGTGATACCGGCGCGGGATTCAATTTTCCTGCAGCAATTCCTGCTTTCGTTTCTTTAAATGGTAATTGTCCCTTGCCCAGCCGATGACCTTCAATGAACAGGTGTCACCGATCCCCGCTTTGTTACCGATATATTTAACATAGGTGATCTCCCGCTGGGAAAGGGAGCCGTCGCAGAGAGACGTTCAATATAAATTTCCAGCATGGGCGATTGTTATCAGCTGATTTGATACTGTTGTCCCGAATCGGGCAACGGTCCTGATTCAGGCGTTTGTTGTCAGTTGGAAGTGTTTTGCTTGTACCTGAATCATCGCTTAAACAACGGATATTGGCAAAGGTTTTTCTCCCCCATTTTCCAGGCCGGGGGGCTTCCTGCAATTGGGTGTGGCTGCACCCAATATGTGTGGGTACCTGTAAGCGGAAAGAG
>JAHJRI010000239.1 GCA_018830885.1 bacterium | reverse complement strand
TGGAACAGGCCTTCGAGGACCCGTCGATTCTGGCTACCAGGATGGTCAAAACGGTGGACCACCCCACCGCCGGTCCGATCCAAATGCTGAACAAACCCTGGCATCTGTCCCGGTCCGGGGGAGATAGCCAATTACCACCACCGCCCCTGGGGTGGCACACGGACGAAGTCCTCAAAGACGCTGGCTTCAGCGAGGAGGAGATTCGGACTTTCAGGGCCGAAAAACTGATCGAGGGGAGGTAGCAGTGGAATGGGCGTCAGTCACTCATTGTCAGACGCCAGACGGGCAGTCGCTACCGGGGAATGAGTCGATTCCAGCGATTTCCCGGAACTGTCAGCCGGGTTGAAAAACCCGGTTCATTGGGAATCAATCATAACCTGAGAAAGTGGAGGAACATGAGTAAACAAAAGAAACAGATGTCCCGACGGGAGTTTTCGAAAGTCTTGGCAGCCGGGGCGGTCGGAACTGCGGTTCTGCCGACGACCGGTTTTGCCGCCAGCCAGACGAACCTGCCTGAAATTGAGATTAAGGTTCCTGTACCGGCTGCACAAAATTCTGCTTTTGGCGTTCTAGGGGATTGGATAAAGAATAATTTTGCAGAAATTACTGGTGGTCGGGCAAAGGTGACGTTATACTGGAGCAATTCTCTCGTCCCGCTGAAGGACCACTACCGGGCTTTGCAGGCGGGAATCGTTGACTTCGCCTTTGTCAATACGGGGATTTCTCCAGGCGTATTTCCACTATCCGAACTCTTCCAGGTTCCAGGTATTGCATCAACCATCGCAGCCAGCAATCTGGCTTTTGCAGACCTTTTCGAGAAGTATCCAGCGTTCGAAAAACAATTCAGCCCAAAAGTCAAATACATCGCAACCAGTCAGTTCCTGTTGTCCGATTTGCATTCAAGAAAACCGGTTCGCAGCCTGGCCGATCTTAAAGGGATGAAAATTGGTTGCCAAACGCCTGAAAGTGCCAAGGCCATGGAATTACTGGGGGCATCGGCTTCGACGATTCCCTGGACAGACATGTATATCCAATTGGAAAGGGGGGTTGTCGATGGTGTAATTGCGGCCTGGGCCATTGTAAATATCACTCATTTACATGAAATTGCCAAGTATCATACATTGCTGAGGCTATCACCGGGTATCGCCCATTGGTTGTTTAATCGAAACACCTGGAATAAATTTACGCCTGAAGAACAGAAAAAATTCGAACTACTTGGCGCATCGCTGAGTAACAAGACCAACTGGAGTGTGGCGACTACCAGTCATGACATGCGATTCAAAGAAATTACACCGGAAAAGGGGCAAACCACGATCGAGTTGTCACAAGCAGATCGGGAACAAATCAAGAAGCTTTATAAACCGTTGTGGGATGAATGGACGGAACGAATGAAAAGCCGAGGTTACCCGGCTGAGGCCATTCTGCAGGATACACTCAGGTGGACTGAAATGTATAGCTATGAATAGCCTTTAAACCATCCGACCTGGGAGATTTCATACAAATCTCCCAGTCAAGGGGATGAAACTGTTTATATGAGATGAAAAAATTTTCCTCTATACCGGGTTAAAGTTTTTTAACAGAGCCAGGACACCTGATTGCCGACAGGTAGAGCAACTGTTGCGAATTTCTATCCATGATTCCGGGACATCTATAACACTAACGGAAAAAAACGTCATGTGGCTAGTCGAATTATCCAGGATATTGAAAAGGACCCTTTATCCGTTTGGTTTTGGGAGCATCATTGTATCCGGAGCAGCTGTGATTTTGATGATGATGGTTATTGTTGTGGATGTCACGTCACGGAATGTTTTCAATATATCCTTGCCTGGGGCCACTGAGGTGGTGCGGGTGTTGATGATTCTTGCTGTCTTCGGCGGTATGTCCTATACGGCGTTGAAAAGTGCCCATATCAGAGTCGACATTTTCATCAACAAGTTTTCAAAGCAGGTTAGACAAAGCGTCATTACAGCTGCTGATTTACTGGCATTTGGTGTGATTGTTGTCATAGCTGTTGGGACATTCATTGAGGCGCAAACGCTTTGGAATGAACAGGGAAACACCGGCCTTCTCCGCATCCCGTTTGCGCCATTTGCCTTTGCAACAGCCATATTTCTGGTCTTTTTTGCAGTCGCACTGTTGATCGACTTCCTGGAATCAACCGGTGAAATAATTGCAGGCGGGGATAACGTCGCACTTTATCTGATTCCGTCCATTGTCATCGTTGCAGGACTGTTTTTTTTGGCACTTGATCCAAGCGTTATACCGATAAAAACGTCTTCAGGAATAGCGGGAATAGTCTCGTTAATATTCATGTTTGTCCTGATTTTCCTGGGCGTTCACATTGGTGCGGCGATGGCCTTTATCACGCTTTTCGGTTTAAGTTACCTTGTCTCTCCGGAAGCCGGCAGAACCCTTTTAAGCATGACTTCCCAGAGTATTGCATCAGACTATATCTGGAGTGTTTTCCCACTGTTTGCTTTTCTCGGAATCATGGCGTCCAGTATCGGTTTTGGAAAAGACATCTACGAAACGGCATACAAATGGCTGGGTAGTCTTCCCGGCGGTCTGGCTGTCGCCACAGTTGCGGGGTGTGGTGGTTTTGCTGCCATCGTCGGAGACAGTACCACAGGCGTGGTTGCGATGAGTGCCATTTCCTATCCGGAGATGAAAGCACGTAAATACAGTGAGAGATTAAGCACAGGCTGCATTTGTGCGGGAGGCGCCCTGGGTATTCTGATTCCTCCGAGTCTGGGATTACTGGTATACGGCATCATCACCGAGCAATCGATCGGAAAGCTCTTTCTTGCTGCTCTCTTGCCCGGCATATTGGAAGCACTGGCATTAATGCTCTACATATATGTGATCTGCAAACGAAATCCCGAACTGGGTCCTCCCGGGAATCGTTCAACACTGACAGAAAAATTGTCTAGTCTGAAAAACGCCTGGCATATCATTATCCTGTTTATTTTGGTGTTAGGCGGGATTTACAGCGGTATATTCACAGCCTACGAGGCTGCCGCCATAGGTTCATTTGCAGTTGTGATAATGGGTATTTTTACAAACCGTCTTAATTTTAAAATATTTTTTGACAGCATTATAGAAGCGTCAAAGATGACGTCCCTGATCCTTTTTATCTTCGTTTATGCCAACTCACTGGGTCAGCTTCTTGCGATCAGCCAGGTGCCAATGACACTGGCAAATTTTGTTACCGGTCTGGATGTTAACCGGTATGGGACGCTTTTCGCCATTTACATTCTCTATCTGTTGCTTGGCTGTGTGATGAATGTCATTCCGGCAATGATCCTGACACTGCCGATTATATTTCCAACGATTATCCATCTCGGATTCGATCCAATCTGGTTTGGCATAAATGTCACCATTCTCTTGGAGATCGGAGTCCTGACACCCCCCATAGGGATGAACGTATTTGCCATGTCCGGGATAATAAAAGATGTGCCAATCAACACAATATTCAGAGGAGTCTTTCCCTTCTGGATGATGATGCTTTCTGTTTTAGCGATTCTCACGCTTTTTCCACAAATCAGCTTATTTCTGATCAGTTTATAAAATATCAATGCTGTTCACTTAAGGGCACCTTGAATAAATGGATCTCAGTCAGCATCAAGGGGTTGGTGTGTAAGGATGAATGCGTTTCTTGAAAACCGGAACTGTTGGTGCGGAACCAGTCGCTTATGGTAACGACATTGTATACAATGCCATTTAGTTAAGCTTTAAATCCCGTGTCTGCAATGGACCCGTTTCAATTGCGGATCCGTTTCAAGATGATCTAACACTTGCTTCGCTGAGGGCCCAAAACTCGCTTTGCTCATACAATTGGGCCCTCGGCCGCTTCGCTTCGTTAAGATCCACTAGGAAGCGTCTCCAAGCAATTCAAACAGGTCCATCGCAGACACTCAGCAAGCGGCTTAACTAAATGACATTGACATTGTATAAGATATTCAAATTGGAAAAGAGATGGCTTTAAAAATTAAACCGGTGTGTGTCGGTACGGGGGAAATCGACAAATCGATTCTGACCTATCTTCATGACCAGGGGACAAAGGTAAAAGTACCCTTTATCGTCTGGGTAATAGAAGGGGGTGAGAAATTGGTCGTTGTGGATGCGGGACCCGCAGATCCCGGGACCGTGTTCAAGGAGCGGGGTGTCAGCATCCATCAGGAAGACCATGAGGAGCCTGCACAGGCATTGAAAAATGCGGGTGTAGATCCATCCGAGGTAGGGATTGTCATTTCAACCCATCTTCATTGGGACCATTGCGGTAATTTTTCGTTGTTTCCCAACGCTGATATTTATGTGCAAAGGAGAGAATTGGAATTCGCCGTAGCACCTCTTGAAATTTTTGGGGCGATGTATGAAGCAGCAATATTTAAAAGAAATCCGAAATGGGTTAACAGTGTCTCCAGATTTCGCGTTATGGATGGTGATGTTGACCTTTTTCCCGGTGTGAAATTGCTTCATCTCCCTGGCCACACGCCCGGGTTACAAGGGGTATTGATATCCACCAACAATGGCAATTACTGCATTCCGTCGGATACTGTAAATATAACAGAAAATTGGGAAAACCAGATCCCACCGGGGATTCATGTTAACATCGAGGACTGTTACCAGTCATTCCGTAAAATAGAAAGGATGGCGGATCATGTATTGCCTAATCATGACATGAAAGTTTTTGACAGAGTGGCATACCCCTGAATGAACCACCCCGCCGCCCCTGGGGTGGCACACAGACGAAGTCATCAAAGATACCGGCTTTCAGGAGGAGGAGATTGCTGCCTTGAAAAAGGATGGGATCATCGCCGGGAGATGATCCGGTTTAACGATCGAGTCACAATTATAGAAGAAAGCAGTGTACGATCGGGTTTTTTGCTCGTTTTTTTAACCGCTGGTTGGACATTAATCCAATCAATTGGTTCTGTCAAAAATCCTATGAAAACGGGGAAGTAAAATGAAAATACCAATCTGACT
>JAHJRI010000019.1 GCA_018830885.1 bacterium | reverse complement strand
TAGGAGAAGAAAAACCAGGGCTGAATCATTTCACTCAGATAAAGATGGGTCCGCAGGATGGTTTTCAGCTTTTCCCGGGGTTCTGTAATACCGGCCACACACTCTTTCATCACCCGGGAGACAATACTGTTACCGACCCGCTGCAGGGTGTTCAGCAGCTCCTCCTTGGTGGCAAAATAGGAATAGAGAGCCCCCATACTGAGGCCTGACTCCGTGCTCAGGTCCCGCATGGTCATTCCCTGAAAGCCTTTGCGGGTGCAAATACGAAAAGTGGCTTCAAATATCTTTTCCAGATTTTTGATCGCCACTTTCTCCTTCTTGATCCTTATACTCCTGCAATCCTCCGAAAATGCCAGCTTATAAAAATCCTCTTTTTGAAAATCGATCACCTTCAGAAAAGACTGGTAATCCTTTTTACTGTCGGCGCTTTGAGTCATCTCTATCCGTACTGGAATTCTACAAGATTGAACCGTCCGAAACCGGACACCGGTGGCTTTGCAGTGACCTTCCGAAAACCGTATCCCCTAAAAATGGCTGCCCATTCACATCCGGGCAATTTTCCGACCTTTTTCAGGCTGCTTCAAAATAAGAAACGGTCCGGGACAAAGCACCGGCGGACATCCCGACCCAACCTGCAAATAACGGGTTAATGCCGCCTGAAGGTTCATCCTGATTCAGAAAACAGTTGTAACAACGTTCGAAATTGGATGTCAAGAGAAAACGAACATATGCTCTATTTTTCTTGACACTGTTTTTGTGACAACGTAATTTCAAATACAGGACGCAGAGATAACGAGGATCAATCCCGGTCTGATAGACCATAGCTGAAAAGAAGATTTTTTATTAACACAAAATTATGAAAATACTGGTATGTGTCAAACAGGTTCCGGAATTTGACCCGGAGGCTGAAATAAAGATCAACGAAAGCCGTCAAGGAATTGTATTCGATCACTTGACGGCGTTCAGGATGAACCGCTTTGACGAATATGCGGTGGAGGAAGCGCTGTTGATCAAGAAGCAGTTTCCCGATATCACCATTGACGCCCTGACTGTCGGTCCCGAATCTGCGGCGGCCGTTGTCCGACGGGCGATGGGGATGGGTGCGGATCACGGCATCCATATCCTGACCGGGGAGGACCGTCTTTTTCCCGCCGACCAGGTGGCACGCTGGATCGCGGACATCACGCAAACCCGGGAATATGATCTGATTCTGACCGGGGTCATGTCCGAAGATCAGATGCAGGGCCAGGTCGGCCCCATGCTGGCAGAATACCTGGGCATACCGGGTGCGACTTCGGTCATCGCCGAGAGTACCCGCCCGGACCAGGGAACCGTTGCCGCGGAGCGGGAAATCGAAGGCGGCTACAGGGAGCTTCTGGAGTTAAATCTGCCCGCCCTGCTGACAGTTCAATCAGGGATCAATACCCCGCGTTACCCGTCGCTCTCGAACGTGATGAGAGCCAAGCGGGCCAGACTGGAAACGGTCGAGGCGGGTACCCTCACGTCTCAACCGGCAACAACCATAACAGACCTGCATTATCCGGAAAAAACCCGCGCCGCAGAAGTTCTGCCGGGCACCCAGGAGGAGAAGGCCGCACAGCTTTTTCGTATCCTGCAGGAGAAGGCGATCATACCATAAAGCATCC
Organism: bacterium; assembly: GCA_018830885.1. Classification (GTDB taxonomy): domain Bacteria; phylum SAR324; class SAR324; order XYD2-FULL-50-16; family XYD2-FULL-50-16; genus JAHJRI01. The sequence continues at coordinate 6,321 of JAHJRI010000019.1, read as the reverse complement.
ATTGAGTGACCATGACAAAAAAAACCGCTGTTATCTTCGAATCATTTGAAGGAAAATTCCGAACCGCATCCTGGGAAGCGCTGACCTGCGCCTGTGATTTCAGTTCAGGCGACGCTGATGAGATCGCTCTTGTCCTACTGGATGAAAAGCCCGAGGCGCTGGCGCAGGCACTTGCCAGGCAAAGCGGCCGCTCGGTCATCGCTGTCGATACTGGAAAAGGGGGACTGTACCATTCCGAACGAACCAAAACGATTCTGACCGATCTGTTTCGCGAAAAGGGCTTCACTCATTTCTGCCTGGCCGGCACCACCCAGGGACTGGACTATGGACCGGGCCTCGCCGTCAGACTGCAGGCCGAGTGTATCACCGGTGTTGAAAAGGTCCTTTCTGAAGGGGACCGCTTATCGTTCATGCGATCGGTTTATGGCGGAAAGATCATGGAAAAACGCGCTGTCCAGGCCCCTGTAACCATCATTGTCACCCAGCCGGGAACCTTCAAACCCTTTTCCGAATCTGTTTCCAGCCCGGGAACCGTCGACCTGCGTGAGGACACAACCCCGGGTGACACCATTCGTCATCTCGGGATCAAACAGGTGCAGAAGACGAATTCGGCTCTGGCGGAAGCCTCGATTATTGTGTCTGTGGGCCGGGGTGTCAAAGAAGAGGAGAATCTGGCACTGGTTCAGGGGCTGGCTGCCGTTTTTACAAAATCAGCCGTGGGGGGTTCGAGACCACTGTGCGATCTGGGATGGCTGGAATATAAGCAGCAGGTGGGGATCACCGGGGCGACGGTCACCCCGGATCTGTATCTGGCCTGCGGTATTTCCGGGGCCGCCCAGCATATTTCCGGCATGCGAAATTCCGGGTTCATCGTCGCCATCAATATTGATCCAAAGGCGGCCATCTTTAACTATGCGGATGTCTGTATTGTCGAGGACATGACCACATTTATCCCCACCTTCATCGCCACCGCCGAAAAACTGAAACACAACTGAGTCTGCCACGACAGAGGTCCGCTTCTCCCGGGGCGGATCTCAATTCCTGATCCCCCGTCTATTGGATATTGCCCAGCTCTTCATACAGTTCGATTTCAGGGGCAGCCGCCAGAAGAGATCCCAGTGCCTTTGACATCGCCTTGAAATGGGGGGTACCAGAATGCAGATTCAGCGCATCCTGATCCACATAGCGTTCATAAAACAGATACACGGAGGGATCCTTCTTCGAACGATGGAAATTGTAGACCAGGGTCCCCGCTTCGCCCTTGACCTTCGGCAGTGTGTCCAGTACGACTTTCTCCAGATCCGCTTCTTTTCCTGCTTGAACTTTCAACTTGGCAATGACAATCATAGTATTGACCTCAAGTAAGAGTTTTATTCTTCCAATTCAGAAACGTTCCGCTGATTCAAGCGTCCGGTTTCCGGGCGTTACAAAGTGGTGTGATCCGTTGCGGGGATCACGCCAGACAGTTCTGTCCATCACCCAACGGGTGCCGTTTTTCAGGACAGAAAAACACCATCAGCCCTCTGTCTGCGACTGGATTAAACAGAAAGCCTCAACGACATCCAACAGGTAGTCTGCAAATTCATCGACAGACACATTCAATTTTGCATATTTCCAGCGTTTCAGATACCAGTCGTTGAGCATGGCCTTGATCAGTGCGGTGGTCAGCGCATGGTGCCCCGATTTGAAAATCTTCTGCTGCTCTCCCTGGATGAGGATCTTGGTCATGATCCCGTCGCTGTTCAATTCATGTTCAACGGCAATTTTCTTTTCGCTTTTGTTCAGGTTTTTGCCTTCCATATAGGTGAAGTAAAACCGGGGTTGCATCGCCTCGCTCATGAACAGATGGGTCTTGACTACCGTTCGCAGATTCTCCAGAGGGCTGTCATCTTTATCCACCGATTGTTCCAGGACCTGTTGAAAGCTGTCACGGCCGTTTTTCTGCAGCATGACCAGCAGGTTCTCCTTACTGGTAAAATAGGCATATAAAGCCCCCATGCTCAGACCGGTCTCTTCACTGAGATCCCGCATACTCATGGCATGGAAGCCTTTTTCGTTACCGATTTTCAGTGTGGCATCAAAGATCCGTTCCAGGTTTTTAACCACGGTCTTCTCTTTTTTAACCCGGATATCCTTGCGATTTTCAATGAAAGCGTCCTGGGAGTTACTCTTGATATGCAAATTAACAATTTTCTTAAACTCTGCGAAATTCATCATGGGTAAACAGTCGAATTGAAAACACCTGGGTATCAGACAGACTCTCCCCGGACTCCCGGAAATCCAATCTGACGATTTTCAAAAACAAACGGTATTTGCCGTTGTCAGATTCATTCTTATAGTGATTTAATATTAACATTCGACCTGCGTGTCAAGATAAAATCGAACGTTCGCTCGTTTTAAAAACAGGCCTGTTACCTGCGTGATGGAGAAGCAGTCGCTGATTGAAGCGATCTTTCCCTTCGGAAAACCGGAACCACAACTATTGAAATTTATTGCGATTCATCAATATTGAGCGCAATGTCATGCGCACTATTCGACTCCGTTGACAACCGGTCACATGGCATCAACCTGAATTGTCCAAAGCGACTGGAACCCGATGCGGACCAGATACCATATGACGATATCCAGACACCGCCATGGTTCTTAAAATTGGCATCATCGCCGACAGTCACGGTGAAGCGAAACGAATCGAGAATGCGGTGGCGTTCTTGAATACAGAAGGATGCCAGTCCATTTACCATCTGGGCGATATCTGTGACTCCTACCATCTGGGGGAGACAGAAGCCTGTCTGGATCTTATTCACCGCAACGGAATTCAGGCGCTGAAAGGAAACAACGACCATGTCATCACCCGCTATCACAGAACCCATGAACACCTGATACTCTCCCAGGCGCAGCGGGACTATCTCAATCATCTCCCGCTGGTCCTGGCCCACAGAAATGCGATCTTTGCCCATTCACTGCCCTTCGAACAGGCACTGGGGCTCTCCTGTATGATCCGGCCCATGGATGAATTCCAGGCGGATCTTTTCTTCAGACAATTCCCCGGAAAAAGCCTCTTCCGGGGACACGGCCATGACCCACAGATCATCTCTCCGGTTTTCCCCACGCTGGAACCCTGCCCACTGTCCCATGCAGTACCGGTTGACCTCAGGATTCACCGCGTCTGCATCGTCACCTGCGGTGCGCTGACCGAAAACCTCTGTCTGATCTGGCAGCCGGAGAATCAGATCCTGACTTCTCACCAGTTTTAAAACGCAACATCTTGACAGTGAACATAACATTTGACATGCTGATTCCATCATCTGTTGGAATCAAAACATTTAGATTCTGTTTTTCTGAAAGCCTGTTGTCACAACCGGTTGCTGCACGGATCACGCATATAAATCACATCGAGGAGCCATCACATGTTTGAATTGACCAAATCACAGAAGGAGATTCAGAAAGCGGCCAGGGATTTCGCAAAAGGTGAGTTTGACAAGGAGATCGCTTATGAACTGGAGCTCAAGGGGGAGTTTCCCCGCAAGATATGGAAAAAGGCGGCTGACCTTGGATTCCTGGGCATTCACTATCCGGAGTCATTTTCGGGTGGCGGTATGGGAATTCTGGAAAATGTGCTGATTACCGAAACATTCTGTCGCAGCGATTCCAGTATTGGCAGTGCCCTGGCGCTGGCAACCTCAGGTTCGGAATGTATCCTCCGCTTTGCCAGTGACGGGCTTAAAACCGGCTTTCTTCCCCGTCTGGCTGAGGGTGATATTCTGTCTGCCATCGCTTTGACGGAAACCCGCAGGGGAGCGGATTTCCGTTTTATCCAGACGACTGCTGAAAAGCGGGGTGAGAACTGGGTCATCAATGGCACAAAGCAGTATGTGGACAACGGCGGGAATCCGGATACCGGACTCTATATCGTTCTCTGCCGCACCGCGCTTGATGATTCGCCCCCTGAGACCGGGTTGAGCCTGTTTCTGGTCGAATCTGACCGGACCGGGCTGGCATCCAGACCGATGGGTAGAAAACTGGGCAACAACCTGACGGCAACATCAACCCTGACTCTTAATAATGTTGAGGTGCCGGAATCCAATCTGATTGGCGGGCCGGGGGCCGGATATGATCTCCTGCGGCGTTATTTTGATGAAAGCCGGATCCTGGCTGCAGCCAGGGCCCTGGGAAATGCCTTCGGCTCATTTGACCGGATGCTGGAATATGTCAAGGGACGGGTTCAGTTTGGAAAGAAGATTGCAGAATTCCAGGTCAGCCAGCACAAAATTGCTGACATGGCGACCAAGATTGAACTGGCCCGTCTGATCACGTATAAGGCAGCCTGGACCTTTGACCAGGGGAAACCTGACAGCAGCCTGTCATCCATGGCTAAACTGACCGCTGCCAGAACGGCAATGGAGGTTGGCGCCCAGACCATCCAGTTGTTCGGGGGTTACGGCTACATGACCGAATACGAAGTGGAGCGCTACTATCGGGATGCCAAGGTCATTGAACTTCAGGAAGGGATCAAGGATGTCCAGAAGGATACTATTGCCAGTCATATCATCGGAAAAATCAGATAATTAAGGGGAACACATGGGAATTTTAGAATATACGGATGCGCATCATGACTACCGGAAAAGACTCCGCCTGTTTCTGGAAAAGGAGGTGACCCCCCATGCGGATCAGTGGGAAAGGGATCATATTGTTCCTAAAAGCGCCTGGAAAAAAATGGGTGCGGCCGGATTTCTGTGCACCTGGGTCGACAAGGCCTATGGGGGTCCTGGGCTGGATTTTCTCTATTCCGTGATTACCACGGAAGAGATGATGAAGACCCGGCAGACCGGTATGGCAACCAGTCTTCACTGTGATATTGTCGTCCCCTATCTCAGTTCGTTTGGAAACGAGGAGATCAAGCAGAGGTACCTGCCCGGCTGCGTTTCGGGCGATATTATCACCGCTGTCGCCATGACAGAGCCCGGGGCAGGCAGCGATGTCGCATCCATGGAAACCACGGCGGTTGAGGATGGGGATGAGATTGTCATCAATGGTTCAAAGACATTTATCTCCAACGGGATCAACTGCGATCTGGTGATCATTGCGGCCAAGGATCCAGCCATTGAGAACAAGCATGCCGCGGTTTCTCTCTATATCGTTGATGATGGCACACCCGGATTTACCCGGGGGCGGCATCTGGAGAAGATGGGGATGCACAGCCAGGATACCGCCGAACTCTTTTTTTCCAATTGCCGGATTCCCAAAAAAAATATCCTGGGTAAAAAGGGGGACGGGTTTATCATGCTGATGCAGAAACTGCAGCAGGAACGGCTGGTGGCGGCAATCAGCAACGTGTCGGGGTCGGAAGTGTTACTGGAAAAGGTCATCGCTTATGCCAAAACAACCGAGATCGACGGGAAACCCTTGAGCAAACGGCAATCCATCAAATTTACCCTGGCGGAGATGGCAACCGACGTCAGGATGAACCGCGTTTTTCTGGACAACCTGATAAAGGGGCACATGGCCGGTGAGGATGTGATCGCTGAGACCATGATGGCCAAATATGTGAGTTCGGAAATGATCAACCTGATGGCGGACCGGGCGCTTGATCTTTTCGGGGAGTACGGCATGCTGGAGGATAACCCCCTGGTTCAGGATTTCAGGGACATGCGCATTGTCACCATTTTTGCAGGAACCACCGAGATCATGAAGACAATTATTGCCCAGTCATTGGGATTGTAGTTTCGGAAAGCTCCCGATCTGTTTACCGGTTATCCCGGGCTGATACGGGGCGTTTCAAGAGCAACCATTTGAAGTCGAGGAGAAGCATGAACGACACCATCTCGAGTATCTATACACACTACCCGCTCAATGAAGAAAACAATGCCATCAGTGGTCACTACGTGGTCACGGATGAGGTCCGTCTACCCTTTCAGAATCGGGAGATTCTGTACCTGACCGGTTACTCTGTGGTCGACACCTCCTGTTGCGGGACCGGTGGCTGCGGGTATGCCCTGGTCCAGGGGTTTATCCGGAACTGGAAATTCCGTAAAAGTGCAGCGGGTTTTGCAGAGACCGAGATCGAACCCATCCGGGAAGAGTCGGTTCAAAAGGAATTGCGGAACCTCATCGATCAACAGCAGACGGTCACCCAGATCAATTTTATGTAAGGGTCCCATGTTGATCCTCCGTCGAGCTTCTGCATTAAAAATCGGGCAGACTGAACAGGGTGTGCCTTCGGTTCTGTCAAAAATCCTATGAAAACGGGGAAGTAAAATGAAAATACCAATCTGACTTTGGGGTTATCGCTTTTGCTTAGTAAAACCAATCCGTCGGTCGGCC
>JAHJRI010000018.1 GCA_018830885.1 bacterium | reverse complement strand
TGATCGAAATTTTGAAATAGAAAGCCCGGCCGAAGTTTTTTGTATCAGGTTCGGATGGGCGTCCGCCAGCTGATAGCGGACACCCATCCTCAGACGTGACCGTACTGCCAACCCCATCCTGCAACGGACAGCGCTTTGACATGAACGGCCGGGCTGTTCTGCATGCTTTCGACCCGTTGCAACCTCCCCGGACATGCTTCCATGACAGCGGAAGTTGCGGCTTTCACGATTTTAGTGTAAAACTCCTATTGAATTGTTTCACATTATATTTTATGATCACCCCAGTAGGAAAAACGATCGAGCTGTGTGACAGCCCTTTCAGACATCACACCCTCTGAACCAGTCAGTGACAATCAGCGGATTCTGTTATTCCAGAAGCAACAACCGCTCGCTTGTCGCTCTATGCAGGAAATAACAGAAGAGGCAGCATTCCCGGTTGGCTTGTTGAAACTACCTTGGAGGTAAGGCGTGGAAAAAGAAAAGATAATTAGAGGCCCGAAAGTTGTTCATCCTGAAAAGCCCAGTGCCATTGGCAGCAGAAACAGCCTCAATCGTGATGGCAGAAACGAGTATCAGGAAGCTGAACTGCTGATTGATGAGGAGGTCGATAAATTATTAAATCATATCACGGCAAAGCTGCCTCCGGAAGTCCTGAACAGACTCGACATCATGGGCAGCATCAAGGACAAGCTGCATAACTACTACAACCAGAATCTGCAGAACATGCAGAACCGGTATCTGGTGACTGTTGAAGATGAACTGCTGAAAAAGTACCACGACCTGGTAGATCGTGAAGAGTTCAGGCAACTGAACAAATATACCCCTTTCGGCATTTCTGAAATCATCAATCACATCGGCGACAAGGACCAGTTTACCACTGAGGCCATTGAAAAATCGATGGTGAGCATTTATGAACATCTACAGGGTCATCTAGAACGAGGCATACAGGAGTTCGAACATAACACGAACGCCCTGCTGCGACAAAAAAACGATGTGGGGGCGTTTATCAGACGGGAAAATGCCTATGCCATCGTCAAGTGTTCATTGAAAAATAACACGTTTAAGCCCAAAACCGTTTTCGACGTTAAGCTGGCGATCAATATTCTGGATTCTGAATTGATTACGCCCATCTATCATTATCAGAAATCCCTTCAGCAACTCCTGAAAGAGAAGGTGTCAGATCATATCCAAACATTGATCGATAGAAATATCGAAGCGCTCAACAATGAAAAAATTAACAGTGGTGAACCGGAGCTGAAGAGCGACGAAAAGTTCATGGAGAAACTAAAGGCGGTTGAGAACTATCTCTCCTTCAGTGACAGCCCGGATGATGCCAGCAGCAAGCGGTACGATTTTATTGCCAAACAGTTCATCGACAGTCTGGAATCCGAAGAGTTTGATATCACAGGAACAGATTCGGCGGGACAGGATATGCGGGCAAACATCGAGCGCATCCTGGACCGGGAAAATATCAAGAATCTCGGGTTTAACCGGATTGTCAATGCACTGACAACCATCCTCGATAACTCCAAAATGGGTTATCAATCAATCGATAACCTGAAAAATGCACGTGTCTGTGTCATCCGTGAATATGCGATCACCAATAAGGAAGATCTGCCGGATGAGACATTTGTCCTGAGACTGAGCTATTTTGACAGCGATCAGCTGTGCCAGATGCGCAAAGCCTTTGATCTTCAGTTCAAAGAACTCGCAGCCGAAATCGAAAAGGCCAGCAAGGTTGTGGAACTGATTTTTCTGGAGTTCCGAAAAGAAAATAATATCGCGGACTATCAGGAAATCTCCCAGGAAATCCTGGAAGGTAAAACCAAAACCAAGCGCAAATGGTGGCAGTTCAAAAAAGAGGATGAGGTGGAGGATGTGGAGGATCTGCTCTGGGACGAACTGGCATTTATCACCAACAGGCAGAATGGCGAAGAGGTGGATAAAGAGACAACCAATATGAGTCAATCCGTCATTTTGAAACATCGCATCCGGGTGATGAAGGAGAAGATTCTGAAGATCTATGGCACCCAATACCCCGAAGAACGAATTATTCTGGAAGAGCGAATTGGATTTCTGCAAACCCGGTTCCAGGAATTCGCATCATTAATCAATCCCCATCACATTCAGCAGGGCCTGATTCTGGAGGTGGATATCACCTCTGTCAAACGACGACGCACAACCATGCATGCCATGTCGGATGTGCTGAATGAGTTTCTGTCGCAGGTTTCCAAAGGTTTTACGGATCAGGCCGCAAACAGACATATCCAGGCAGGGGCTGACAATCGTGACGAGCTGAGTCGGAAGTTTACCTCTGTGTTGAAAGATATGGATAAGAGTCTGGAAGAGGTGGAAGCGTAGAAATAGAAAGGAGCGGACCGGTATGCGGCCGCTCCATCTTTCGAGCTATTGGACTGGTTTTCTAGAAAACCGGTTGATCTGCGCCTGAAGCTTCTGGATATTATCCCCTACATTAAGAAATAGAATCTGGAAGGCGACTTTCTCACTGGTCTTCAACTCGATATTATACGGCAGTGAGTTTGTCTTGCGGATGGCAACCAATTCCTCACGGGACATACTCCTTAATTTATCCATCGACAGGGTTCTACCCCCATAGGCAATCGATTCGGACAGAACCGTCTGGCTGCTGTCGTACAAAGCGCCTTTAACTTCAATCCAGGTAATCATCGTCCCCGGTGGATAGTCGTTCCGGATTTCACCCTCCAGGACGAAAATCTTCTCCTGACTGTTTGTGTTTCTGATGAGGTGTCCTTTCAAAGGTTCCATCAGTTTCAGCCGGGACTGCTTGTTAAAAATTTCAACAGGCTGTGTCGCTTGCGGTGGGGGTGGTGTTGTCTGGAAATAGAACCAACCCGAAACGCCAAGAACGACAAAAAGGACGACCAGGAGTGCGACAATCACAACCCTGTTGGAACGGCTTTTACTTCCCATTTCCCGAAGTTCCAGAGGATCATCAGAATCATAGTCCGCTGAATCGGGAATCTCTCCCAAATCATCCAATTCAATAAATTCATTCAATTCAGAATCCATATCCAGAGAGTCTGTTTCATCTTGAATATCCGGCCACCCGCCACTTTGGGGTTCCAACTGCTTGGCCGCGCTTTCCCCGGACCGGTTTTTGGCTTTGGGTTTGAGAAACAGCTGGTATTTATCATCAGACGATATGTCTCCCAGATCCGGGTCATTGTCTATATTAAGCTCTTCTTCCTCTTGATCGGACAGCTTGATAGAATCGAGGTAGGCCTCCGTCGGCCCTTTATCAGGTTCGTTGTCTTCCAGATCCGGGTCCATAAAATCGGTGAGTTCATCTGGTGGATCGAAGGTAACGTCCTCTTCTTCAGCATCAACATCATCAAATAAACCGTCTATCTCAATTTCGCTCTCTTTGGGAATACTGATGTTGTCCAGATCCAGGTTATTATCCTCCAGCATTGCCTCATCTGATTCCGACTCAAACATCTCTTCCATGTCTTCCCGGAAATCCAGTCCACCAGTGTCGGTCTTTTCCTCTGATCCATGTATTGCCTTGCTGTCTTTCCCGGAAACCGGTTTTTCAGGCTCCGTGGTGTCTGCCGAAACCTGGAAGACATGGCTGCATTTTCCGCAGCGAACGGAAATGGTGCTGTCACTTATCTTTTCCAGGGGTATTGAATAGCGCGTCCCGCAATTGGAACAGTCCACGATTTTATGGGGTTGCTTTTTTGAAAGAGCGGATTGGTCCTGCTTATTCAGTGAGATCGGGGTGTCGCATTTGACACAGCGAACAAAAGTATTCTGATCAGGAATCTTGTGTTCATCTATTTTGTAGGTGGCCTGACAATGTTGACATTGAATAAACATTTGTCCTCTTTGTAAAAACCCGTCTTCAAGGCGTGATTAACGAAATGTGCGACATATTTGTTCCGGTATCGGCGTAAACGTAAAACCGGTTTGCGAAACAGTCTTCTCAATTCCAGCTCTTATTTCCAGCCCTGAGACCAAAAGGAACACGGTACACGGGTCTCAGTTTTTCGTAGTTCATGATATGACCAGCACGTCTGGTGAGAATCATAGACCATTTTAAAGTTAAAAGCAAATAAGTGTTGCTATTAAATCGAAAAAATTGTTAAGTTATAGTAACAACTTAGGTCCTAACTTGAAAAGAAACAGGTATCACTGGGGTGGTTTTGTGGCGGGCTTTTATAAATTATATCAATAAATCAATTGTTTAGTATATCTTTTCCGGCGTTTCAGCCACATCTCTGAGTTCCAGATCACGGGTTTCAAAAATGCGTCCTGCAAATGATAGCAGGAAGGGACTCATTCTTCAGCGAACCGGTTCGGAAAAAAGGGAATGAACGGTTCGAAGCTGGACCAAAGTCTGTTTGGCTGAGAAATGTGAACCTTTTTGGGCTTTTCTCAAGTGGGATTATATGTTATGAGTGTAAGACGGCAAAATGCTCCGTATGTGGATTGCCGGACGTAAAAGATGATTTGGATATGATGTGTCAGGGGACAGGTAGATGGTTTTTAACGCGATTTTCTTTACTATGGCCTTTTTTATGCATTGAGGACTGCGACGTGAGTTCCGATAAAACCAATCGTATTCGTTTTGATGAATTTATTTACCAATGGGGTAATGGTATGATTAAGCTATTAACAAAGAAGATTTCTTTATTAATCTGTCTACTGGCTGGTGTTGGAATGACAGCACCATTGACGGCCCAGCAAAATAATAAAACGTCACAGGGGAATATTATCCAGAAGGTATCAACGGTTTCCCAGAAAGGGGAAACGATACTTCTGATCCGGGGGATACTGGACCCCGGTCAACTGGAAGATATTACCATTGTTAAAAAAGGGGCGACGTCATTTGTTATATCCATCCCCAATGCCCTGATTGATCCAGAAAAAATACCGACACCGTCCCAGAAATTCAGTCTGCGAGAACCGGTTAAAAATATCGATTTCGTTGAAAACATCAGAGAGGTGGGGGACGATGTGGTCTTCATTGTCGATCTTGAGATTGAAGCCAGAAATGAGCTCAATCTGGAGTTACTGCCACCGGTCACCTCTTCCACAATCCGGATTAAGATGGAAGACGTGACGGCAATGAAAGAAACGGAAAAGGCTGCCCAGAGTGAGATGGCGGACAAGAAAGAGGTTGAGGAGAAAGCCAGACATATGGCAGTCATGAAAAAGGCAGAAGACACGATGAAGGAAAGACGGACTACGGCAGATGCTCAGAAAACGGTTGCCGAGATTCTGCAGCAGTATCACCGCCCAAGTATCATGCAACTCTCGATTATCAATGCCAGCGGATGGCAGAAAAGAGCCTATAAACTGTCGGTCTTTCTGGGAAAGGAGAAGAAAAAAGAGATTGAAGAGTCTCTGGGGATCAAACTGGATATTGTTAATATCTCAAATGCCAAAAACGATCTTCACAATCAGTCGACCATCTATTTCAGGAGCAACTTTCTGAAACCAGCGCTTTTTCTGGCCAAATTGATTCCGGGGGAGCAGAAACTGGTACCCATCAGCGACAAGAGAGAACGGTTGGGAGTCGACATCGAAATCTACCTGGGTGTGGATTATAAATAATATCTCAATTTATCATGGCATATGGTTGATTCTGACCGCGACGGTATTGTAAGAATCGACAACAACAATTATCAAGGATGAGCGATGAAACCAAAGATATTTTCTGTTTGTCTGATAACCGCAGCCCTGCTGATATTTGGCTTTTCTGCGTCAGCCGAATCGAACTTCTCGGGCAAGGTGACTCCGAAGTACACAGACAAGGAAACCGCTCTGGAACTGGCCAGGGTGCTTGATAAAGGCACGTTTGGGAGATATACCATTTCCTCGGCCTATGTTCAGAACGAAAATGTCAGTGACTACTATATCTCGGTGATTCTCAGCGACGGAAGCGCTCAGAAATGGTATATTGACCAGATTTACAAGTGGAGTCGGGATGACCGCCTGCTTTTAAACAATAACCGCGCCCTGCTGTTTCTGGACCCGACCGACTCCCATTTTGTGGTTCTGGATAAAAACAAATTTCATCGTCTGGCCCTGAAAGCCAATGTCTTTCGCAAGGTTTTTAAAGACGAAGATCCATTGGCAGGTAAAAAATTCCGGTTCTACATCAAAGCGTTCAGTCTTATCTCGCCAACGGAAACAGCTTTTGGAAGAGATGAATCCGGGAGCAAATATCGCTATATCATCGATCTTTACAATGGTATCAGGGAGTTGCTCACCTATGAGGATGTATATCGGATTCTGGAGAACGAGGATTTAACATTTGAGGAGAATGTTGATTCAACAACTTTTAAGAATGCCTATCATGTCACCAAGATTGTGGCTTATCCAAAAAGTGATCCTGAAGATGGCGTCTCCCAGTTTGGTGTCGAAATTCAGTTTGATCAACCCATTTTAACGGAAGGCGAGCAATTTCCCTATCAGATCTATGAACGTAAAATATTTCAAAAGAATAATAAGGAGGGAGGCAAAGAGTTTATCATCGATATTACCATCCCGAATAGTGAGAAGAAATTTGAAATTCAACCCATCGGTAATCTGGAATACCTGCAGGATATTAAAATTGTTAAGGATCCCCAGTACCCCAAACGACTTTTGCTGCGAACGACATTTAACCCGACGGTCATGGATATTCCGCCTCTTATTTATAAAAACAGCGACAATTCGGTTTATGTAAACTTCTTTAATTTTGTCGATCAGACCATCCTCAGCCGGGGCATGCTGCTGGAAGCCAAAAAACGCAAAGAGTCAGAGCAGGAATCGATTAAGAAGATCAGAATTACCAAGGCCATTAAACAGGATTCGGATTACGGTCGCGCTTTCATCGTGGCTTTGGAAACCCAGAAGGAGGCACAGACGATCATCAATCCTGAGGAAAAGATCAATAAACTGCTGCTTGGCATCAAGCAATTTGAACAGGCGGCACTATACTCGGAAAAGGATTCCCAGCTCTATAATGCACTCGCAAAACGGAACCAGCTTAAGGAAAACGTGATTGCCATTTCACTGGATTTTATCAAAAGCCGCCTCTCCAAGCAGGAAGTTGGTGCCGGCGATGCACAAAGACTGATCAGTCTGCTGGATCAGGCTGAATCCTTTACCAGAAGACAGCAGGTGCTGACAGAGATTGATCGATTGAGAGAGCAACTGACCGCGGTTCGGTAATTTAAACAGATAAAATAAACCCATGGGTAAAAAAAACAGCTATCCGATCTCCATCTCCAAGAATGATCTGCTGGAAAGTTTTGTGCAGCTCTATCATGCCATTAAGGATTATGATGAGCTGCTTGAGGTGGTCTCTGATGATCAGAACTACAGTCCGCAGAAAATCAAGGAAATCGTGCAGTTGCGGATGTCTCATCTTGAATTCGGCAGTGTCAACGTCAAAGCGATGGAATTGATTGGCGCATTTCTGAGATTCACACTGGAGAAATTTAAAGGTGAAAAGATCAAGTTTCTGATTCCCAGTGAGCCCGATGACAATTTTTTTGCGATCAACGACGGCTTTCTGGCACTCTCTGACAGGATTGAAACAATTGAAAAAGAGCTGCGGGAGATCGAAGAGAAGGTATTTTTCATC
>JAHJRI010000017.1 GCA_018830885.1 bacterium | reverse complement strand
TGACAGATGGTTGACCAACTTTCAATTTAAAGTAATCTCTCTCCGTAACATTAATGGACGCGATGAGGTTAGAAATATCAATCACAGAGACGATTTGCGCATTGGGACTCAACAAGGCCCCCTCGTCCACAAATCGCTCTCCAACCACCATATCCGTTCCCGGTGCATTCCATAATATCTTGACCTGGGTGTAAGACAGTCTTATCCTGGCGACCTCAACCGCGGATTTTTTTTCCGCCAACTGGGCTTTGGCAGTTCGATACGCTGCTTCATAATCCAGATATTTCGCCTTGGCTGCGTCCAGATCGGAGAGTGATACCAGTTTTGATGCATGCAGACGCTGAATACGCTCGAACTCCCGCCTGGTATACTTCAAGCCGCTTAAACTGGATTCCAGATTGGACGCCGCCACTTCCATATTGGCCTGCGCCTGATTCAGTTGTTGCTCGTACTCTTCATCATCCAAAAGGGCAATCAGTTGTCCCGGAACGACAGCATCACCAACATTGACCATCAGCTTTTTCAAACGACCAGAGATTTTGGGTGCCACGATGAAGCGTGATTTCGGGTTCAATGATCCGGTAAATACCCCGATTTCCCTGATCGTACCTTTTTGGACCTCTGTAATTTCTACTGGAACGGCGCGTTTCATGCGCCTCTGGACAATAGTGGAGGCCGGATCCAGTATTTTCTGGTATACTTTCCAGCCGGTGGCAAGCAGGAGCAGGAGGAGTAGAAGAAAAAACAGTTTTTTCATGGCATCATTCGCTGACCAATCCCTGAAATTAAGACTTCTTTCACTATATCAATTTATTAAAACGCCTTAAAGATATTCCGGTAACGCGTCTTGAATTCCAGCAGACGTTCAGCAATACGGTAACTCATACCAGCATTTCCCGATCCGGAAAGTCAACCCGTTTTTACTTCGGGCGGGTCAATCCAGGAAAGTCCGGCCAGATTTGTGACCAGCGTTGCACCTGGGAACAGACCAGGGTTTTAGGACCGTCGTCTTTTTTTAATCTCTTCTAAAAACATCAGTTTCCCCAGATCGTTCGGCACGCAGAGCACGGCTCTGCCCCGGTTTATGCGGGCGACCTCTTTTCCAAATTCGACGAGAACCGGATTTCGATCAAGCAAAAAGGTTTCAATATTCATCCCTTGTGCAGTTACCTTTTTGACCTCAACCAGGGTTTCACGACAGGCGTTTTCACTGATACCGAACATCTCGTCGGGTAGTTCGGCATGCAGTTCATTTCCCAGATAGTACGCCGTTGGCTGACCGTCAGTGATTACCAGAACCCTGTTGTTTCTGTTTCCACTGCGCTTGATCAGCTTCATAGCCATCCGCAGACCACCCTGAAGGTTCGTGAAAGGACGCTGAATATCCCACACAACCTGGGATAGATCTTTTTCTTTCAGTTCCCGAGCTTCGGTGGAAAATCCGACCACATGGATTTTATCTTTCGGGAACCGGGTTTTGATATAATGATGGAGTGCCAGCGTCACTTTTTTGGCAGCTTCGAACCTGCCATCCACAGACATTGACCAGGAGAGATCCAATAATACCACGATCGTTGACGTGATCAGTGGTTCCCTTTCCCGGATATAGAAGTCGTCCGGGGAAAGATCCAGACGCCGGCCCCGGTGTCGCCCCTGGGATACGGCTTTCAAAATGGTCCGTGAAATATCCGGGTCAAACCGGTCTCCATACTGATACGGCCTAGACGTATCCGGCTCGATCTCACCGGTTTGAGGGGCATTTCCCAGCTGTCCACCCTGTTTGTCCCGCTTTATCTGCCTGTAGACACTGCCAAAAGCCAGCTCTCCAAGGGAGCGCATTCCCCGGGGAGTGATTTCAATCCGGCCCTGATCCTTTTCGATCATGCCCTCATCTGTCAGGACACCGGGTAGTTGAATCAGTATATTCAGAGATTCTCCTGCATTATCCCCAAGCAGTTTCTGCAATGATTCCATATCAATTCGGAACAGTTCCCCACTAAGGAGTTGCTGTTGCAGTTTTTCTATTTCACCGGCCTGCCGCATCAACGCAACCGCCTGTTCAAAGTCCAGGGCGGTTTCACCTGTAAAAAAATGGGCATAGTTACTGTAGAACGCATAGAGATCTTGAATATCCTTCTCTCGCTTTTCCCATCGACTGTAGATTTCCTGAGACTCTTCATCCAGAAACGATATCGGTTTGAGGGCATTCATTTTCTCAAGCAGACCCGGCTCCAGTTCCCCGAATGTCGGAATTTGAGGGGCCCTTTTGACGGCCCGGGTAAAATTCTCATTTTCCACTGCAAATTCCAATTCATTATAGGGCTGGTCGAATGCTTCCTCGAGGTTGTATTGTGACAGCATGTCGTCCTTCTGTTTCTGAAGTTCCGCTATCATCTCCTCCAACCCCATTATTCTGAAATCCCGGCCGGCCAGAGAAAACCCTTCCCACATCATCTGGGCGAGTGACATCCCCGGAGACATCCCCTTGAAGAGGTTCTCAAAAAAGCGGTCCGCAATCTCCTTTTTATTCAGACTGAAAGGCTGTTGACTGCCGTCCCATTGTCTGTAGGTTATTTTCTTCATCGATAGACCACCTCTTCGTTAACAACATCACGATTGATCTTGTTTGACAGATGCAGACCTTCAAAAATAAATTCTACCGCCGAGGCTATGAGCGCCGGATCTGAATTATCGACCAGTTTATCAACCGTATCCTTCAACCCGGGAATAATATCGAGAAACTCGATATAGTGGCTGGACGGTTGTGACTGCGAGGCTGTTACCACCATCCCGGATTGAAAGACCTGAATAATCGAACTCAACTGCTGAAGCTCAAAATAGGTATCAAATACAAATTTAATGGCTCGCCTGGACAGATCCTCCAGCAGTTCAGTTTCATTTCTGTCTTCAACGTCATATTCCATTTCCAGTTTACCGGCAATGGCTGGAAAAACCGATTCAATATCGCTTATACGAGGAACTCGTCGGTTTTCACCGATGGCAATACACCGTCGGAGTGCACTTCCAAGAATGGCTTCATAGCTCCTGATGGAGACCCGACAGCTGACACCTGAATGCTGATTGATCGCTGTACTTTTTCGTGCCTGAAACGTGATTTCGGCCAGGATCTGAGCCATGAACCGGGGCATATATGTTTCATAACCATCCAGATTGAGCGACCTTGCTTCCTGTTCCATGATCTGGATTTCATGATCCCTTTCCTTTGGATAGTGGGTCCGGATCTGTACATCGAAACGGTCTTTCAACGGTGTTATAATTCTGCCACGATTGGTGTAGTCTTCGGGGTTGGCTGTGGCTATGAGCAGGATGTCGAGTGGCAGTCTAACCGGGAAACCTTTGATCTGCAGATCATTTTCTTCCATGATATTGAAAAATGCGACCTGTATTTTTTCCGCCAGATCAGGTAGTTCATTGATCGCAAAAATACTGCGATTGGCCCGCGGCACCAGTCCAAAGTGGATCGATGATTCGTCATCGAGCGTTCTGCCATCCGCTATCTTGATAGGATCCACTTCTCCAATCAGATCAGCGGTGCTGACATCAGAGGTCGACAGTTTTTCAACCAACCGCCGGTCCCTGGGAACATATTCGAGCGGTAACATATCACCGAGTTCGGCCAGCTTGTCTTTGCATTCAGCACAAATTGGCTGAAAAGGATTGTCATGGATGGGGCACCCATAAACAGCCGGAATTTCTTCATCCAGTAATTGCACCATGTCTCTGATGATTCTGCTTTTACCCTGACCCCGTTCACCCAGAAAAATGATATTATGACCGCACAGCAGCGCATTGATCAGCTCGGGTTTGACTGTATGAGAATATCCAATCAGGTCTGGAAACAGTTCCCCACCGGATTTCAGTTTTTTAATCAGGTTATTGCGCATCTCTTCCCTGACAGTCGGTAACCGGGTTACAGCAGCTTTCAATTCTCCAAGCGTTCTAGGTTTGCTCAATTGCATAAATTCCCATTGAAATAATTTGTTGATTCCATCAGTTCTGGATAAGACGGGTGAGATCTCGGCACGGGATCGATTGAAGTAAAAAGAGCGTTGCCGGCGGATTTGACAAATACCCGGTTCAAAACCATGACGCATTCACAGATATCTCTCTCTTGTATCGTAAATGATGTGGGGCTGCCGGTCAACTTGAGATGTGATTGCTCTCCATCTTGACAGGCTGTACCAATGTGGTTAAGTTTGCTTTTTGCCTTCACATTCCGTATCCCGGCGCTTTTGATTGGGGAACCCCGGGTTTCGGGTTTAATCGGCCTCAAGACATGGGACGGGTTCCATTCGTGACACAGTAAATGACCGTGTTGTCAGAAATATTTTTCCCGCACGGCATGCTGAAAGTTGAGATCCATAACAATCACCACACAGATGAATCTTTTTCGAAAAAATCTGCCATCCGTTTTAAATTCAGAGCTGATAACCGATTTTACAGAATCCTTCGCGATTGATGTGGAAGTCACCCCGGAAGATATCGATGAACTGGGACACATGAACAATGCGGTATATGTGAACTGGCTCGATCTGGCCCATCTTTACCATACTTTTTATCTGGGTATTACGCCGGAAATCATGAAGGAAACGCAGTGTGCCATGGTGGTGCACCATTCCAATTTCAGGTATCTTTCAGCATTGAGGCAAAAGGATGTTGCCAGAGTCGGCACCTGTATCGTTGCCTGTGACAGAAAACTGAGGATTCAGCGGCATTTCCAGATGGTTCGGGTGGATGACGGAATGACCATGTTACGGGGGCAAATAGAATATGTCTGCATCGATTTCAAAAAAAGAAAACCGAGACGGATGCCCGAACTCTTTGCCAACGCCTATTATTCAGCAACCGTTGTGCCCACACAGGATCAATGAAGCGACCCTGCACAGCGCTGATAAGCCTTCCACATCCAATAACGGTGCTGATGGCAACACACATTTGCCCGGGGCCTCAAGTCCCGTGAAGAACCCACTGTGAATAAGACAGAAATCCCTGCCTCCAATGGCAAATCGGTTCTGGCGCTATTTAAACTCAGCGCCTTCAAGTGGATCTTTGCCAGTAACAGTGCCTTTTTCTTTGCCATGAATTCCCAGAATATTGTGCGCTCCTGGCTCGCGTTTAAACTCATGAACAGCGAACTGGCACTGGGGCTCATCATGTTTACGATAGCTGTCCCCATGTTCTTTCTCAGCCCAATCGGCGGGGTCATCACTGACAGAAGAGACCGACGCAACGTTATCCTGTTTGGTCAGATCACCATTTTCGCAGCCGACCTTCTCGTTTTCCTGATGCTCTATTTCGACGTGCTGGAATTCTGGCATTTGCTGGTGACTTCCGCAATCAGTGGATGTATGTTTCCATTGATTATGCCGGCAAGAAATGCCATTGTTGTGAACATTGTCGGAAAGTCAAGGCTGGAACAGGCCATGGCTGTCAATATTGCCGGCATCAATACGATGCGGGTCCTGGGACCCGCTTTTGCGGGATTTCTGATCGATCTGACCGGAGAAACAAATGCGTATTTGGTCAGTGTCATCCTGTATGGTCTGGCTGCATTTTGCATGACACGAATCGCTGCCTCTCCGCCCACGGATGAGATGAAAAATCTATCTGTGAAAAAGAGCATCGTCGAAGGGTTTACTTATGTCTGGGAACACCGCTTAATCTTGATACTGCTTTCTTTCGGGTTGTTGCCCATGTTTCTGGCAATGCCTTTTCAGAACCTGCTGGTGGTTTTTGCCGAGAAAATCTGGGACGTCGGTTCCCGCGGCTTCGGTTTTCTGGGCGCTGCCATGGGAATGGGGGGTATTTTCGGCGCCGCCATAGTCGCATTTCATACCACCACAAAAACCAGGCTGAGGAGAATGATGATCAGCATGCTGGGATTCGGTGTTTTTCTTTTCTGTTTTGCATTCAGCCCCTGGTTTGGCCTGGGGCTGGTGCTGGTTTTTATTGCCAACGCCTTTATCAGCACGTTTAATACATTGAACAATACAGCAATCCAGCTCTTAATTCCGGATCATGTGCGTGGCAGAATATCCAGTTTTTTGATGATGTCCTTTTCACTTCCCCTGCTGGGCAGCCTTCCGGTTGCAGCAGTAGCAGAAATATATGGCGCCCCTGTGGCTGTGGCGGGCTCATCTATTTTGTCTGTGATAATCGGGTTGTTGTTCTACGGGCTGAGTCAGCGTCTGCGAAACATGGATGATGGGATCAAAACAGCCATGGCGGACGAGCAGAGGGAACACATCCTTAAACACAAGCCACCATCAGAACCACCCGGGCCTGAATTAGCTGACGGCCACCAAAAAGTAACAACAATTCAACCAGAAACAGTGAGGAATTCATGAAAGTATTGGCATTCAATGGCAGTCCAAGAATGAAAATGGGCGTTACGGATAAAATTCTGCAGACTTTTATCCAAGGTGCTGAATCAGCTGGAGCAGAGACAGAAACGGTATATATAGCAAAAAAAAATATCAAATTCTGTTCGGGCTGTTTCAACTGTTGGTTCAAGCATCCCGGAAAGTGTATCCATGATGATGACATGATGGAAATCAGAATGAAAATTAAAGCGGCCGATCTGCTGGTATTTGGATCCCCGGTTTACTTCGATGGTTTCACCGCCCAGATGAAAGCGATGCTTGACCGATTAATAGCAGGGGGAATGCCTTTCATTGAGGTTCGAGACGGACATTCCCGGCATCCCAGTCGGGGAGCGGAAAAAAAGACACGCAAAATGCTGTTGATTTCAACTTGCGGGTTTGGAGAAAAGGATAATTTTGATCCTATCATTCACCATATGAAAGCAATTGCAAAGAACTTTGCCACAGGCGAATACATGGGGGCCCTGGTCAGGCCGGTGGGATCGAGCCTGGAAATGTTGAAAGATGAAAATCCTGCAGGGGTGAAAAACGTTCTTGACGCTTTTTTTCAGGCTGGCGTAGAGGCTGTTACCACAGGCGGTATTTCAGACAAACTGCAGGAAGCGGTGTCTGCCCCGCTCATCACGCTGGAGGAGTTCGTAGCTCGTGCCAATCAGATGTTTCAGACGCTCATCACTCAAAAGAAGAGCCTGCAGAATTGATTTGACCTGAGCATTCATGACTATGAGGAACAGGAGGACTTCAGCTACTCAAGTCAGGATTTCCTCAATGCCGGCAGCTTGATATTCAAATCACTAGTGGGTGTTGAAAGAGCCCGCTGAATTTTGGAGGCTGACCGCTATCACTGATCAGGCTACTTCCATTTGAAATCCGGCTTCCCTATTTTGGAAAGAGCGGCCTTTTAAAGTTCTGTGGGAATTCAGAGCGGGATACCTGACTGGCTGCGATTAACAACTGCAGCGTCATCGCAGTCGCAGTTGTGAGGCACCAGAAACAGGTGGCGCCAATCACAAACGGCTCCAGAAAGGTCAGATAAAGAAAAAAAGCAACCCCTATCATTAAGACACACCAGAGCAGAATTTTACACTTTCCGCGCCAGTGCAAAGGTCCAAACTGCCCTATCACCCAGATGGAAAAAATGAACAGATGGCCAAATACACCCAGTATGCCAATCGAGATAATCCCAAAAAGCCGGGTGTATTCGCTTTGCTGAACAGCATTGCAGTCACCAACTGCACCGCAGACAGCTATCGTATGAGAGACCTCGATATAGGTGAGATAGACTGCAGCAATTCCACCGATAATCAAAAACAGCGGTATGCCCCAACGCTGCCAGATAACGGTCTTCTTGCTTGTATTTCGATACAGTGCCCAGAAGCTGAACAAGAACCCGATGATCATACTGGCCAGAACCAAAAGCGCCAGCTGGTTTTCGAATGACCCCCCGAACGTTTTCTGCGACTGCAGGATGTGGTCTACATCAGCCAACTGCCAGGTGATGGCGATCCCGAGAAGTGACAGAATGAGGAAAAACCATTGCGTCAGGAGATCAATCTCCCCGGGGCTATTTCTGTATACAAGAAAAATGGCATACCCCAGCGTGATTATCATTGCGATCAGCAAAGCGACCGCATAGCTGTTGCCAAGTGGATCATGATTGAACTTTCTTCCCATATCAGAGAAAAGGAACCCCAAAGCTCCTGACCTGGCTGAAATGAACCATGTTTGCTTTTGGTTTTCCGGTAATTGCTCCAGGTTTTTCAGAAAACCGGGCAAACCGGATATATCAGGCCAGTCTATACCGGAAGCATCAAGACCGTCCCTGATAACATCCGGCAGCTTTTCAATGACGTCGCTGACAAGGCTCCAGTGTTGTTTGCCAATGATGACAATCGGCAAAGACTGGGAAAAAGGGATCCCGAGATCCACCAGGGCATTCAGGAGGAGGCTGCCTCCCTGAGGATCGGCCGTGTTAAGGGAGAGAATCACAATTTGTTCGCCAAAGCGCTGTTTAATCCCTGGCAGGATGTCGCGTTGGAGTTTTTGGCATTCCGGACAGTCAGATTTATAAAAAAAGAGCCCCTTGACGATGGGGCTGCCTGCCGGTTGCGCAAAACCAGAAACCGAAAATAAGATCCAATAGCCAAGAAACCAGAGCAGCAACCGGATGGAACACAATGGATTATTCATGACAGCATTTAATATTCAGCAGTCGACTGTCAAAGAATCTGGGACAGGAACAGCTTGGTCCGGTCTTTCTCTGGATTGGTAAAAAAATGTTCCGGGTTTCCGACTTCAATAATTTTACCCTGATCCATCATCACCACGGTATCGGCCACCTCTCTCGCAAACCCCATTTCATGGGAGACAACGACCATCGTCATCCCTTCCTTGGCCAGCGTTAGCATCACCTCAAGCACTTCACCCACCATTTCCGGATCCAGCGCTGATGTGGGTTCATCAAAAAGCATAATCTTGGGATCCATTGCCAGAGCCCGCGCAATCGCAACTCTCTGCTGCTGCCCTCCTGAAAGCTGAGATGGATACGCATGCGCTTTCTCTTCAATATCGACCTTTTTCAGCAATGCATCGGTTTTTTCATTGGCTTCGACCTTGGATCGCTTTCTGACTTTCATCTGGGCCAGATTGATGTTTTCACGTACCGATTTATGGGGAAAGAGGTTAAAGGATTGAAACACCATGCCTACCTCAGCCCTGATTTTATTGATATTGGTTTTTCTACTGGATATATCCACCCCATCGATTAATATATTTCCTGAATCGATGGTTTCAAGCTGATTGATACACCGTAACAGGGTCGATTTACCGGATCCGGAAGGGCCAATCACCACCACCACCTCGCCTTTCTTAACATGGGTGGAACAGTGATCCACCGCCTTGACGATATGGGTTCCAACAATAAAGGTTTTGCAGATATTATCGATTCTAATCACTGGCTGAATATCTCCTTTCTATATAGCGAACGGCAAGGGAGAGTGAAAATGTGAGCACCAGATACATGCCGGCGACGGTGAACCAGATCTCAAATGTGGCAAATGTCGATGTGATGACCTCTCGGGCAGCTTTGGTCAGGTCAGTCAGAGCAATGACGGAAACCAGAGATGAATCCTTGATCAATGAGATAAACTGACCGGCCAGCGGCGGCATAATGCGTTTGAATGCCTGGGGCAGAATGATATTGGACATCGCCTGAAAATAGTTCATTCCCAAGGAACGAGCCGCTTCCATCTGTCCTGGATGGACAGACTGGATCCCGGCCCTCACAATTTCAGCAACATAGGCCCCGACAAAAACGGCCAGCGCCATGGTGCCGGCCGCAAATCGATCAAACTCCAGGATGGTCCCCAGAAAGAAGTAAAAAATGAAGATTTGAACCAGCAGGGGTGTTCCGCGGATCAGTTCCACATAGATCGTAGACAGTCCCTTGATCAGCGGGTTCTTCGATATCCTGCCCAGACCTGCAAACAGGCCGATGATAATGCCCAGAACACTTGAATAGACAGATAGTTCCAGGGTCGTGATCAACCCTTCGATCAGGATTCCCTTGGAAAGAACCTGAAGTTCTCCGACTTTATCAATGTCTGTTACCCGATCACCATCTTTAAATGCCAGGCTTTTTGTCAGTACCTTAAACGATTCCTCGGTGCCATTGTCATAGGTCAGGAATACCTGGGAGAATTTCTCATCGATTTTCTGGATTTTGATTTTCCCGTTTTCGGCGGCAAATTTTTCGATGTTGCCGGTAAAGAAGAAATACTGGGGAACCCGATTCCAATACCATTTGTATTCAATCCGGTCGGTCATGACGGTCAGACCCCATCCTATTGCAATCAGGACCAGGACCAGACTCAGATACCAGAGTAATTTTTTGACTAGCTCAGATAGCATCAAATAGCCTGTTTCTCACTGTTTTTTTTAACAGGCGGCGGTTTGCCCGGGCAAACCGCCGCCGAAACTTGTGGTGATGGTTTTTCAGTACGATTTACTGGACTTCCTTCAACCAGTCGGTGTTCTTGAACCACTTGGCGTATATCTGGTCATACGTGCCGTCGTTTCGGATCTGGTACATAAAATTGTTCAACCAGTTGAGGAAATTCGGATCGTCTCTTCGAATCGCCCATCCGAGGGGTTCGAAGGTGAAGGGTTTGTCCAGGTGCACAATTTTTCCCTTACCTTTACTACCGGCCATGATGGCGTTAAAGGGCAGGTCATAGACAAAGGCATCGACCCGACCATTAATCAACTCCATGGTACCATCCTGTTCCGTTTCATAGGCAAGATATTTTGCACGGGGGATCATTCGCTTGACAGCCTGCTCACCGGTTGTCCCCAGTTTGGAGGCAACGGTGTATTTCGGGTTGTTCAACTGCTTGTATGATTTTATCTTCTTCGCAAGCTTATTACTGAGTAGAACCGTCTGACCGACCGTGATGTAAGGGCTGGAAAAATTGACTCTCAGATTTCGACCCTGGGTAATGGTCATACCGGAGGCGATGATATCAAATTTGTTGGTGGTCAACGCCCCAATGATACCATCCCAGTTTGTATTGACATACTCCACCTTTACGCCCATTGCTTTTGCCATTGCGGTTGTCATATCGACATCAAAACCGATAATATTACCCTTTTTATCCCGCATTTCAAAAGGCATATAACCCGCTTCCAGTCCGACGATCAGCGTTCCCCGCTTCATGATGGTATCCAGCACATCTTCAGCCACAGCAGTCGTGCTCATGGTAAAAACCAGCATCACACTCAGCAGCGCCCACATGATTCTTTTCATAAATCCTCCGATTTGATTAAATTCAGTGATTCCGAAGCCATCGGACATCACATCACCCTTGATGATGTTGATAGACATCTGTTTTTAATTTGCAAGGTAAAAACTAACAGAATCCCATTCAGCCAGCAACATAAAGTTTCTAAAAAACAGATCGTGGTGCAGTATTGCACAAATGTCCCCCTGCCGTCTAGAAAAACACACCATCGGGACGCAAAGTGCCTGTTGGTTTTCTGTGATCCGTAAACCACTGCAGTCGCCAGAATCGGGACCGGTGAAAGAACAAATTTTCTGGATTTCCATTGCGTGATTGACTATACTGGTCAGGCTTGCTGAAACTATCAGCGTATTGAATTTATTTTTGATTCCCTCCAAAGGGATAATGCCGGAATCCGGAGCGACATCGGCAGGCTCTTGGGGGAAGATATCTGTAAAACTTTCAGGGGATAGTTATGGAAACGGAATCTTTGGTCGGGTTTGTGAAAAAAATTGAACTTTTCAAGGATCTGGATACAGCTGCTCTCTCAGTTATTGCAGAGAGCCTGAAAAAGAAATCCCTGGAAGCTGGCGAACTGCTTTTCAGTGAAAACAATCCCA
The DNA here is from genome assembly GCA_018830885.1 of bacterium. Taxonomy (GTDB): domain Bacteria; phylum SAR324; class SAR324; order XYD2-FULL-50-16; family XYD2-FULL-50-16; genus JAHJRI01. The sequence continues at coordinate 16,145 of JAHJRI010000017.1, read as the reverse complement.
GGGAAGAGATCCTGTTTATCCAATCGGGGCGTGTTTTGCTTTTTAAAACAACACCTTATGGAGAAGAGAAAACGATGTCCTTTTTCGGAGCGTTCGATTTTCTGGGAGAAGGGGCTATCATTGATGATACACCGCATTTTGCCTCCGCCCGGGTTCTTGAGAATGCCGTCGTGTTCTACATTTCAAAGGAAAACATGATGCGGATTTTCGAAGCCAATGGGTCCATTGCCATGAGTGTTTATTCCTATGTGGCAAAAGTGATTTCAAGAAGAATGCGCCAGGCCAATTCACGGGTGTTGAACACCAATGTCCAGTTCGAGTCGGGAAGAAGTCGCACCGAACACGATCTGCTGGGTCACCGCGAAGTACCACACGAGTATTACTACGGAATCCAGACACTGAGAGCACTTGAGAATTTCAATATCAGTGGGGTCACCCTGAAGTTCTTCCCCGTTCTGATTGAGGCATTTGCCAGCGTCAAGCTGGCAGCGGCAGAGGCCAATTACGAACTGGGTATCCTGGATGGTAAAATCCGCCAGGCGATTGTCCAGGCATGTAATGAAATCAAGAACAAAAGATTTCACGAGCACTTTGTGGTGGATATGATCCAGGGTGGGGCGGGAACATCAACCAATATGAATGCCAATGAAGTCATCGCCAATCGGGCCATTGAGATTTTGGGACATGAACGGGGTGAATACCAGTATTGCCATCCCAACAACCACGTCAATCTCTCCCAGTCCACAAACGATGCCTACCCGACCTCCGTAAAAATTGCCCTCTATAATGCCAATGAAAAACTGCTGACGATTCTGAAACGATTGATCCGTGCCTTTCACATGAAGGCACAGGAGTTCTCGCACATCATCAAGATGGGTCGCACCCAGTTGCAGGACGCTGTTCCCATGACACTGGGACAGTCTTTTGAAGCGTATGCGGCAACCTTTGAAGAGGAAGTAGTCCGGTTGAAGGAAAACGCCGGACTCTTTCTTTTGGTCAATATGGGAGCAACTGCAATAGGAACCGGTATCAACACCGATCCAGCCTATAGTGACAAGGTGATCAAACACCTCCGACTGACCACCGGCCTGGATATCCGGCTGGCTGAAAACCTAATTGAGGCGACACAGGATACCGGGGCCTTTGTCATGTATTCATCAGCCATCAAGCGTCTGGCCGTGAAACTATCGAAGATCTGCAATGATCTCAGGCTGCTTTCCTCGGGCCCCAGGGCAGGCATCAACGAGATCAACCTGCCCAAAATGCAGCCGGGATCCTCCATCATGCCCGGCAAGGTCAACCCGGTTATTCCAGAGGTTGTCAACCAGATCGCCTTTAAAGTCATCGGAAACGATTTGACCGTTTCCCTGGGTGCCGAGGCAGGGCAGCTTGAGCTGAATGTTATGGAACCCGTCATGGTGCAAAGCATCTTTGAGTCCATCGAAATGCTGAAAAACGGGATAACGGTTCTGATTGATAAATGTATCAAAGGGATTACCGCCAATGAGGACCATATCCGGAAAATGGTATTGCACAGTATCGGCCTGGTGACGGCACTTAATCCGGTTCTGGGATACGAAACATGCACGCAACTCGCAAAGGAAGCGCTGGAACAGAACAAAGGCGTATATGAACTGGTTCTGGAGCAGAAACTGATGACCCGGGAAAAACTGGATGAGGTCCTGGCACCTGAGAACATGATCAAACCCAGGCGCATAAGGGGTTGAGATGGACAACCGGATTAAATCGAGAAACCGCCGAGCTTGGTCTCCAGGTATTCAGCGATTCCTTCCTGACCGCCCTCTCTTCCCAATCCGCTTTCTTTCATGCCCCCAAAGGGTGCTGCAGCCGCTGTCGGGTTGATGTCGTTGATACCGACAATACCAAATCTTAAACCTTCAAACATTCGCATGGCGCGGGAGATATCCCGCGTATAAACATACGAGGCAAGACCATAGGTGGTGTCATTCGCCATCTCCAATACCTGTTCCTCGCTGTCGAAAACAATCACCGGTGCAATCGGACCAAAGGTTTCTTCCCGGTAAATCTCCATTTCGGGCGTAACATCCCTGAGAACTGTCGCGGAAAAAAAGTAGCCCAGGTCCAGCTGGTTCTCTGTCAGTCGTTTTCCCCCGCAGACAACGGTTGCTCCTAATTCCTGAGCGTTGACAACCTGTCTTTGAACCTTTTCCAGGGCAGCAGCATTGATCAACGGACCAATCTGCGTGTCTTTATCAAACCCGCTGCCGGCCTGCATGCGGGATACCCGCGCGGCCAGTTCCGAGACAAACGGGTCGACAATACTGCGATGGACAAAAATCCGGTTTGGGCTGATACAAGCCTGACCGGTATTCAAAAATTTAACAAGGGCTGCCCCCTTGGCCGCGTGGATGGGATCAGCGTCCTCAAACACAATAAAGGGAGCATGTCCACCCAGTTCAAGGGATATACGTTTCATCTGCGCCGCGGCACCCTGGGCGAGAAATTTTCCCACACCGGTTGAGCCGGTAAAAGCCAGTTTTTTGACAGCTGGATTGGCCAGAAATTCATCCCCGATGGGTTTTGGATCCCGGGTCGTAATCAGATTGACAACACCCGGTGGAATGCCCGCCTCATCCAGGATTTTGAAAATCTCCATGGCACAGAGTGGGGTTGACTCTGCCGGCTTCAGAACCATGGTGCAGCCTGCAGCAAGGGCAGGGGCGACTTTGCGGGTTATCATGGACATGGGATAGTTCCAAGGCGTGATGGCCGCCACCACCCCGACCGGTTGCTGAAGCACCATAAAACGCTGATCTTTGCGTGGTGCTGGAATGATCTTTCCATACACCCGCTTGGCCTCTTCTGCATACCAGAGCAGAAAATCAGCACCGTACTGGACCTCTCCCATGGATGCCTTCAGGGGTTTACCCTGCTCTCTTGTCATGATTTCTGCCAGTTCCTTTTTACGCGCCGACATGATTTCCCAGGCTTTATACAGAAAAGCCGATCGTTCATAGGCTGTCAGGCCTGCCCAGCCCCGAAATGCTTTATCCGCCGCAAAAATGGCCTTCTTTGCATCTTCCCGGTTACCATCCGGCACGTCTCCAATATGTTGTCCATTGGCGGGGTTGGTTACGGCAAATGTTTTTGACTCGACTGCTGTGATCCACTGTCCTTCAATGTACATAATTGTTTCCTTGACTGGTGTGTGTTTTGAAGTTTCTGTCAGGTTTGTTTAGCTTTTTTGCTGATGCTGCCATTCGATAACCACAGGCACATACTGTTTATCCGTTCCCTTAATGTGGCGAGTTAACCAGTCCTTCAGGAAATCCATCAATTCCATGGAAACCATGGCATCCCCTCCCTCAAACTTGGTCTTGAAATCCGTAATCTGCTTCACAAGATCGCTATGCAGTGCCTGATGGGCGACCAGTTGATCGTATCCAGCCTGTTTCATCAGCTTCTCTTCCATGGAAAAATGGGAGACGGTGTAGTCGCTCAATCCATTCAACACTTCAGAGACACTGCTGTTATCTCTTTTTTGTTTCATGGCGGCATGGAGTTGGTTGACCAGATCTACCAGCCTTTTATGCTGTTCATCCACTTCCGGAATATTCAGAATAAACGAGTTATCCCATCGCATCAGGGGGGTAACATGCTGAATTGATGAGCGTGATCGTCTATCTACACTTATAGCGCCTTCATCAGGAATCTGGGCAACCGTTTTAAACCGTGTCAGTTCCGTTTTCAGCGCCCTGGCGATGGTTGCCAGTTCTTCTGCGCTGTTATTGATCTGGGTACTGCTCGATGTAAATTCACTGGTTGCCTGGCTCACACTGCTGATATCAGATGCAATTTCACTGGAGACAATAGAACTCTGGGCAATATTTTGCGCCACCTCATTGATGCCGATGGTGGCATGATTCATGTTTTCGGTGATCTCTCCGGTAGTGACAGCCTGTTCCTCGACGGAGGCCGAAATGCTGAAAATGATATCGTGTACCTCACCTATTACCTCCTCAATCTGTTTGATCTCAGTGACGGTATTATTTGTAGATTCCTGAATACCTTTGATTTTTAGCTGGATTTCTTTAGTGGATGCAGCAGTGCGATTTGCAAGTGCCTTGATTTCATTTGCCACCACAGCGAACCCCTTTCCGGCTTCTCCTGCTCTCGCAGCTTCGACAGTGGCGTTGAGCGCAAGCAGATCCGTCTTACTGGAAATCCCGGAAATTACCTCGGTTACCTGGTTAATCTCCCGGGCTGCTTTACCCAGTGCATCGACTTTTTCAGAAGCACTGGTCACCAGCATCACGGCCCGGTCAGAAATCGAGTTGGCCCGTTTGGTGCTCTGTGCGATATCGTTGATCGTCGCATTCATGCGGCCGATTTTATTGCTGGTCTCACTGAGATTGGTGGACGCCTCTTCGCTGGCAGCAGCGATCGTATTCATATTCGCACTTGATTCTTCCGTTGCGACTGCGACGGCCTGTGCCTTTTCCGAAGAATGGTCGGCTCCGATCAGTACCTGTTGGGAAATGGCGCTCAGTTCATTTGAATTTGAAGATAGCTGCACAATATCTCCAGATATCCGTTGCACAAGATTGGAAAAAGAGGCAACAATTTTGCGGAAGGCGTCGACCAGTAGTCCGATCTCGTCCTTCTGACTGATATCCAGTGTCACTGTCAGGTCCCCATCGGAAATTCTGTCCGCGAATTTCAGGCATTTGTCCAGTGGTCTGATAACGACTTTGCCCAGGAGAATCGATAGCAGAACGAAGACCAGGATCAATGCCAGAAAAACGCCAATGGTGATTTGCCAGAGAAGGGTGTATTCGGCTTCAATTCCTGAATTTCTGGTTTCCTGCAGGGTTTCCTGCTGGGTTGTGATGTCCTGCGCAAGCACCGCAACGCCGATTGTCCGGCCGGCGAAATCTCGTATAGGTGCTCCGGTCAGATGAAAATGTTCCACTGTCTTGGAAAACAGTTTCTTTCTGCCTTCATCCAGAAAATCAGATGTAATCAGAGGAAGCATGAGCGAAGCGCTGGTGGCGCTGCCGAGCACATACCGGTTATCAAGCACGGGGTGGCGGTCATTGTTCTTCATCTCGGTGGCAATGTTCAACAGCCGGGCATCCATGAAATACGCATAGTGGTTCAAATCATCTTTACTCGAAGGTTTCAGTATATCATCAAATGAAAAGAAGACCTCGCAGGATCCGTAATGTCTGCCGTCAGGACCAGTAACGGAAGTAATGCCCCGAATCACGAACCCGCCGCGGCCGACTTCGATGCCATGGATCGGATCGTGATTGCCCTGGTTGATTTTCACAACCGTTTTTCTGAATGACGAAAGGTCGTCTGAAATATCGACCTTTTCACCATTTCGCTCAGCCTGCCAGTCTTCCCGCCAGATCCTGGCGAAACTATGATTATTGGAGAGATGAAAATGGAGCCTCAGATCTTTCCCGGTGGATTGTGCATATTTGGACATCACTGACTTGAACTCCTGTTTGATTACTCTCCGTGCTCTGCGGACAACCGGGTCATTTTCGTTGTCGATATTTCCACGATATGTCAGTCGATAAGCGTTCAAAACGGTTGGGAAATTGCTGAAAATCAATGACTGTGCGACGGCTTTCTCGCCAACCCGATCGATATTGTCATAAATCGTGTTAATCTCAGACTGCGCTGTTTTCTCGATTTGCATCGCAATTCGCTGTTCACTCAACCGATATACAAATTCAACGATATTTGATAGAACGGAGCGGGTAAAAATTCCCGTGATCAAACCGAGGATAATTAAAATTGAAAAAATAGGGATAAAGAGTTTCGTTCGTAGTTTCATCTTTATTTCTGCCCGATGTCTGTTTTGGAATGATCCCTGATGTCATTCAGCAGGGATTTCTTTGAATGGTCTGGTTCACTGGTTATTTTGGACAGCAGTGATTTCTTCAGGTCATGATGATGTTGAATTGAAGCCAGTAACGAACGGCCTGGTTTTTCAATCCCTGTTTTGATTTTTGCAGCTCCAGCCGGGACTGAAGGCAATACTTGCGTATCAGGGACAGGGCGACTGACCGGAGTAGATCGTATGGAGCGTATCGATGGTGATTTTTTGGATGCAGCGATCTGTTTTTCAACTGGTTTCCGCTGCACCGCTTCTACTGATATTGTCGGGTTGGCCGGAGACACCGTCCCATGGTTGACGGATGGAGGACGAATGGTCCTGGTTGGCTGAGTCTGGGGATCCGATACCGTCACCGCTTTATGCATTGTCTCCGCGGTAGAAACCGGTACTGTATCAGATTCCTTCTTCAGCTGATAATACAGACTTTTAAGATAGTGCCTGGCAATAAAGTCGTCCGCAATCCCGCTCAGTGATTCAGACGCACCAACAATCAGTACGCCTCCGGAGCGCAAAGAACGCGATATTTTTTGAAATAGCCTGATTTTATCAGGAATATCAAAATAGATCGCAACATTGCGACAGAAAACAAGGTCAAATTTCCCAAGCTCGGTGAAGGGCTTATTCAGGTCTCTCTTTTCGAACCGGACCATGGTGCGAATGATATCCTTAATCCGCCAGCCGTTGGCTGTTTTGGTAAAATACTTTTCACGGTAGTAATCCGAAAGCCCCCTTTCCACTTCAAAGCGGTTGTAGGATCCATAACTGGCCTTTGCGATAACGCCGTCGGAGATATCGGTACCGAGGATCGTGACTTTGAACCGTTCAATATCAGGCAGCATTTCATGAAGTGCTATGCCGATGCTGTATATCTCTTGCCCGGTTGAACAGGCAGCGCTCCATATCCTTAGATCGAAGCGATCGCTCCCGGACTCTTTCCGTCTCCTGTCGATCAGGTCTGGAATAATCTTGTGGGACATCAGCTCAAATGGTTTGCTGTCCCGAAAAAAATAGGTTTCGTTGGTGGTAATGGCATCAATCATCTGGTTCATCAGAGAACCTGTGCGATCAGCCAAAGATTTCTGGTACAACTCCTTGAAACTGCTGCACTGATAATCGTTAATCAACGGCTGAAACCGGGATTCAAGGAGATATCCCTTCTGTGGATCCAATTTGATGCCGGTAATATCAACAACGTATTTTGACAGGAGTGAAACCTCTTCAGGTGTGATACTGATCATGCTGGTTATTTACTTTGAATCCAATGGTTCAGTTAGTTGCCTGATTTAATAACGGAATATGACACCGACTCCGGATATTTTAGATTAACGGATCGTTTTCAAAACCTCGTCGGCAATCCTGTGCAGAGGTGCGACGACATCTGCAAGGCCGGCATCAACAATTGCTTTTGGCATTCCGTAAACGACACATGTTTCTTCATTTTGTGCAATGGTAAAAGCACCGCTGGCCCTGGTAACGGATATTCCCAGTTTCCCATCCGCACCCATACCGGTCATGATGACGCAGGTCGATTTCGAACCGTATTCCCGAGCGACGGACCTCAAAAGATAGTCCACCGACGGTTTGCAGTTATTCTCTGGATCGTCATCCGTAATCCGGATGATTTTCTGCAAACCCGTGCCGCTTGTAATCTTCATCTGTTTCCCCCCCATGGCGACATAGACCGTATTGGGCTGTACCGCTTCCCCGTCTTCTGCCTCCTTCACATGGAGGGCACATTTTTTGTCCAGACTTCTGGCCAGGGAGGCACTGAACACAGGCGGCATATGCTGGACAAGGAATATGGGGATGTTAATATCACCCGGAAACCCGGGCAATAGTTGCATCAGTGCATTTGGCCCCCCAGTGGATATTCCAATGGCAACAGCATTCGACTTCACTGCCCGCTTTACGGCTAGTGTCGGTTGGGGGAGGTCTCTGACCGGCTGGGGGGGCAATGCCGGAGATCTCGATACCGGACGAACAGGTGCACGGCCATACAGGTTCTGCCGGATGCGCTGGCGTTGTGAAAACGCCTTTATCACAGAATCCAGTGATTGTTTCAGTAGAGTTATATTGGCTTCTGTGGTTTTCTCATCAGGCTTTTCAATAAAATCGAATGCCCCCAATTCCAATGCTTTAATAGTTGCTTCACTGCCCCGTTGCGTTTTTGAACTAACCATAATGCAACCGAGATCGAGCTTTTGTTTCTGAAGTGCTTCCAGGGTCTGAATCCCATCCATCACCGGCATTTCAACATCCAGGGTCAGCAGATCGGGATTTAACAACCGGATCCTCGACAATGCCATCTGACCGTTACTGACAGAACCCACGACTTCCACATCGGGAAGTTCAGCGAGAATATCCTGGATTATTTTTCGATATAGAATTGAATCGTCGACAATCAATACCCTGATTTTCATTCGTCGGTTCTCCCAAGTGTTGGTTTAGTCTTCACTGAGCAGCTTGTCCAGATTCAGCAATCCCAGGAGTTCATTATTGTGGGTATGGACAACACCATAAAAGAAGCTTCCCTGAATTCCGTTCACGTTTGACGGTGGTTTGGCAATACCGCTTTTGTTGATGGTAATTACTTCAGCCAGTTTATCCACCAGTAGTCCAACATAATCCCTGGATGATCGGACAATAATAATTCGGCTGGTATAGTCGATCTGGGAAATACCCAGACCGATTTTCCGGCTCTGATCGATCACGGTAATAATCTGCCCTCGCAAGTTCAGTATACCAACCACATAGTCAGGCGACAGAGGGACTTGGGTGATGCTTATCTCGTCATTGATTTCCTGAACCATGCGGATGTCCAGTCCACATAACGTCTCACCCAGATAAAAGCATGAAAACTGAATCTCTTCATCGACTTGATGTGGCGGCGATTTTTTACTCACGGCGTCTCCATAGGATGGAATTGGGTTAACAAATGAATCACCTGCGACTCAGGTAGTGCTGTAGACTGGCCTGCAATTTGTTCTTGTCCATTTTGATCTGGTAGTCATCGATGCCGGCTTCCCCGCCCTTTTCCCTGTCTTCGTCGGAGGCGAGCGATGTCAGGGCAATGATTGACAGGTGTGACATCCTGCCATCATCCTTTATTTTTTTGGAGAGTTCGAAACCATCCATATTGGGCATCTCAATGTCGGTGACAACCAGGCTGACACTCTGATGGTGAAGATCCAGGTAGTCCCATGCAATCTGACCGTCCTCCGCTTCAATCACATTGTATCCGCCCTCCTCAATGAAACTCCGGACCTGGGAGCGGAAAAACTCTGAATCCTCCACCAGCAGAACAGTCATTGCGCTGTCTAACGCCAGGTTAGACTCTGATATTCCCTGTTTTGTGACCGTCAGGACATCCTGCCCATCAAACCAGTGAGGATTGATCGCACGCATCATGCCCTGCATGTCAACCAGCAGCGTTGTCTTTCCGTTGATAATGGTGGAGCCGCTGATACCAGTCTGCTTGAGGGTGGACTCATCCAGGGCCAAATCCGCTTTAATGACATCCAGCGGCTGAACAGCCAGTAGTCCCACTTCCCGGCCGGCTACCATGAATATTATAACAATCAGTTTTTCGCGATCTTCGAGCACTTCAACATTGGCAACCTCTTCCAGGGCGTAGACCGGTAGATGGCCACCACGATACTGGATGACTTTGGTTCCGGCACTGAGTTCAATGTCCCGGGACAGAATCAGTTCCACCCGCAGGACCTGGTGGAGAGGCACCGCACAAAACTCTGTCGGCCCGTTGTGAAACACGAGGAGTGTTTGACGGGTCAGTCCTTCCAGCTGATTGTCGCTCTCACCCTTTTTCTCATCTGGGGGTTTTAAATCAGCCAGATTTTTAAGTTCGGCCTTTCTTGCCATTCCCAGAACATCCAGGATCAAGGCAAGATGACCATCTCCCATGATGGTTGCCCCGGCGTAAACATCAAGGTGCCCCAAAAACGACCCCAGGGGTTTGACAACAATCTCCACTGTATCTTTAATGGAATCGACCAGCAGTCCATATCGGAAAGATCCTTCATTAATCACCACAATAACGGCATCATTCGACTTATGGGAACGTCTTTCCGGTGTATCCTGTTCCTCTGCAGCCTCACTCTGCGGCCGCATGTCGTTGCCGATAAGAGAATTCTCACTGGAAGAGGTTTGGGGGAGCAGACGCTCATCGACCACACCCTGCCTGCGATCGGGTCTGAATGTGCCGGTTTTAAAATCATAGAAGGTTTTCTGAAGCTCCAGGATATTATTGAGTTGAAGCAGTGGGATCAGCTCTTCCCGGAGTATAAATACATCGGCACCGCCGATTTTTTCGATTTTCTGCCGAATCTCGGCGGCAGGAATGCGGATCAGTTCACTGACATTTACCTGAGGCAGGGCAAACCGTTCATTACAGGTAGACACCAGCAGGCTGGGCATAATGGCTAAAGTCAGGGGCAGCTTGATGCGAATGGTTGTTCCCCTGTTAACTTCTGACAGGATATCAATCTGTCCGCCGATTTTATCGAGGTTTGTTTTGACTACATCCATCCCGACTCCTCGGCCTGAAATATCGGTTACCTTCTCTGCTGTTGAAAATCCGGGAAGCAAAATCAGGCTGTATTTCTCCTTCTCAGACATGGCGTCCAATTCTTCAGTACTGATAAATCCTTTTTCCAGCGCTTTTTTAGCAATTTTATCCCCATCGAGGCCTTTTCCATCATCCTGAATTTCAATGATCACCTGCCCTGACGCATAAGCCGCTTTCAGCGTAATTGTACCCTTTGCTGGCTTGCCTAGGTTTTCCCGAATTTCCGGCAATTCGATGCCATGGTCCAGAGAGTTTCGAACAAGATGGGTCAGTGGATCCCCCAGACTTTCAATCAGCGTTTTGTCCAGCTCGACTTCCTTGCCAACCATGATCAGTTCGATATTTTTCTTCAGATCCTTTGCCAGATCCCGGACCACCCGGGGGAATTTGTTAAAGACAATCGCCAGTTGCTGCATACGGGTCAACATGATGGCTTCCTGCAGTTCAGATGTCACCATGTCAATCCGTGCACCGGCGGCTGCAATATTTTGACTCTCATTCAACCCGACTGCCTGTAGCAACTGGTTTCTGGCCAGCACCAGTTCCCCGGCCCTGTTCATCAGCTGATCCAGAACATGAATACTGACTCTCAGGGATTCTGACTTGCTCTCTGCTCTTTTTACGCCTTGTGGCACGGACTGTCCCGTAGAACGGAGTTGCTGAACCGGTTGTTTTTTTGCGTCGAACGCAGCTGGAGCCGCGGTTTTTTGACTGTACGTCCTGGCCGGGACTGTTTCCGTACTGCGTTCTGCCACACCCGTGTCAATGTTTAAAGCGCCGGCGACTGTCTCTTCAGGGACAATAAACACCTGCTCTCCGCTGAGATTTAAGAGAACACCGATCAGATCGGACTCAACAATACTGGCAAACAACACCGACACTGGGAAGTGGGACATCTTGCCCTCACTTTCCAGGTCCCCGACTGCCGACATATCAACATCCATGTCTACAATAACGCCGCTGTCTTCCAGTGATTGAATCAGATCGAAAGGTGACTTCCCCTGTCTCTGAACCCCGTCTACCAGGTCATAACTCAAGATATAAAGGGTTTTTCCTCCCTTCATGGCCTGCTTTAAATCATACTCACCGAGATCAAACCGGGACAGCGGATCATTCCGGTTGTTGCTGGTGGAGGGGATTGATTCCATCTCCTCTTTTTGCGGCGTGTGACTGAAAATCCGGTCCAGAGCCTCCACTTGTGCTGAAATATCCATCTCATTACTGTCATCGGAACTGTTCAGCAGTTCGCTGAGTCGGTCAAATCCTGTTAAAATACAGCCGATGACTGCAGATGAAGGGGAGAGTTCATAACTTCGTACCTTTTGCAGAACATTCTCAAGTTTATGGGCCAGTTCTTTGATCGTTACCAGACCCAGGAAACCGGCACCTCCCTTCAAGGAATGAGCGGCTCGAAATACCTTGTTCACAACATCTTCATCGAAGTGATCCCCCTGCTCTTCAATTGTCAGCAGATCACTTTCGATTGTCTCAAGGTGTTCTTTTGCCTCTTCAAGAAATATCTGTAGGGTTTCATCATCCATTATCTGGGTCATCTGCGAGTCCCTCGATTAAAGATTCTCAAAAGTCCATTTGTGCACTGACATTGGTGTTTTACCGGAAAGGGAGAGGCTATTTCAGGCGATTTCAAAATGCGTGTCCAGTCGCAGTTTTCTCAAGAGTCCGGCAATATCATCGGAGACGTTGGACAATTGGAGCCGATGACCGTTTTTTTGCAGTGAGTTGTGGGTAGCGACCAGCAATCCCAGGCCCATTGAATCTAGACTGTTCACGTTTCCCAGATCAAGGGAGAGTTGTGCAGCGCCCGCGTTGAGAGCATGTTTAATTTTCTTTTTGACCGTTTCCACGGTTGATGTCATAAGATCGTCGTCCAGTTTCATTTGAGCGTGATCCCCATCCCGGATGATTTCAGTCATTAGCCAATCCTTTAAATTTGTAGATTTTTTGTTACGCTTCACCCCTTTTCCGAGTTAATGGCGTTGAGACCTGGTTATGATTGAACGGATTGGGAGTGGTTAAGCATCGCCAGGATGGCGATGTCAACAACCGCCCTCGGTGGCTGGAAAGTATGCCTACCGAGAATGAGTTCAATTACTTACAGGTCTTGACGCCTTTTTCGGGGTTCAGTTAAAAATTACGATTTTTTATATTTCGGTATTAAAACCGTTGCCGTTCGTTTCCCGTCCAAGCAAATCGGTGATCGAAGATCCTCATATGACCGGTTCAAAGGTTGGTTTTCAGCACTGTCCTTATTTTATCCAGATCAAATGGCTTTGTGATAACGCTGTTGGCGCCTGCTGCATAAGCCTTCTCAAAATCCGTTGTTTCATTCTGGGTGGTTACCATGATGATTGGCATCGCTTTTTTGTCAAAATTTGTTCTGATCTCCCTGATGAGGTCGATTCCTGTAATATCAGGCATATTGAGATCGGTGAACACGGCAAGCGGTATCTCATTTTTTAGCCAGAAAAGAAGATCCATCGGTTTTTCAAAAAGCACCGGTTCATAAGAAAGTTCACTCAATATCGACCTGTAAACCTTCAGTATCAATCTGGAATCGTCCACAACGCAAATTTTTCGCTTTTCAGGAACTGTGCCTGTTTGTTGCCGGACCTGCTCCACTGCATCTGAAATCGATTGATATTCTGGACCGTTAAGATGCTCTAGGTAAAACAATCGCAGGCTTGAATCAGCGAACAGTGCAAGGTACTGGATAAAAAATTGCCGAAAGTAACTACTTTTTTCCAGCAACCTGCAAGCAAGCGTCCCCGACTGAGAGTCTACAATCGCCCTGGCAATCTGTTCAGACTCTTCATCTTGCGCATTGAGCAGGTTGTGAATGCCCCGCAGTAGTGAATCATCAAGGTGTTGATCAGCAGCTCGAGCTGCCGCCATGCGAATCGCACTATCCGAATCGGCTAATCCAGTTGCCAGTATATAATCACCGCTCCGCATCGGTAGATCTGCCAACGCCTCATAAGCTGCAAACCGCACATTGGGGTCGGCCGGTTTGCTATTGATCAAACGCCTTATCGCGGCGACGGATCCGGAATCTCCAATTATCCGCATGATATTGAGAGAGTGAATCAGCAGATCGACATCATTTGAATCAAGATTGCCATTAACTCTGCGGACTGCCTCAGCTCCGGCTTCAACCAGCCTGTACTTGGCCCGGTTCCGGATATGCGCATGTTCTGATTTCAGAAGCCGATTGAGGGTATCCACGGCAGACGAATTACCTATTTTTCCAAGCGTGTCAATGGTCGTGTCGATGATGTACGGCACTCTTGACTCAAGACATTCAGCAATAACACCCACCGCTTTATCCGCACCGAGCACGCCCAGTGAACGGATGACGGTCTCCTGCAGTTCCGGGTTGGAAGTATTCTGCAAGACCCAAATAAGATCCGGTATCACCTGGCGAATGTTGAGATCCGTCACCAGCCTGATATAGCCGATCTGGTCAGGATCGTCCTTACGGATATATTCGCCTGCAATTCGCGGATTGATTCTGGATCGATCCCGGATGGCTTCAGAAATCATCGGAAACAGCTTCAACAGCGCTTCATGCCGAACAGCGAGATACATCATCAGAGGAAGCGCGAAACTGTTGTCACATTTATTCAATTCATACAAAACCCGTTTCTGTGCTGACGGCTCGATCTGATCACAGCGGTCCAGCACCAGTCTGGCTTTGATGAGATCATGCTTCCGGCAGTTATCGATGAATTCCGTTAAAATTTGCTGGCTAAGGCTCATGTATTAGAACTTGAATCGTTCCAGTATCTTCTTTAATTGATCCGCCAATACAAGCAACTCCTCAGCGCTGGCCTTGACCTGTGCACTGCTGGTCGATATTTCACCAGAAGAGATATTCACACTGGCAATATCCTTCGCCACTTCTTCAGCTACAATCGAACTCTGGGCCACATTTTCAGCCACCTCCTGCACCCCCTGTGAAGCCTGGGCCACATTGGCCGCAATCTCCTTGGTGGTAATCGATTGTTCCTCCACGGCGGCGGCAATGGTCGATACGATTTCATTGACGTTATCGATAACTTTCGAAATCTGCTCGATTTCAGCAATGGTCGATATGGTTGAATCCTGGATTGACTGAATTTTGCCCTTGATGCTGTGTGTCGAATCTGATGTCTGATTTGCAAGTTGCTTAATTTCGCTGGCAACAACAGCGAAACCCTTACCTGCATCTCCCGCTCGGGCAGCCTCAATCGTTGCATTCAGTGCGAGCAGGTCTGTTTTTTCTGAAATTTCAGTAATTGTTTCAGTTACCTCACCAATTTCCATAACCGCCTTTCCCAACAGGTCCACCTTCTCGGATGCATTTCTGGACTGGGTTACCGCCTGTTCTGTGATTTTAAGTGATTTTTCAGAATTCAGGGCTATTTCGTTGATTGTCGCTGTCATCTCCTCTGCCGCCGAAGCCACGACACCGACGTTGATGGACGTTTCCTCGACGGCTGCTGCCACCGTGGCCATATTGGCACTCATCTCTTCGGCTGCGGTTGCGACCGTACTGGATTTGGCCGAAGTCTTATCCGCACCGTCCGACATAATCTGTGAAATGCTGGACAACTCTGTAGATGCAGAAAAAAGCGTATCCGCTGTTTTAAAAACATGTCCAAATCCTTCTGCCAGGTTCTCAATCATGGTGTTCAGTGAGGTGGCCAGAACACCGACTTCGTCTTTACGGTCGATTTTGAGTTTCTGGGAGAAATCCCCGGTGGACATGTTTTCTGCAAATCTAACTCCGCTGGTAATGGCCTGGGTGATGGAGCGGGAAATAAAAAAGAAGATCAGTGCTGAAACCGCGATGATACCCAGCACAAAAACAGCCTCGTATACAAGACGAGTTCGGAGAACAGCATCCGATTTATCCAGTGACTGAATGATCTCAAATGCCCCATGAATCTCCCCGACTTTCCAGTTCTCCATCAGGGACCCGGTAGGATCTTTGCCATCATCCCGCTGCCAGACAGTCTTTGACTGTGCCGGATCACCGTGACAGATGAGACAGTTTTGGGTTAGCTTGACGGGCAGGAAGTACCTTACAGAATTGATATTTTTATCTATAACATAATATTCTTCGAGATTTTCAGCCTTCATTTTTTTCAGGGCCGGCCCCTCAACCTGATAGTCCAGTCCATAATCCGGCAGATTCTTCGGATTTCTGGGTGAGAATTTCGGAGACCTGAACGTGAATCCACCCTGTTTTGCCTTATTCATTGCAGCCCGCCAGGCGGAAACAACCGGGACCATGGCGAGTATCTTATCGGTTTCTCCTTTTTCATAATACTCGAGGGCCTTTTCCGTTGTGAATAATCCCTGATCCCACATGTTTTCGACCTCTTCCCTGGTCGATTCGACAGTCAGCGTGATCGCCCTCGCTTTTTCGACAATGGCATCAACGGCATTTTGTCGGCTTACATAAGCAAACATAATCGATAGTACGGCTACCAGGATGACAAGGACGCTGATAACTGAAACCTGTAACTTCAGAACTCCTGAGCTTAGCCCCTGCCAACAGTGGCCCTTGTTGCCAAGGTAAGGGGTAAAAGGTCAAACAATACAAAGAGATTTACAATTATTGGCAGACCCTATAAGCCATCATTCCCTGAAAGGGCCGGATTT
>JAHJRI010000238.1 GCA_018830885.1 bacterium | reverse complement strand
TTTTTAACGGTCTGAGGGCCCTCTCTGCCACCATAGCCGTTGAACTGCCGGAAGCGGTCAAAGGGGGAACCCTGTACCGGGTGCTCTTCCTGTCCGGTCTGGTGCTGTTCGCCATGACATTTGTGATCAATACCATTGCCGAAGTGGTCAGACTCCGCTTCCGAAAACGAACCCAACAGCTTTAGACCCTGTCAAGCAGCCACGCCCCATGAAAACGAAAACCAAAGACAAAAGGTTTGCCACATCCAATCCGGCCGCCAGGGGCGAACCCGCCCTGTGGACGATGGGAGGGACCCTGGTACTGGGGATCTTCATGATCGTTGCCTTTCTGATACTGGTCGTCTGGAACGGTATCATCGCCTTTTACCCCCAGAAAATACAGAAGGTGGTCCTGATGGACGGCCGGATCATGGCAGGGGAGCCCCACCGGCATGAATCCTACAAACCACAGCCGGATCATCTGGCAGCGCTGCCGGCGGACGTCCGTCAACAGATCCGCGAAAACAAGGGTTTTGCCAGAAGAACACTCTATAAAACCGGGAATTTTGACCTCTACAATGAAGACTACAAATGGGTGGACGATTTTGACGTCAAACAGGTGACGGAACCGGACGGTCTGTTCTATATCGAGCGGATTGAGTGGGGACCCTTCATCGGGTTTATCCAGAGCGCCGATTTCGGCGGTGTGACGTTGCTCCCGGGGGAGGCGGATTTTCTGGACAAACTGCACCGCGAACACGCTCAGGCGGTGGAGAGACGGAATGAAATTGCGCGGCTGGAAAGGAAAGAGATCGGTGATATCAATTACCGGCTCGAGGAGGGCCGCCTGGCGTTGAAACAGATCGAGATGGCATCCGGACAACAGTCCGTCCGGTATCAGGCCGGTTTGAAAAAATTTGAAGCAGAAACCGGGGCCCTGAAAGAGACCTACCGTCAGCTGGAGACCCGGGCAGATGCCCTCAAAACCGAAGATCAACGGTTCAATCTGGTGTTGACAGATATTGAGGGGCGACCCAAACCGATCCGCATGTCCGAGATTGTCAGAATCTATGCGGCCAACCGCCTGAGCCTGGCCGGGAAACTCGGGGTCTATTTCTCCAGATGGGGTGAGTTCATTACGGCCGAGCCCAGGGAGGCCAACACCGAGGGGGGCGTCATGCCGGCCATCTTCGGCACCCTGCTCATGACATTACTGATGGTGATCGCGGTTGCGCCGTTCGGCGTTATGGCCGCGCTCTACCTGCGCGAGTATGCCAGGCAGGGGCACCTGGTTTCGATTGTCCGTATCTGTGTCAACAACCTGGCCGGGGTGCCCTCCATTGTCTATGGCGTTTTCGGGCTGGGCTTTTTTGCCTATACCCTCGGGGGGAGCATTGACGCCCTCTTTTTTGCGGAGAAGCTGCCCAGTCCGACCTTTGGGACGGGGGGGCTGCTCTGGGCCTCGCTGACCCTGGCACTGCTGACGGTTCCCGTGGTGATTGTCGCCACCGAAGAAGCCCTGGCGGCGGTTCCCAAGTCCATGCGGGAGGGATCCCTGGCCTGCGGCGCTTCCAAGTGGCAGACCATCAAGAATATCGTCCTGCCCAAGGCCCTGCCCGGCATTATGACCGGCCTGATCCTGGCCATGGCCAGGGGAGCGGGAGAAGTGGCCCCCCTGATGCTGGTCGGCGTGGTGAAACTGGCACCGGAACTCCCTCTTGACGGTCATTTTCCATTTCTGCACCTGGAGCGGAGTTTCATGCATCTCGGATTCCACATCTTTGACGTCGGATTTCAATCGCGAAACGCTGAGGCGGGCAAGCCCATGGTGTTTGTCACCACCCTGCTGCTGATCTTTATGGTGGCGACCATGAATGCCCTTGCCATCTATATTCGAAACCGGTTAAACCGTAAATTTGCATCAAGTCATTTTTAACAAAGGACCCCTGACATGTCTGGAGCCGTTGACATCTCACATGAGACCATTCAAACCGTTTATCATCACCAGCAAGGGCCCGAGGGGTCGATCATCAATATCGATAATTTCAATCTCTGGTACGGTGACAAACAGGCGCTTTTCAACAATCGGCTTGACATCCAGAAGGGACTGGTCACGGCCCTGATCGGGCCCTCCGGGTGCGGCAAATCGACCCTCCTGCGGTCACTGAACCGGATGAACGACCTGATCGAGGGCTTGCGCACCGCAGGTGGGATCAGCCTTGACAACCAGGATATTTTTGACCGAAATGTGGATGTCATCAGTTTACGGAAACGCATGGGCATGGTCTTTCAGAAACCCAACCCCTTTCCCATGTCCATCGCTGACAATGTGACCTATCCCCTGAAGGTGGATGGGGTCAGGGACCGGACCGTGCTGAGTGAAACCGTGGAAAGGACCCTGAAAGGGGCCGCTTTGTGGGATGAGGTGAAGGACCGCTTGAAGGAGAGTGCCCTGGGACTGTCAGGAGGTCAACAGCAGCGTTTGTGTATTGCCCGTGCCATTGCAGCGGAACCCGATGTGCTGCTGATGGATGAGCCCTGTTCTGCCCTGGATCCGATGGCCACGATCAAGATCGAAGACCTGATCGCGGAACTGCGTGGCAAGTATACCATCGTGATCGTTACCCACAACATGCAGCAGGCGGCCCGGGTTTCCGACAACACGGCCTTCATGTACCTGGGCAGTATCGTTGAATATGGATTAACAGAAACCATTTTTACCAAACCCCGCAGTCAGAAGACCCAGGACTATGTCACGGGCCGGTTCGGATAACCCTTCTCGGTGAGATTGATATGACCAAACATTTCCATAGTGAACTGGAAACAGTTAAGAAAAAGATTCTCTCCCTGAGTGCGATCGTTGAAGAGCGGGTCGACATGGCCGTTAAAACGATTCTGGACATGGATGGGAAACTGGCGGCCCAGATCCGCGATACCGATTTTGAAATCGACCAGAAAGAGGTTGAGATCGAAGAGGACTGCCTCAAGATCATCGCGCTGCATCAACCGGTGGCCGTTGATCTGCGGTTCCTGATCGCCGTGATCAAGATCAACAACGACCTGGAAAGAATCGGGGATCAGGCGGTCAACATTGCCGAACGGGTGGCTGTTATTGACAGGCAGAATCGCTGCAATTTCGCGTTTGACTATACGGAGATGGCGGAAACCGCGCAGACGATGCTGACCCTGAGCCTGGATGCGCTGATTCACCTCGATGCGACACGGGCCTACGACGTGCTGGCCATGGATGACGACGTCGACTGTTTCCAGGATGAGGCCTACGATGCGTTCAAGATCGCCATGCAGGAGAACTGCGACTGTCTCGGGTTTCTGCTCAATTTCTTTCTGATCTCACGTCACCTGGAGCGCCTGGCCGATCATGCCACCAATATCGCCGAAGAGGTGATTCACCTGATCGACGGCGAGATCATCCGTCACCAACCACACCCTTCCAATAAGAAAAAATGAGTCACGAGACCATTCTGCTGGTTGATGATGAAGCGGATATCCTGGAACTGCTGCGGTACAACCTGGACAGGGAGGGGTACAAGACCATCAGTGCCATGACCGGTGAGGAGGCGCTGCAGAAGATCGAGTCCCACAAACCGGATCTGGTCATACTGGATTTGATGCTGCCGGGCATCGATGGCCTGGAGATCACCCGGCGTATCAAGAACAATCCTGCCAGAGCCGGTATTCCGATTATCATGCTGACCGCCAAGGGCGAAGAGGCGGATATCGTGACCGGTCTGGAACTGGGTGCCGACGACTATGTGACAAAGCCTTTTTCACCCCGTATCCTCCTGGCCAGAATCAAGGCGATGATCCGGCGGAAGCATCTCAAAACGGTTGAACCCGAGACGGTGATCCATATACATGAGATGGTGATCCATCCCGGCAGGCGGGAGGTGATTGTGGACGGCAATCCCATTCAGCTGACATACACGGAATTTCAGGTTCTGTATTACCTGGCCAAACGACCCGGATGGGTATCCACCCGCTCCCAGATTGTGGATGCCGTCAAGGGGGAGGACTATTATGTGACCGACCGCAGTGTGGATGTTCAGATTGTGGGGCTGCGGAAAAAGCTGGGCAGCAGCGGAAAATATATCCAGACGGTCAGAGGGGTCGGTTACCGCTTATCGGAAAACAGCGATGAAAATGAATAGAAAACTGATCTGGCGGATATATCCCTCGTTTATTATTGTCATCCTGATATCACTGGTTGCTGTGACGGGGTACACCTCCAATTCCATCCGCACCTTTTTTCTCGATCAGACAAAAAAGGAATTGATTACCCAGGCCCGGATCCTTGAACATAAGATCACGCCCTATCTGTTTCCCCTGAACCGTGAGATGCTCCAGAAAGTCTGTAACGAGATTGGTCTTGTGGTTTCTACCCGAATAACAGTGGTCCTGCCCGATGGCACGGTTGTGGCGGATTCCGATGAAAATCCGGCCTATATGGATAACCATCGCAATCGTCTCGAAATCGATGCGGCACTGGCCGGTAACACCGGTTCTTCTCTCAGATTCAGTGGGACCCTGAGCCAGAACATGATGTATGTGGCGATTCCAGTGAAACGGGATAATGACATCGCCGTGGTGCTGCGGACCTCCGTCCCCGTCACATCGGTGGAACAGGAGCTGGACCTGCTGCAGCGTGATCGGATTCTCTGGGGGATCACCACGGCGCTGATCGCCTCGCTGATCGCCCTGATACTGACCCGGCGGATCAGCCGGCCGATTGAGGAGATCAAGAAAGGCGCGGAGCATTTTGCCCGGGGCGACCTGAACTACCATCTGCCGTTGCCCGATACCCTGGAACTGGCTGTTCTGGCAGATTCGATGAATCACATGGCTGCCGAGCTGGACAGCCGCATCCGGACCATTGTCAGCCAGCGGAATGAATACGAAGCGGTGCTCGCCAGCATGATCGAAGGCGTCATCGCCGTGGATACGGGGGAAAAGATCCTCAGTATCAACCAGGCGGCGATGAACATGCTCAGGATCGAAACCGTGGGTCTGAAAAACCGCAGTCTCCTGGAGATGGTCCGAAACGCCGAGCTGCAGAAAATGGTGAACCACACCCTGCAGACCGGTCAGCCCCAGGAAAAGGATATTGCCCTGCACCAGGGCGGTGAGCTGATACTGAATCTGAAGTGTCGTCCCCTGCAAAATGCAGCCGAAGAAAATATCGGGGCCCTGGTTGTTTTGAATGACGTAACCCGGCTCCGCTTGCTGGAGGATATGCGCAAGGACCTGGTGGCCAATGTCTCCCATGAATTGAAAACACCTTTGACGACGATCAAGGGCTTTGTTGAGACGCTGCTCAACGGATCGATGACGGATGACCCCGACAAATCAGGGCGGTTTCTGGAGATCATCAATAAACATGTGGACCGCCTGACCGCAATCATCGAAGACCTGCTCTCCCTGGCCCGGATTGAAAGACTGAATGAGCAGGAAAAGATCAGTTATGAACAGCATGCCATCCATGAGGTGGTCCGCAATGCCCTGCAGCTGATCCGTTCCAAGGCGGAAAAGAAGGGGATCACCCTGTCCGTGACATGCGATACCGGATTGAAGGCCGCCATCGATGTCACCCTGCTTGAACAGGCCCTGGTCAACCTCCTGGACAACGCCGTGATCTACAGCGGCGAAAAAAGCGAGGTCAGGATCGAAGCGGGGATGGACAAGACAGAAATCCAGATCCGGGTGATCGACAACGGTCCCGGGATTCAAAAGAAGGACCTGCCCCGGCTCTTTGAACGCTTTTACCGGGCCGAAAAGGCCAGAAGTCGTGATCTCGGGGGCACCGGTCTGGGGCTCTCCATTGTCAAGCACATCATACAGCTGCATGGGGGTCGGGTGACTGTCGATACCGTGCTTGGGAAGGGAAGCACCTTTACCCTGTACCTGCCGGTAACAGACCTCCCGGAACCCACCAGAACCGGTGCCTGATCAGGATACACCGGCAGGGCATTCTCCCCGTCGTCCCCAAATATTGACAGGGCGTGTATCCGGTGTAAACTTGATCGCATTCTACAGCAGGTTCCGCAGGCTGGATTCCTACGCACCTCCACAAAAATGCCCTATATAAACAATAGCTTAATTTTGGAGGTAACCCCTTACCGGGTACACATGTGCTACAAAGCTGGAATTGCGTGTGTTTGTTTGTCGATATTCGTAATTATCTAAAATAATGTTGTATTTTTAGGTTTTAACACTTCTGGTCTAGCTATTTACCAATCGAATCCACCCTCCGTCATGTCAATAAAGGGCTGGCGGGGTGGGTGGACTCATCTGGGTTCGGGCGAATAGGGAATAACCGCCACCACCGCCACCATTTTACCCCCATATTCAACCATAGCAGGCGCTACTTCCACAACTTTATTCTATTAAATCAAGCATTGCAAAATCCTTCCTGAGAATTGCTGCACATTTCCTGACTTCCCAATATTTCACTCTGTTTCATTTTATCACCCTGTAGGTGGTCCGATTTAGGACAAATTAGGATTCAGGATTGGACAAATAATCTTCAAACGAGAAATTTGTCACTGATACTAAAAAAGGACTAACTGACATTGGATTGTCAAGTTAAGTCTTAATTCCTTCCTCAACTAATTGAATTACATCTGATATCTAACCAATATTACGCCAACTATCACATATGCTTGGTAACTTTTCTTATATTATACTATGCAAATATCTGAGTGGTATTTGTAAAGGGTGTTGAGAAAAAACCGGCAAACGCTTATTATTCCTTGCTTTAAACGGAAGAACCTCTATAATGGTATTATGATACCCATAAATATCATATAATTAACACAAAAATAGAGGTTCCCCATGCATCATAAGAATAT
>JAHJRI010000237.1 GCA_018830885.1 bacterium | reverse complement strand
TTCAGCAACAACAGGATATCAGTGTTGTATTTTTTGTTTAAAGTGTACGCTTTATCCGATTTTCAGGATTATCACGGAAAAGTTTATTGGAAACGTTAATCTGAAAGGGTTTCTGGCAAGTCTGAATACACCGATCGACAATATTTTGAGATTCTTGAACAAGGGACTGGATCGAATGATGTTTGTGTTTATTATTATGGGCGTTGTTCTTTCGTGTCTACATCAATCGTCCCTGGGCACATTGGCCATTATTGCCGGTCCGAAAATTCATCCTTTCTGGCAAACGCCGGTGTTGCCCATGATGTTTCTTCTTTCGGCAATTACAGTCGGTTTTCCGATGGTCATGCTTGAATCCTTGACTGCGTCCCGTTCATTTGGATTAAAGCCCGAAACAGGTGTTTTGTCAAAACTGGCTGCGATCGTCGTTCCGCTCCTGGGATTATATCTGTCCGTTAAACTGATCGACATGATGATACGCGGTACATTCGTCCACCTGACCCATTTAACGCTTGAAAGCGTTATGTTCTCGACAGAGGTGATCCTTGGTGTGGCGATTCCTCTGGTTTTATTATCCGTGAAAAAATTCAGGAAAGCGCCGTGCGGGCAGTTTATAGCGTCATTGTTGGTGATTGTCGGTATTGTGATAAACCGCATTAATGTGTTTCTTGTCGGATATAATCCTCCCTATTCTTCGACAACGTACTTTCCATCAATCGGTGAGATTTTAGTCACACTGGGATTTATCAGTATGGAAGTTCTTTTGTATCGACTGATTGTGAAACACTTTCCCGTTATCAGCCAGCCTTTATGATTCCGGAGATGATACACAGAATATTCTATGATTGGACAACGGTTATGAGAAAACTAATCATCATTTTCATCTTTCTGGCGGTTCCTGTTTTTGGGCAAACGGACCATCATAAAGCCCAGGCGGACTGTTCGCTCTGTCATGCCTGTCAGGCGCCTTCGATAAAGAATCCATGCCTCAGCAACTGCCCTCGTAACAGAATCGCGATGTCTGAAAAACTGTCCACTTCCGGACCGAGTCAGATAACAATGGATAATTTTAAAGAAGAGGAAGACATCTATTCTGCGGTGGTTTTTCCACACCTGGCACATGCCAATATGGCAGGAATGTCAGGTGGTTGCGAAATGTGTCACCATCATGAACCGACCGGTGAAGTCTCTTCATGTAAAAAATGCCATGAAGCGGAAAGACAGCGGACTGATCTGCACAAACCAGATCTGAAAGGCGCCTATCATAGACAATGCATGGATTGCCACTCTCTCTGGGATAATAATGACTCCTGTACCCATTGTCATGCAGTCAATGGCTCAGCCGTGGTGCCGATTGGAAGCGGAACAGTGAGCACAGACAACCCTGTGGCATGGAGAATCGCCAAGCCCGATAAAAAAGTGTATAACACCCGATGCCTGCTGGGTAAATCCGTTACTTTCAGCCATCATCGCCATGATTTGCCCAAGGTGAGTTGTGGCGATTGCCATCAAAACAGAAGCTGTGTCAGCTGCCACTCCAGGGATAAAGTCCAGCCGCTGCCAGTTCAGACAAAAAAAGAGAGGCATCAGGAATGTTCTGGTTGCCATGACACCCGGAACAATTGTACCCAGTGTCATAAGGCAAAAGAGGCCGAAGGAACAAACCCAATACTGGATAAGGCCCGCATTATGGGAATGGATTGTTCGGAGTGTCACAATTCGAACAAGAAAGGTCGGAAGCCCAAGGACAAGCTGCCACTGGTTCATCATCATCTAAAGAATGGCATTGCCTGTCTGGACTGTCACGACTCAGAAGGGGATCCACAGGCTCTAACTACGGAAAAATGCCTTTCCTGTCATGGGAGTTTCGACGATGTCGCAGCCAAAACGGCGGGTATGGATCCCGATCCCCACAACTCCCCTCATTACGGCAAAGAACAGGATTGTGAACTCTGCCATCGTCAGCACAAGGAGTCTGAAAATTTTTGCTCGGAATGTCATGAGTGGAAGTTGAATGTACCTTAATATGAAAAACACTCACCACAGAGTCACAGAGAACGCAGCGAAAGAAGTAAGAAATTAGTGAAGCGTGTCTGATAAGATACGGTGGTTCGTGGCAGTATGCGAATAGCGTGTATACGCATACTGATGTATATTGAAGAATATTGTTCGACCTTCCGCAGGCTGCACAAACGGCCGGTTCCTGGATCCGGCCGTTTGTGTCATATCTTCCCAAGCTCCGGTTTAACCCGCTGCAACACTTTTGCCTGCGATACGTCCGAAAACCAGGCAGTCTGTTACGGCGCAGCTTCCAAGACGAACAGCGCCATGGACCCCACCTGCCGCTTCTCCGGCCGCATAGAGCCCCTTGATGGGTTTCTGGTCGAGGCCGATGACTTCGGCTTTCTTGTTAATCTGAAGTCCACCCATGGTATGGTGAACCTTGGGCCAGAGTCGCATAGCATAAAAGGGTGCTTTCTCAATGGGTTTGGCATCTTTCTGAAGGAATCTGCCAAACTCCTTGTCTTCGCCGTCCTTGAGGTAGGTGTTGTAATTGTCCACGCTTTCCTTAACGTCTTGATAAGGCATGTCATAGGCTGCACATAGTTCCTGCAGGGTGTTGTATTTCTTGACAACACCCCGTTCCAGAACTTTTTCCAGAAGTTTTGGGGGACCACCACAGTTTTGTGCTGCCACATCATCTGCAATACCGATACAGATGTTGCCCGTTTTAATAATCGCATCTGCCCGAACCTTACGGTCTGCCAACTCGCTCACAAATCGCTTGCCTGTTTTTGGATCCACCATAATGCCATAGGTGAAGACCGCTCCGCTGGCGAAATGGGGCCCCAGCCCAAATCCCTTTTCATCCGGGCTGGCCCAGGGACCGAGTTGGATCCAGGACTGTTGAACAGGTGTTGCTCCGATCCGTAAAGCCTCCTTAAAGGCATCCGCCGTAGCGCCTGGTTGGTTTGTAGAGTCCACTTTTGCGACCAGTTTAGGGTCTTGGGTTATCCTGAAGGCAACATCCCTGGAAAATCCACCCGTAGCCAGAACAACGCCCTTGTTTGCTTTCATGTACTTGATCTTTCCGCTGCTCGCATTCGGGAATTTGTATCCTTCACGAATTTTCAGTCCGATGACCCTGCCTTTTTTATCCTGGATAAACGATTCCAGATAGGTTTGGGTTTTAATCTTTACCCCCAGTTCTTTGAGCTTTGCCAGCTGTTTGCTCACAATGGCGGACCCGCTGCTGTTGTATGTCATATGACTCCGGGAAACGGTATGCCCGCCCATATGAAGTAAGGCAACGTATTTGACTCCCAGGTAGTCAATCGTCCATTGAAGCGTCTCTTTTGACTGTTCAGCCACCATCTGCGCGAGGTCAGGATAATTCAGATCAAGACCTGCTTTCATCATATCCTTGAGCATCAGCTCTGGAGAGTCTTTGATCCCCTTTTGTTCCTGCATGGGGGACCCGGCTGCGGCAATGACACCTCCATTGATGATTGAGTTCCCACCTGCAAGCCGCATTTTTTCGAGGACGACTACAGATGCGCCACCGTTTTTAGCCTCAATCGCCGCAGCGAGACCTGCAAATCCGCTACCGATAACAATAACATCCTGATTATAATCCCATTTCTTGGGAATATTGGCCGCCATGGATTCTGCAGGGAAAAGCCCGGAAGCAGCGATTCCGACCACAGCTGTAGCACCAGCTGTGGTTTTCATGAAATCCCGCCTTGTCAGTTTTGTTTCTTTTTTCTTTTGATCCATTGTAATCCTCCTGTTCATTGTTTGCTTTTCACGGATTATATAAACATTTTCTTCCGTTATTTTTGGAATTTAACTCCAGCTTTTCTCTATTGCCGCATTCTGACCGGCAATGCGGCCAAAAATGAGGCAATCGATGGTCGCGCAGCTGCCCAGGCGCACTGCGCCGTGCACGCCGCCTGTGACTTCACCTGCTGCGTAAAGTCCGGCGATAGGCTTGTCTGTCATGACGTCCAATGCCTGCGCTTTGGCGTTAATGTTCACGCCACCCATCGTGTGATGGACTTTAGGGCTTAGCCTCGACACATAGTATGGCCCGGCGCCGAGTGGTTTCTGGTCTTTCTGTAAATATCTGCCCCACTCCTCGTCTTTTCCCGCTAAGACACTTCTATTAAATTTATCGATTGTCTCCTTGAGAGGTTCGAGTGGACAATCATTTGCCGTTGCCATCTGTTCCAGAGTGTCATATTTCTTGACAACGCCTCTTTCTATCATCTTGAGCATCATTGCCTCCCCAAGAAAATGTTGAAAGATTGCGTAACCATGGGCATCAGTAAAGGAAATGCATTTGTTTCCGGAATTGATGATAGCATCAGCGCGAATCTTTCGATCTGCCAACTCGTTGACAAACCGTTTACCTGTTTTGGTGTCGATCCAAAGTCCGTACATGGTGCAGCCCCCGGCGAAACTGGGGCCGACTCCCATGCCTTTTTCATCCGGACTTGTCCAAGGGCCAAGCTGAATCCAGGAAAGCTGAAGTGGTGTACAGCCAATGCGAAAGGCTTCGCGCAGGGCCTCCGCTGTGGCGCCGGGCTGATTGGTGCTTTGGTAATCACCTGTCAGGCGAGGGTCTTGAATCATACGGAAAGCGACATCATTCCCAAAGCCACCTGATGCGATAACAACGGCTTTTTGGGCTTTAATGGTTTTGATTTTTCCACTATTGGCGTTTGGGAAAACATATTTTTCACGAATCTGCACACCTTTGACACGCCCGTCTTTATCACGATAGATCTGGGTGAGAAGACACCGTTTTTCCGGCACTACTCCGATCTCTTTAAGCTTAAGCAGTTGTTGCTGAACGATGGCTGAACCGCTGGAATTGAAAGTGCTGTACATCCGTGGCACAGAATGTCCCCCCTCTTGCGTTAATCTGCTCTTGTACTTGACGCCGAGTTCGTTAATGGTCCATTGGACCGTTTCATTGGATTTGTATGCAACCATCTTGGCCAGTTCCATGTGGTTCAGGTGCAAACCGGCTGCTAACATATCTTTAAGCAACAGTTCTGGCGAATCCTTGATGCCTTCCTGCTCCTCTTTAGGTGACCCGGCCGCCGAGACAACGCCTCCGTTGATAATGGAATTTCCACCAAGGGTACGCATTTTTTCTAATACCACCACGGATGCACCTGCTTTTTTAGCTTCATAAGCAGCAGCGAGACCCGCAAATCCACTGCCGATAATGACAACGTCATATGTGCTATCCCATTTCTTAGGGATCTCTGCTGCCTCAGCTGTCCATGGTTTTACAGTCAAGCCTGCGGCTGCCAGCCCAACTGCTCCGGCAGCGGTTCCTTTTATAAAGACTCGACGATCAATGCCTTTGCCTTCTTTTTTTGTATTTTCCATGAATCACATTCTCCTTTGAATGATTAAATGATTCCTGTATAAAACGATTATGCAATTCCTTGTCGGAACCGCGATGAGTCAATCTAAAAGAGAAACCCGCTGATCATTTTTGTTCAGGGGAAGGACCGTTGAAATATACCTCCATTTAATGCAGAGTATAAATTGAAACGACCAGAATAGCGTTTCCATTGACCTTCAGATTTCAGCGAACAGTGATATCCCGTGATCATATTAAGGAATAAGACCCGATGACGACTGATATAAGCTTTCTGTTTCGCACAAATGCCGGCAATGGTGACCATTTTCTATTTCATGAACAAAACCTGTCTAACAAGTAGCCGTTTTTGTTTGCTGACTAATATGTCAACAAAACTGTTTGATACTCTGGCATGCAATCCAGCAATTACCATTCCCTGAAGGCCTATTTGGCGAAACTATGGCCAACTGTATGATATTGTAATTAAAAAAAAATAAGTTCAGCCGGATGGGAGTATCTGTTTTCAATTTGTTAACCGTCAGAAAATTTTACAGATTGGAAAAAATCTATTCAGTATCTTCATCATTCATATTTACTTTATGGATGAATTATAGTCCGGGCTTTTGAATATGATTTTGTTGAAAATGAGGGCCCCGAATCCTGCCTGTATAAGGGGCAGCGAGTTCAGGATTTCAGCAGATTGAGACTGAAGATCATCTTCAAGGTTGATTGTTTCAGGTTTTGCAACCCGCTTCTGGCTAAAAGAGATTGATACCGGCTGCTACCGGCGGCCCTATGTGAAGGGTCATTTTAAATAGTTTTCTCCGCCATTCGATTTTCTGGCGCGGTCGTGTTAAAATATACATTCAAGTTTGCAGTCGCAAAACAACTCCCTGTTGTGTCGGGGATTTTCTGAAGACATGGTGACATATGAATTATTTTGAGACCTTAAAAACGACCGTACAGAGAAACTGTGATCGGGTTGATGCAGAGAATGCGCAGAGCTTCGGGCTTTGCATCTATCTTTTAAGAATGTGGGACTATTACCGTTGGTGGCACAGTTTGGCATTGTCGGCGCATGTGGCCAATGAGAAGATTCTTCCCTGGATCGGGGATGTTGAGGAATACTGGGAAAGCATAGAGGGGGAATCCTTCAGTGACTTGCTTCTGGAAGGACAGTCATTTGATCCGTTTCGGACTCGGGAGATCAATGAGATTTTAAATCCGAAGCAACTGGTATACAGCGGCGGACTCAGTTATGGCGGAATCCCGATGTTTTTTTTAGCAAAACTGGACAAAATTGAGCTGGTTGAAGGATTCAAAGTTGTGATTTCAACGGATGAAATTGCCAGAGGTCTTTATGGTTTTCCAGCCATGCTGCAGGAGAAAACGATTTTTATTCGAAAAGAAGCACTTCGGAATATGGTATGGTCCCGGTATGAAGAATGGCAGTTCAAAAAACGGGACAACTCAATGGGTCGGGCTTTTACTTTTTATGATTTCAGCGCAAATCCAGAGCAGGCATTAAATCAGATGGTTGAGAACGAATTGAAGACCCTGATTCTTCACGAAGTCGGTGAGGGTAAGCTCAAAGCAGCCCTCGGGGAGGAGTGGGGAGAGATGCTGATAGATTTTGCATACTCCAAAACGGAAATTGTTGCTCGTGCTGTCAAGGATCTTGCAGCAGATTGTCTGATGACACTCCCTTCACTGTTGGAAACCAATCAACAGTCTTCTATCCATTTTTATTTTGCAAATTTCTCGGATATGAGGAAAACGCTTTTTCCGGAGCTTCTGGAGGCTTATCATAACTGGGTGCAGGGAGCGGATATGTCAGGCCTGACACAACTGATTGACAAAGGAAGAACAAAGTGGCAGAAAACCGGCGAGGATATTCTTGACCTGTATAGGGAAAAAGGACAAGCGGCCGGGGAATCAATAAACAAGCTGGTTGCCTGAGGTTTTTAAGAACTCTGGCTGCTTTGGGCCACTAGTTTTTGAGAATTTTAAGCGCTGTTTCATTGGTCGGGGAGATAATCAGGAACTGATCCAGTTTTGAAATATTGAGAATCTCCCTGCTTCTTTGATTCAGTCCCGCGAGTGCGAATTTTTTATCCAGGTGTTTCAAAGATTTAAAAACAGAAACAATCAGCCCGACGCCAGATGAATCTATGAATTTGACGTTTTCCAGGTTCCAGATCAAACCGGCGAAACCCTGCTCTTCAAGGTACGGTCTGATCAGCTTTTTTAATTCAGTTGTCTCTTCGAGTGCCAGGTTGCCGATAATGGACAGGATTCCAATCCCGCTATCGACCCTCTCTTCTATTCTCATCTTTTCGCTTGATCAAAACCGGGGGTTACAGATTGGAGATCCAAATTAGGTCTGATTCCTGTGCCTATCAAATTTTATGCCTTCCGGAACGATTGATTCCAGTGTGACAATAACAGCTTGCACGGGGTTTATCAATACAAAAACCTAGATGAAATTGCTCGCAATTTCCTGTTCCAGGATCTTGATTCTTTTTTCCAGTGTTGTTTTGGATGTCGACAGCTTTTCAGTGATATCAGCGAGATTGGAATAGAGTAGTGAATTTTCAATGGAAATGGCGACCTGGGAGATGAGAAGTGTTATCAGGTCGATCTGCCTGGGCAGGAAGGCGCCGGCGGTTAGCATGTTTTCCAGGTATACAATTCCCGTTAGTTTATCATGACTTAAAACCGGGACACACAGAATTGATTTTGGCTGTTTGTTTTTAATGTATTCGTTATAGGCGAACATCCCTTCCTTGCTGGCATCGTCCAATGAAATCAATTTTCTGGTTCGAATCACATAGTAGATGACGCTCTGGGCAATATCCGGGTATTGATCTATTTGGGTCGATTCCAAGACAATTTGTGGCGTCCTGTTCTTGAAACCCTCTGCAATAATAACCAATTGCCCCTCTTGATCGTTCAAAAAGATGCTTTTTTGCGCGTTGGTTTTCTCCAACAGCAACTCCAGTAGTTTCTCAACAACCTTTTCCGTTACAATCTCCTTTGAGATCGTTTGAGAGGCTTTAATAATGGACTCCGGGCTGAAGGAATGGTTCGGCTGCTTGGTATCATCAATCGTCAGACTGTCATCATGACGGTGTCTTTTTTTCAATAGCTGTGGAAAAAACTCTTCCAGATGTTTTGTTTTCAGAGTCGCACCCCAGCGGATATATGCGAGGCAGGCTTCTCGCAAATATGCGGTGGCGATGGTTTTTTTACCTTTTGAAAGATAGTATTTTGCAGTCAGTTCGTTTGCCAGTGCTTCATTTTGGGCAAATCCGTTATCCCGCGCGGATTGAATGGCTTTATCAAACTGCTCGGTTGATTTGACAAAATTTCCTGAAATACCGGCCATGATGGCAGAGATAAGCAAGCTTTTATCCTCAAAATTGATTGCACAGTTTTCTGCCAACGACGCGAGTTTCTCGTGGTTTATCTTAATGATATCCCAGTTCCGTTTTTTCTCCTCCTCTGAAAAATCGGGGTAGTTTTCCAGTAAAATGAGGGAATGATAAAAATAATGTTCCGGAATCGCCAACTGTGAGTATCTTGTCAGAAGTTTGTCGGATTCCAGGATGAATTTGAGTGCGCGACGATGATCGTAAAAATGGTAGTGGATTTTCGCACTGATCAGGTAAAACCAGTACAATTGCGCATTGTTTTTTCTGTCAATGAGTGAGCTCAGAATGCTGTCGAACCGTTCAGGATTCGGAAGGTACTCCTTTGTATCGGGTTGTTGGTGCCGCAGCAACAGAATCAGTTTTGATATACTCAGCATGTGCTCCAACTCAGGGCTGTTGAGCTGGTCAACAAAATCCTGGTGTTTTTTAGCCTCTTTTTGAATCTCTTCCAGCGGCGAACCGACGATGATATGGGTTTTCATCAAAAAATCGATACTGTTGCCGGCGCTGATAAAATCTCCATGCTCAATACCTGCCTGATAGGCTCGCTTCAGGTAAATCAGATTTTCCCGGGCTTTGTCTTTCCAATGGCTGATATAACTCCCGAACAGGAAATTCAGCCGGCTGATGAGGTGAACACTGTTAAACTTGTTATTCAGGTCCAGGGCCAGCCTGCCCATGGCATGGCCATTGTTGTAGTCCTGAAGACCGGAGCATAGAATGACGGCGTAGTTCATATAACCAAAGGCAGAGCTTTCAGTGTTGCCGTGTCGAAGACTCAGTTCGACCATTTTCAGGGTCAGCAGAATCCAGAGATTTCGCCGGATATTGTAAGCTGCGGGGATGATACTGCTGAGCAGGTCAATTTTAGCCTTATGGTTGATGTCAGTCATCAAAGGCAGGTAAAGCAGGTTCTTGATATCCTGTTGGCTGATATCAAGCTGAATGTCCTGCATTTTTATCTGAGAGATAATATTGATTTCAGGCTCATTGGGAGGGATTTGTTCTTTGAAGAGAACTTTTAATGATTCAAGACCGAAGTCGACAGCTTTTTCATACTGGTTGTTTTTTGAATACAGGTTTAGTTTGATATTGATGACTTCGACTTTTTCCGGCACTGTTTTGATGTTTTTCAACAGGATTTTGAAAACCGGTTCGGCTTTTTCCGTATTGCCGATGAAATACTCGCACTCGGTTCGTTTCAACAAAAGATCTTTGGATAATCCATAATCATCTGTCCAGGCATCTTCTGCCAGCAGGTCGAATCCTTTTCTGAAATAGCGCCAGGCAGTCTCAAATGCGGCAGCGGATTTTGATTTTTTCCCCGCAATCAAGTTTAACCGCGCGAGTTGATGTCTTTCTGCCTTTTCAAGGATCAGCGGACTCCCTTCATTCAGCTGATTGATGATTTCATAGGGATTTTGGTGAATCTTCCATTCGGACGTTCGATTTTGCAGAATTCTGCCCAGCAATAAATGTGTCGCTTTTTTATCCGGTTCCGCCAGCATTGAATAAGCAGCGTCAAGTACCCGGCTGTGCGAAAACTGATAAGTATCCGATCCTTCCGGAGCCTTTGTGCCTGACTGCCGGGCAGTTTGGGGTACCGGCTCTATTAATCCCGCCTTTATGGCAACCTCCAGATGTTCATGTGCCGTCTTTTCATCTTGCTTGGATGCGCCGCTCAACAGATTTAAATCAAACCGTCTTCCGATGCAGGAAGCCAGAATAAGCAGCTGGCCTGTCATATGGGGCAGACTTCTGATTTTATCTGCCAACAAGTCAACAACATTATTTGAGATTTCTGCCTGATTGATCTGGTCAATGTCCCAAGTCCATTGACCTATTTGAGAATCGAACCGGATGAGCTTCTTTTCGTGATATGTCTGCAGCAACAGTTTTGCAAAATAGGGATTTCCCTCCGTCTGCTCAAGGATATGGTGTGCCAGTTCTCGGAATTCCTGTTTAAAATAGAGGGCTTCTTCGATCAGCAGACAAATATCGTCAATATTCAGTGGGTTGACAGATATTTCCTGTATGCGTGTTCCTGATTTCAGAACCTCATCCAGTGTAATGGACAGTGTGTGAGAATGAATTACCAGATCCTCCTGATATGCAATGATCAGTAGAATATAGCGGCTGTTGATGTCGCTGAGCGAGGCTTGAATCAACTGAATGCTTGCCGCATCTGCCCAATGAAAGCTATCGATAAAAATGACCAGCGGATTGCTCTCAAGCGTAAAGACCTGGAAAAAACGTCTGAAGATATAGTTCAACCGGTTGCGACTCTCATCAGGATCGAGCAGGGGAACCCTGGGTTGTGGACCGATCAGCTCCTCCATTTCCGGAATAAAATCGATCACCAATTGTCCATTGCGGGCGAAGCTTTCCAGGAACTTCTCTTTCCAGTTGTTGCGGCTGACGTCATCTTCTGTGAGCAACTGCTGCACAATGGCTTGAAAAGCACTGATCAGTGGGTAATAAGGCGTATCACGATACTGTTCTTCGCACTTACCTGAAGCCAGGAAGCCCTTTTTCTGCTGGACAACCTTGGCAAGCTCTCTAACCAGAGAAGTCTTTCCCATGCCTGCTTTACCTTTTACGATCATCATTTCTACACTGCCCGTGCAGACGCGATTGAAAGACTCAAACAGCGTCACAATATTTTTTTCTGCTCCGTAAAGCTTCGAGGGCAGATAAAACCGTTCAATATTGTCTTTGCGGCCCAGTTCAAATGGTTTTATCCAGCCCTCGGTCCTGAACTGGGTACGGCAGTTCTCCAGATCTTTCAGAAGACCCAAAGCACTTTGATAACGGTCTTCCGCGCCCTTGGAGAGAAGCTTGAGTACAAGCTGATTGATGGTATATGGGAGGTCCTTTCTGGATATGAGAAGGCTTTTCGGTTCTGATGCCAGGTGTGCATGAATCATACTCAGCGTGTTATCAGATAAAAATGGCGCTTTTCCCGACAACATCTCATAAAAAACAGCACCCAGCGAGTACAAGTCGCTCCGCTGGTCAATAGTCCAGTTGATCCGGCCGGTTTGCTCCGGTGACGTATAGACAAACCGATCACCATCGAGATTGATGGGGTTCTTGATACTATCCGCTCCCAGGTTGGATTTCTGTTCGCAGAGCCCGGTAAAAAATACAGCGCCTGTTTTTTCGTTAATCAAAATGTTATGCGGGCGGATATCATTATGGACCAGATGGTGTTGATGCAGGTTGCTCAGGTTACGTGTGATATTGGCGGCATATTCAAGAAAGAGATCCAGGCTGAGGGGGATGTTGAGCAGGATGACGGATAAATACATGTCACCCGAGTCTTCTGTGACAATTGCGACATTGTTTTTTAGAAAAATCAGATCAATAGATGGCGGAACAACCGAGAGTTCCTGTTGCTGCTGAAATTCAAGCTGATTTTCTATTCCGATGAACTGGGCAGGGGTCAATTCAGTCGTAAAATACTTGATAATAACAGGCCGATTATCCAGTTGTCTTTGCGCCCGATATACGATGGAATTTGGAAACTCATAGACTGTTTCCAAATGAATGTATCCTGAAAAAGAAATCATAGCGGACCTTTTTATTTGGACGGATTGTTTTTGTAACGTCTGTTACATACTATGAATCCATTCATAGGAGATAAATATACCCTATTCTCGTTTTTTGTGGCAAACAGATTAATATCTTCTAATGGGTTGAGTGGCGGTAGCTGATACCTAGTTCGTAAATAGGGTGAAAAAACCTTCGGGTAGAGTGGCTTTGCGCCTGACTGAAGTGATAATTCATGGCTGGTAATCAACAACATGGTCAACGGTTTTCTGGAAAATGGGGTGTCAGTTCCTGAATTCATCAGAAATCGAATTTCCAGGTTCGTCAATGGATCACAATGATACCGCCGACGCATTGCCTGTTGAAATTGTTGCTGGGAAAAGGGTTTTTTCGGAACGATTGCCGCCAAGTAAATGATGAACTGGTGATTGAGAAAGGATGCCAGGTTGACAACGTCCTCGCTATGGACCGTCGATAAGGGCTGAGCTCGCAGAAATAATTCACTCAAAAGGCCCCTTTTCCAGAAAGAAAGTACCTGTTGGTTTAATTGATATCTATCATTCAGTTCAATGAGATAAAGAGGCTGGGGGATTTCGATGATATCTGACCAGATGGTTGCGTCGATGGCATAGCCCTGGGGCAGAAATGGTCGATTGAGTTTGGGGTGTTTAACCGTGCAGCTGGTTGTCAGAAGTATTGCCAGTATCCATAAAAGCATCCGGTGCAGCGATGCGTGCCGTTTGTAAGTCAATGGAGACAGTAATTCTGAAATCAGCACGTTATATTCCTGAAATAGGATGGGGTCAGGTTAATTAGCTAAAACACCATCGGTTTCACCAGGTCTTTGATTTTACCACTTTCGACCGCATCGATGAATTCGTGTCCAAGGATGGCGCTTTGTGAAATAACGGTTTTCCAGTAGTTGATTCTCTCCGCGTCTTTTTGACTGAATGTCCAAAAATCATGACGGTCTGGTATCTTTTTAAATGGAAGGGCATTCACAAAGGACTGTGAAGGCGCTACAAGAAGGACCTGATCCATGTTCGATGGTTGGGGGGTTCGCCACTTCAGTTTTTTATCAAGCCATCCCGGGATAATCCGTTCTGAATAGTGGGGAAAGAGGACAATTTTTTCATCTGTGTTATTCAGAAACGGTATATCCATATGGTAGTCGATGATACCGCCATCACGATAAACGCCATTTCTGGATCCTTTGATACCGGTGATGCCGGACATGACAAGGGGAATTGATCCTGAGGCCAGCAGAGCTGAAGCCAGGTTATCCTTGTCAAGGGGGACTTTCTGCAGGGTAAATTCACTTTTCTCAAAGAATGGCGGCGGTGTTGCCGGATGATAAAACAGGGTGCGTTCAAAGAAAAACTTTAAAAGTTTTCTGTTAAGGGCATTTGACACTGCAGCTCCCAGCAGTCCTGCCCCTAAAAGGATTTTATTTTCAGCGGAGTTGGGCCATTTACATCTGACCGCCATAAAATTCAGACGCAGATAGGGATGATCCAAAATTTCCTGGATTCCTGATTCAGTAAGATAAGTATCTCTGATCCGGCTTGTTTCTCGGGTGATTTCCTGGCGGGTCGGTCTGATCGAATAGGACTGGCCTAAATAAGCGGCAAGAAACCTTTCAATGCTTTGCTGGGGGGCCGGGCGGGCTACAGCTGCAAATCGCCAGGCTCCGATGGAAGAACCAATCAGGAAAAGTGGTTCAGATCGGTTCTTAAACCAGGTTGAAAATAGAAACTGGTCAAGATGACTGAGCACCAGCCATTTCGGACCGCCTGCCGCTCCCGCAATGACCTTTACCATCTCTGGATGCAGTCCTTTTTCTTTGATGAAAGAATAGGCCTTTGCCCCTGCAAGAAAAACAAGATTATTGGGCATGCTTGAGTGTTCCAGTTAAAAATAGCGCTGTTTGCTTTTTTAGAGGGATGAATTAGAATGTCGCTTCCAGCGCATGATGACGATCTTCTGCCCTCTGCGAATAGGGACCTGTTGGATACGACTTTGCCAGCGAGTTATACAAAAGCTGCCTTTTCGGAGAGTATAAACAGGGATAGTCATTTAAACAAGGGTCGTTAACCCTCTGGAACGCAAATATTCCTCAGGGTAAGCCGGCGTTCCCATAGGTTGATCTTTTTATCGGCTGATTTTATGGCAACGGTTGTCATTCTGTTTCTCATCGGGTGTGTATTTCTGTTCGCGGGTGTGACCAAGGTGGTTTATTCCAGGCCCTTTATTGTGCACATCAGGAACCTGGGCATTCTGCCCCGTTCTCTTAATGAAACCGCGGCTTCGCTCTTTATTCAACTTGAATGTGCGATTGGCGGGGCGTTGGTACTGTATGTGTTTCCCGGAGAGCTTATTCCGATCCTGATTGGTCTGATTCTGGGGTTATCCATTCTGTCTGCCTGGGGGGTTGCTTCTGGACGAGTTGATGATTGTGGATGTTACGGGGGATGGCTGAATTTGTCTTTGAAACAGAGTCTGGGGTTGAATGCTATTTACTTATTGTTACTGATCGTCAGTTGGCGGTTGCAGGAGAATGATCCCCCTGTATTGATGTGGAAGGTCGGGGTCGTTGTTGGTATCATTATACTGAGTAATTTCTTAATCAGACGGTCGGCAAATTCGCCTTTGTTCGATATCTCTCCGATTCAAGTTGGACGCAGATGGCAATCGCAATGGGTGACCCCTGAATATTTAAACGGTGATCCGGTGGCCTATTTGTATATCTTTATGGCGCATCGATGCCAGATGTGTCGAAGCTGGCAACCCTATGTTACCAATCTGCTCGGACGTGCTGGCATGCCCCTGCCGGTGCTTGTATTTCCAGATGATTCCGGTGACATGGATATCTGGGACGAGACAATACCGGTTCAGAAAATAAAACCTGTACCATTCCGATACCTTGTGTATCGGACCCCGACAGCGGTCCTGGTCAAGAATGGACGCATCGAGAATAAATGGGTTGCCCGCTTCCCGGAGGAGTTCATTTAAACCAACACGCCGGATTGTGACCGATTGCCTTGACAAAGTTGTTTGTTGTGCGGATTTGGCTGAGCCTTTGCGGAATCGGTCTGAAATTGGATCAAGGGCGGTTGAAGACGATAATTATATAAGCCCGTCAGGGTCCGGACTTGATTTTTCTTAAAGATTGTCTGATAACTGGCGGGTCAGAAAAAGGCGGATGACGTTGCGGCCGACCTGTTGACAGGATAAACGATGTTCCTGTCGGGTTTCAGCCCGGTTTAAGAAAAACCGGATATGCCCGTTTCAAATGTCAGCTAAAAGATCCAGGCCAAGCTCAAAGCCCTTATTGAATCTCGTTTTTTCTCCGCCATTGACCCATTTCAAATCTGCTGTCACCTTGTCACTGACAACAAAAAGCGGGTGGTATCTCTTTCCAAGACCGGTGATGACGCAATTGAGGGGTGACGCTTCCATATCGATCAGCTGTATTTTGGATTCCCTGTACTGGTTAACCTTGGATGGGGTCAACCTGAAGAAACTGTTAACTGAGCAAATCGCTCTGCATGGCCGCACCTGGAAATACGGTGAGAACTCCAGGCTCGGGCTTGTTATGTTATAATCCCGACAGAGTCCTGTTTCATCGTATCCAGTCACGGGGAAGACTAATTCCCCAATCTCGAGAGTCTCTTCTCCTGTGGATCCGGCAGTGCCGAACGAATAGAATACTTCAGCGCCGGATGCAACTGCCAGCTCAGCTATCAAGACAGCAAGGGCTGCTCCGATCATACCTCCCAGTGCAGTGGCTGTTTTTGACCCGTTTTCCCACTGGAAACGCTTTGCAGGGCCGTAACTTTTTATTTTGGTCCCGTTTACCCGCCGGTGGAAATTCCAGAAATGCTGAAGGTTAAAAAAAAGGACGACATCTTTTGTTAAACCGGGAAGATTGAACATTTCCGGTCGAATGATGGAATCAGTCATATACGGATTAATTTGTTGTCAACCATCAGTGGGTAGGTTCTAATTCAGTTTACTGACAATTTTGGAAAAAATAAGATTGAGTTTTATTGATTTTATTAATAAAGTAAAAGACGGTCTCAATAACTGATATGAATCGCATACGGAGTTGACTCGGCCTTGCTGATTTAAGCATACAAAAAAAACTGCGCATAGGAATAGCCGCAGTCTGTAACATTAATTAACAGGCAATACGATGCAGATAGATCCATTGGCGTTTGAATTAAACGAACAGATCAGGAAAACCTCAAAGAATGCTTATGCTTGTCTGTCCGAGACCGGCAGGCAGATCTATTTCCCAGCTGGCATATTGACCCAGTCAGCAGAAGCAAAACAAAAAGCAAAAAAGTTTAATGCAACGATTGGCATTGCCCTTGAGAACCATGCGCCCATGCATCTGGAAGCAACCATGCGTTACTTCAACCATCTCAAGTCTGATGAGATATTTACCTATGCCCCGCCTGAAGGCCTGCCTGGTTTGCGCAGGCTTTGGAAAGACAAGATTGTCCGCAGGAATCCAACCCTGACAGGAAAACAGATCAGTCTGCCAATTGTGACAAGTGCATTGACACACGGTTTGAGTTTGATAGCGGACCTTTTTATTGATGCCGGTGATGTCATCATTTTACCGGATAAATTGTGGGGCGTATACAATCTGATTTTTTCTACTCGAAGAGGGGGGCGGATTTCTACCTTCCCCATGTTTAACGCGGCAGGAGGATTCAATGTCACAGGCATGGCCGATGTGATGAAAAAAGAAACCAAAACCCAGGCAAAGCTGACAATCCTGTTGAATACTCCCAACAATCCCACAGGGTATACGCCGTCGGTTGCTGAGTGCCAATCGATCTATGAGGTTGTCTTGGCACAGGCAAACCAGGGGTCTCAAATTGTCATGCTTTCCGATGATGCTTATTTTGGTCTTTTTTATGAGGACTCAATGAAAGAATCCCTGTTCAGCGGTTTTTGTGATCTGCACGAAAATGTCCTGGCGGTAAAGCTTGATGCTGCGACAAAAGAACACTTTGTCTGGGGTTTTCGAACCGGTTTTATCACATTTGGAACAGTTACCCAAAACCCCGAGCTGCTTTATCAGGCTCTGGAAATGAAGCTAAAGGGATTATTGCGCAGTACGATTTCAAGTAGTAATCATGCCTCCCAGCATATCATCGAAAATATTCTCAAAGATCCGGACTATGAAAATGGGATCAATGAGAAGTTTCAGATCTTGAAAAAGCGTGCTTTAAAACTGAAAAGAATTCTGTCTGACAGCAAGTTTGACCCGGATTGGGGCTTTTACCCATTCAATTCAGGATATTTCATGTGTCTGAAATTACATCGTGTCAATGCGGAAGTGCTGCGCAAACACTTACTGGATCAATACCAGATTGGCACCATCTCCCTCGGGGATTCCGATCTCAGAATTGCATTCAGCTGTATTGAAGAAGAGGATCTCGATGAGTTGGTTTCACTGATCCATCAGGCGGTTAGGGACTTATCCTGATATTTAAAACCCCCTCGTTTAATCCAGGTATGGGATGGAGATTTTTCCCAGTGTCACCCGTTTTTTTGCACCGGTCACACTGGGAAGATTGGAAGGGGTATTGTTAATTCGTTCATGAGCCAGGACCGCGAAAGCAACTGCTTCTTTGGCATCGGCTGAAATACCGTTTTCTGATTGAAAAACCGATACCCTCTCTTCTCCCAGCAATTCCCGCAACTCCTTTAAAATAATTGGATGATGAGCCCCTCCCCCGCTGAGAAAGATGCTGTCCGGAAGCGGAAAATTGCGATGGTAGGCATCTGCAATGCTATGTGTTACTAGTGAAACGAGAGTTCTGAGAAGGTCGATCTGGGAGACCGGCTCACCTGAAATCTCTGACAGGAGCTGTTTGATGTAACCGGCGCCGAAAGCTTCCCGTCCAGTAGATTTTGGTGGCTCTATACTGAAATAGGGGTGTTTTAGCAGCCTGGACAAGATAAAAGGGTTGCATTGCCCCTGAACGGATAGAAACCCATCGCGATCAAAACTATGCTCACTATTCGTGATGTTTTCCACCAATTCGTTCAGGATTGCATTTCCGGGTCCCGTGTCAAAGGCGATGATGTTTCGCTCAGGATCCGCTGGGAGATAGGTAACATTTCCAATACCACCAATATTCTGTAGGGCGATAGGACCGGTTCGGTTCCGGAATAGAATCTGGTCAAGGTAGGGCACAAGAGGCGCCCCGGAGCCTCCAGCAGCGATGTCCGCTGTACGGAAATCCGAAATGACCAGGGTTCGGGTCTGGTACGCAATCACATCCGCTTCACCTGTTTGTAATGTACTGTGGTTATTGACATGATACAGTGTCTGACCGTGGCATCCGATGGCATCGAGGTTTTCAAGAGGTAGATCTGCCTCCCTGCAAAAATGAAGAATTTTGTCGCTGAGAAAGTAACCCAGGTCAAAGTTAATGGTGCAGATTTCCCCTGTATGGGTGTCAAAGGCATTGCGAATTCTGGCGCGCCATTTGTCAGGCATGGCTTCGGTGACGAATTTGACAAGTTCGATTTGCATCTCAAGTCCGGTGCCCGCCAGTCGAACCAATGCCAGATCGATACCGTCCAGAGAGGTTCCAGACATTATTCCCAGAATCAGTCGTTCTTTTTTGCTTGCGATTCGCTGATATTCGTCCATTTGCCAATTTATCCGGTAGAAACATGAGATTGAACAGCCCAACACCATTGCTGATCGGATTCGAAGGAATAGATCTGAATAGTAAGCTACAGCAGCATTTGCTAAAGATCAATCCCGCCGGGATTGTATTGTTTAAGCGAAATATTGTTTCTCTGGTTCAGACAAAAAATCTGATTCGCAGGATTCGGGAGCTGCTGGGGCAAATACTGGTGGCAATCGATCATGAAGGGGGCGTGGTCAACCGGTTTCCAGCCGGCTGCCCGTCTCCACCATCCCCCATGGGTTTAAATCGATCAAGCGATCCATCACTGATGTTCGATGCCTGCCGGATGCAGGCTCAAGTTTTGGCATATCTGGGAATTAATCTGAACTTTGCCCCTGTTCTGGATTTGGCAACCGGTTTGAGAAATCCGGCTATCGGTACAAGAGCCTTTTCGGATAACCCTGAAGAAATCTCCCGATATGGCAAGATCTGTGTCGATGCCCATCGGAATCTTCGGGTAGGGACAACAGCCAAACACTTTCCGGGGCATGGCAGGTCAGAGACGGATTCCCACCAGGCTGCAGGAGAGGTTCGTGCAGATAAAACGACCTTGTGGGCAGAAGACCTGCTTCCTTTCAGGGAACTGGTTGCCTATGGGATACCTGCGGTGATGTCGGCACATCTGACCTATCCGGCATTGGATCCGGAAAATCCAGCCGTATTCTCACGGAAAATCGTGACTGAGCTTTTACGGGGGGAAATGGGTTTTGAGGGACTGGTGATCAGTGATTGTATTGAAATGTCGGCTATCAGCCAGTCAGACAATCCATCCCGCATCATTCAACGGGGCTTGTTTGCCGGTATCGATTTGTTTATCAGCTCTTTCAGCCTTATGAAAAGCCTGGCGTTTCAACTCGAATTGAAAAAGGCCCTGGACGAGGCACAACTGGCACAAGCAGAAGATAACGGCGTAAACAAAGCGACAGAAAAGCGTCTGCAACGGTTTTTAAGCGAATATCCAGGACAGCCCACCGAAGCAGATGCACTGCAGGTGGATGTCGAAAAAACGGCTGCCTTGCACCGACGAACGATCCATATGCAGCGGAAGGCCCCGCTGCGGGAGGGATATCGTCAGTTTTTCCTCCTGGAGTTATCCAATCGGGAACAAAACGGTATCAATGCTGACGAACACTGGGGGCCGGTTGCAAAGCAACTGCTAGATTCGCAGGCGCTGATTAAACAGCACCAGATTCTTTTTGCGTGTGATATAGAGGCCGTCGGAAAAATGATCAACCAGGCAAACCGCGATCATCTCACAGTGATACTCTTGACAAATGCTGGTTTTGCTCGAGAAGGATATATCCCTTTTTTACGATACCTGAAAAACGCCGATTCCGCCATTCATGTCTCACTTTCCGATGAACGGGATCTGACTGGAACCCTGGACAATGAATGGGTTGTCTGGGGATTCAATTCCTGGACAGCTATGGCATTGTCCGAGGAGCTGTTAGTGGCCTGAATTCAGGTTCGCAAACCCCCTTCAGGTCCATTTCAATCAACTCCTTTTTCCTCTTACTGATACTGAAGGCAGGCGTCGTATCACCCCTTTTCCGCTTGCTCAATTATAGGGGGCTAAACTATAATAAGTGTATGATCAGTTCTAGGTCCCGCCTTTTTCAAGGAAGAAAATCGAAACCAATATGGACAGAAATGCTTTTCCCTGGGTCGATTCACATTGTCATCTGGAAATGTTGAAGGGGAATCTTGGCAGGATACTGGATGAAAGCTCTCGAGCGGGGATGGCATTTTGTAT
>JAHJRI010000236.1 GCA_018830885.1 bacterium | reverse complement strand
ACTCGGGACCCATCGGTCAGGTGTTGAATCCGTTGCTGCTGGGGTTGGATAAAAACCAGGATCTGCTGCGTGCCTGCACGGGCTGTGGTCGCTGCAGGGAAGTGTGTCCCGCGGGACTCGACCACCCGCAGATTCTGCAGTTTTACCGCCAGAAAGATGTGGAAGG
This sequence comes from bacterium, assembly GCA_018830885.1. Lineage (GTDB taxonomy): Bacteria > SAR324 > SAR324 > XYD2-FULL-50-16 > XYD2-FULL-50-16 > JAHJRI01. The sequence continues at coordinate 5,491 of JAHJRI010000236.1, read as the reverse complement.
AGACCCGACGTTCCAGACCCGAAAACGGCCCTGGCAGGAACGGCAGTTCTTCAAATTCTGGGGCTGGGCGGTCAAGGATCGCAATCACTGGAACAGCGCCATCGGGGTGATGCGGCCGTTTCTGAATTACAGCATCGACCACAGCCTGTTTCGGAGCTGGATCAAACCGCTGCATAACTGGCTCGACAGCCGCAACCTGCCACCTGTTTCCGGTAAAATGTTCCACGAAAGATGGCAGTCACTCAAAGCGGATGAACCGGAATAACGATAAACCCCCAGACAAGGATGCAGACATGAACCAGAGTGCCAGAGAAGCCATCTTCAATCAACTGAACCGGATGAATCCCCCGGCGCCAAAACCGAGGCCGACCCGGATTTCGCAGGTCGATCTGCCGGCGGACATCGACGGCATGATCGCGACATTCAGCCAGCACATGACGGCTCTGAAGGGCGAAGTATATCGGGTATCGGGCACAGCGGGGGTGTTGGATCAGCTGCAGACCATTGTCGCAGCCAACAACCTGAAATCCGTGATGACCAGCAGTGATACGACGGTGCAGGGTCTGGCCCTGAAGGACTGGGGGGCAGGGCAGGCCATTGAGGTGCTGTCGGCTGATGACTATACCGATCCGGTTGCTTTCAAGGAGGCCCTGTTCAATCAGGTCGATGCGGGTATTACCAGTGCCGACTATGCCTTTTCCGAGTCGGCGACCCTGGGGATCTGTCACAACAGGAACCAGGCCAGACTGGTGTCGCTGGCACCGCCGCTGCATATCGCCATTGTGCCGGTGGATCGGCTCCATCGCTATTATGAGGACGCACTGGTCCAGCTTTTTGCAGATAGAGACCGGATTCCCTCACAACTCACCCTGATCAGCGGACCCAGCTTAACCGCCGATATAGCCGCAACACCGACGGTCGGCATGCATGGACCCAAAAAGGTGATCGTCATCTTCGTTACCTGACGGCTTCCCGTGGAACCGGACTTTATTTTTTGGGTGCTTTGGGCGGACTGACGATCGCTTCACCGTCCAGTACGACAGTCTGCTCCTGGTTGGTGCAGGTGGTCCGCAGTCGAATACGGTTTTTTTCTTGGATCACCTCAATCACCTCTGCACGAGCGGTGATCGTATCACCGAAACGCACGGGGGCCAGGAACTGAAGCTCCTGCTTCATGTAGATGGTACCCGGACCCGGAAGCTGCGTTCCCAGAATGGTCGATATAAAACCGGCAGTGAGCATGCCGTGGGCGATCCGGGTTTTAAAAAAGGTCTTTGCGGCATACGCTTCGTTGATATGGGCAGGATTCAAATCCCCTGTAATACCGGCATACAGATAAACATCCGCTTCAGAAACCGTTTTTGCAAACTCTGCAAAATCACCCACCTTTATTTCATCTATTTTTTTCCCAATCATTTTTCATCTCTCTAATAGTGACCGACCCTGCTGCAAGCTGCAGGGGGGTCAGAATGATATCCGGAACCGGGCCCGGATTAAAGGATCCATATTTTCCCGGATCCCGGCTTTCACCGGGATGACAGAACGCCGCAAGCGGCAGGGCATTGGACTCGAGGTCAACACGAATGGCTTCCAGCGAAACCACCCCATGGATCTCGAATCCGTATCAGAGAAGAAGAGATACCAGATCTCTTCTGAGTCCGTCAAAAATTCCGGATCTCTGTCAAAAGAAAGCCAGTCAGAGCCTTATTCGGGCAGCATGTCGCCGGTACGCATCAGGTTCTGATGCAGTTCGAAACATTTTGCCAGGTTGTGCCGAATATGGCCCTTCTTGGAGTCTTTAATGTACTGTCTGAGATACGGTTTGAACCTCGGGTGGGCACAGTTTTCGATCAGCAGTTTGGCCCGCTGCATCGGTCCCAGCCCTCGCAGGTCCGCCAGGCCCTGCTCGGTAACGATGACCTGCACAGAGTGCTCATTGTTGTCGATGTGCGGACACATGGGCACGATGGACGAAATCTTGTCCTTTTTTGCCGAAGACGGGGTCATCAGGATAGACAGGTATGCGTTGCGGGTAAACTCCCCGCTCCCGCCGATCCCGTTGACGATATCGGTGCCGTAGACATGGGAGGAATTGGCATTTCCATAAATATCCACTTCCAGTGCCGTATTCATGGTGATAACCCCCAACCGCCGGATGATACCGGGATGATTGGAGAACTCCTGGGGACGCAGTACAATCAGGGGCGCGAAAAAATCAATATTTGCAATGATCTCCTCCAGCTTTTTCGAAGAGACGGTCAAGGCGCAGGAACTGGCCCCCAGGATCTTTTTCTGGGCCATCAGGTCGACCATGGCGTCCTGAAACACCTCGGTATACATGTAGAAGGGTGGAATAGCGGGATTTCCCCCCATCGCTTCGATGACGGCGTTGCCGATATTTCCGACGCCCGTCTGAAAAGGATTCAGCCTTTGGGAATGGCTTTTCAGGTGCAGCTCTTTCACCAGAAATTCAACCACATGGTCTGCAATGTGCTGGCTGACCAGTGACGAATCTGCGAACTCCTTGACTTCATCCGGTTTATTTGAAAAGACAACGCCGATTATTTTGTGTGGGTCCACAGCCGCGTAGGGCCATCCGATCCGGGTCATGGGTTCGAAAATCGGGATGGGATTTCGACGGGGGGGCGGCGGCATAATGGCAATATCAGCCATCTCTCTCAGACGCTTGGAGTGATATTCGTTGATTTCAATAATCACTTTTTTGGCACATTTTAAAAATGTCGGCGATGCGCCGATGGAGGTCGTCAGATAGACACGTCCATCCGGGGTAATTTCGGTCGCCTCGATCACAGCCACATCAATTTTACCGAAAAATCCGGCATCGACAAACTGCGGAAATGCTGAAAGATGCATATCCATATATTCAACTTCCTGTTGATTAATCAGCTGACGCGCTGCGGGGGATCCCTGGTAAGGTGCCCGCCAGGAAACCGCATTGGCTTCGGCCAGTTCCTGATCAACGGCAATCCCGCTGGACGCTCCGGTTAACACCCGTATTTTAAACGGTTTTCCTTCCTGGTGAAGTTCCCGTGCCCTTTTTGCCAGAGCGGATGGTACCGCCTTGGCTGCACCGGCGGGAGAAAAACCGCTGAAGGCAATGGTTTGTCCATCTTTGATCAACAGGGCGGCTTCTTCAGCGGTCAGTATTGCATACCCATTATTATTACAATTCATTTTTCGCTCCGATAGCTTGAATATTCAGGTCAAAGGTTATCAGCAACCAGTTCTGCATTTAGCGTACCGGCACCCATACTTACTTCAACTCTTTCAAATATCAGTTCTTTTAATAATTTTTGACCGCTTCCTCAGTCCGGCCCGGCAGGGCATCCGGTTAAGCTTTTTACAGCCTGTAAAGAAGCATGACAGGAGAGCGGCGATGAAAGCGACCGAAAGCACACACGCGAAACACCTCCCCACAGGGGGGTAGAACTTGTTTAATCATTGAAATAATTGGGTAAATTATGAATACCGCTCTGTTGCCGGATCTGCCTCGCCGCAACTGGCATAAACGTTGCTGAAGCCAATGCCAGCATTCCCCTGAAAAAGGCGATCGATAGCCCCGACAGGTTACAGGGATCTTTTCAAAACCGGTGTAGCTTCAGGTTAAAGAGCCGAAGGATTTTTAACCTGTTCTCAGGACAGCAATCAGTTACTTAAAGGATTGACATGGATAAAAGGAAGATAGTGGTATTGACGATACTATTAACGTTTGGACTGGTGGTTCCGCTTCTGATTCACGCTTCAGGGATGCGTGGTCAACCCGATATGGTTTTTCCCCTGCCCCTCAACGCATACCAGGACAGCCATCTTACATCAGTGGGGGAGATCCTGTTGCAGAGAATCCGGCAACAGCCCATGAATCTGGTGGTATCTCTGCTTTTTTTGGGGGCCATCATACACACGTTTTGTGTGGGCTATTTTCGAAGAACAGCAGCCAGACTGGAAGAAAAATATCAGCAGGCCACCCAGGTAAATGGCGTCGATAAGGTGGTTTATAACGGTCAAGTGACAAAAAAAATCTGCTGCTGGGCTGAATTCTTCCATCTACTGGGGGAAGTGGAGATTGTCTTTGGCATGTGGGTGATTCCGGTTTTCTGGTCCATAACGTTCTTCTTTGGATGGCATGCGAGCCTGGAGTACATGACCACTGTCAATTTTACCGAGCCGATTTTTGTGGTCGTTATCATGACATTGGCCTCTTCCCGGCCGATTGAGCATTTTTCGGAAAACTGCATGCGAGTGGCGGCCGGAATCGGGAAGGGGTCCACCGCGGCTTGGTGGTTTGCCGTGTTGACGATTGGTCCCGCACTGGGGTCGTTTATCACGGAACCCGGGGCAATGACGATCTCAGCCATGCTGCTGGCAAAAACCTTTTATCACAAAAAACCGAGTCTGACCTTTGCCTATGCAACCATCGGTCTGCTGTTTGTCAATGTATCGGTCGGCGGAACCCTCTCGCACTTTGCCGCTCCGCCGGTGCTGATGGTTGCCGGGAAATGGCACTGGGATACCGTTTTTATGTTGTCCCATTTTGGGTGGAAGGCGGTTTGCGGCATTATCGTCTCCAACATGATCTACTTCACCCTTTTTCGATCCGAGTTCAGACGCATGGATCTGAGTCAACCGGACCCAACGGTAACCACCGAAAACAGCAACAGTCTGAACAGAAGTGATCCCATCCCCTGGATCATTATCCTGGTTCATATCCTGCTGATGACCTGGACGGTCTTCTGTGCCCACTATCCGGTTCTGTTCGTTCCCGGTTTCTTTCTGTTTCTCGGGTTTCGCCAGGCCACCGCCCACTACCAGAACGAGACCAATATCAAACCACCGCTGCTGGTGGGTGCCTTTCTGGCGGGTCTGGTTGTGCATGGCGGGCTTCAGGCGTGGTGGATCGCCCCCATCCTGGGTGGGTTGGGTGAGGTTCCCCTGATGCTGGGCGCCACGTTCCTGACAGCCTTTAATGACAATGCCGCGATTGCCTATCTCAGTACACTCGTCCCAACGTTGACTGATTCCATGAAATATGCCGTGGTTGCAGGGGCGGTCACGGGCGGCGGGTTGACGGTCATCGCCAACGCGCCGAACCCGGCCGGGATTTCGATCCTGCGGCGATTTTTCGAGTTTGGTGTTTCACCGGCCAGGTTGGCTCTCGGGGCCCTGCTGCCGACCATCATCATGGGGCTCTCGTTTATGCTGCTGCCTTAGTCCCCTCACAGACCCGGCCAAAATCGCAGACTGGCGATGATGTGGTTTGTTTAACACAGAAAACCGTGTCCTTTAGGCACGGTCAATTTCTATTGGCTTACTCTGAGCTTACTCTTACTCTTACTCTTACTCTTACTCTTACTCTTACGGGCACCTTGATTTATTAAAATTATCGAGTTTACCGCACCAAAGGGGGTGATGTTTCAAGAAACGCACGAGTCCATCCATGGAGCTCCTGGAAGCCATCCCTGGCTTCCAAGGT
>JAHJRI010000235.1 GCA_018830885.1 bacterium | reverse complement strand
CGGTTTTTTAAAAAACCGGTGCCATTGGGGGAGGAGAATTGCGGTTTTATCACGAAACCGATGTGCACCGGTGCGCCTTCTGTCCAGAGTGGCTCCATTTAAATCGCTGGCAATGGCTCCACTTTGGACCGCTGGTTACAATCTTGATCATCATGTAGAATCAACACATTGTTTTCAATACAATATGTACCAATAATCACATCAATCGTTTTTCTTACAGTTACACCTTTTTTTCTCAGGCTACGGTAGTTCTGAGCGGACTTGATTGCATTGTCATAACCATCCATATTACAAAACTGTAGCGGATTCATGAATTCTTTGGCTTTTTTAAAATCTTTATCAAATCTGAATCCTTGCAATACTTCGGTCAGGATCAAATCACCAATCAGGATTGGTTCTCGATTCAGCAATTCATCTAACAATTCAGCTTGCCAAGTCTTCTCTCCGTTGAAATACGCTATCCAGACAGATGAATCGACTAAAATCATTTGTCTAACCTCATTTTCTCAAGGTCGCCTTCCCATTTTAGGTTACCACGTAATGACTTTATTTTTTCCTGTTTTTTGAGTCTTACAAGCAGTTTCAAACCTTCTTCGACAACGGCTTTTTTGGTTTTATACTCGGTTAGATTCAACGCTTCATTCATTAGTTCATCGTTTATTACGATATTTGTTCTCATTTTTCCTCCAATGTGTATTATTTGAAAATAGTATACACACGATTTGGAGATTTGTTAATCAAAAAGTGATAACAGTGTCCAAAAGGCTGAAGACCGACCACACCAGCCAAAAACAGCAGGTGTGGCGGCTTAGCCCGGTGTTGAGGCTAGAGAGAAACATTTACATATCTGAAATAATTGCTTTATAAACCAATTAAGCCATTAACCATGAATTTAATGCCTATGCGTTTGACTGTGATATCTATTTGGAGCATTGCGGTAATAATCCCTGGACCCCATTTTTTTATTACTGTCCAGACATCCCGCCAGGTTCTATCAATGGCGGTTTTTTTCCGAGAAAGGCTGACTGGCCGGCCCAGTATCCATCCATTGTGATCGGCGTGGCAGATATTCATCACTCAATGGCCCGGGTCGTCGACGCAGGGGGCCAATTGCTGGGGGAGCCCATGGAAATTCCAGGTGTTGGCCAGTATGTCTCGTTTCTTGACACGGAAAACAACCGCTGCAGCCTGCTTCAGCCTTTACCGGAAATGTAATACCTGCGTGTGCTCCATGAGCAGCAGGGTGTGGACCCCATTCTGGAAAATAGGTATGCTGTCACCCTATTTCCTCTGTCACCCTATTTGCTGGCGGATTCGGGATGACCGATTTGGACTTTGCGCTAAGTGCATCTTCATGGTAAGGGATAGGGATGAGGCGACAAAAAGGACGCAGCATGTCCATCGTCAACATCTCTTGAAAGTCAACCTGAAGCGAAACAATCATGAAGAAGATCAGCATAATTGTCATAGTGGCGGTTCTGTGCCTACTCAATATCCGGCTGATGGAGAAGGACGGCACCGCCTGTACCGCATTTCTGCTGAAGCATGGGGATGATCTTTTTGTGGGTAAAAACTTTGACTGGATGGTGGCGGATGCCCATGTCATTGTCAATAAACGCGGGGTTTCGAAAACGGCCATACAGACGTTTTTCGACCGGAATCCCGTTACTGAGGAACCTCTGGGATGGACTTCCCGATTCGGAAGCGTCACCTTCAACCAGTTTGGCAGGGAATGGCCCTTCGGGGGAATGAACGAAGCCGGCTTGATTGTCGAAGGCTTGGCGCTTGCGGACTCCGAATCTCCCCGACCGGATAACAGACCTTCCATTTCCGCGTTTCAATTGATCCAGTTTTATCTTGATCGTTTTGAAACCGTGGAGGATGTGATTGCCAGCCGCGCAACCCTGAGAATAAGACCATCACGTGCGCCGGCCGGTCATCTGTTTGTCACTGACAAAAAGGGAAACAGCGTTGTCATCGAATTTATGGGTGGCAAGCAGATCCACTACTCGAAGCAATCCCTGCCGCACAAGGTGTTGACGAACAGCCCCTATGCCGATTCGATTGCGTTCCTGAAAAACGATCGACTACCCTGGCGGGACAAGAGTAAATCCATTGAGCGATTCATTCGTACATCCAAAACGGTAAAGCGCTATCGGCCCGAGGCTTCAAATTCCCCCCTGGATGATGCCTTCAACATGCTGGAAGATGTTCAATGGCGGGTGGAAAGAGGGTTCGGTGCGCTGAAATTTGTCATCGAAACCAAGTGGAGTGTTGTTTATGATGTGAAGCGCCTCCAGATCCATTTTCGCACCAGGGAAAACCCGAAGCGGCGCATCATCCATATGCGGGGGTTTGATTTTTCCTGCGCAGCACCGGTCAAGGTATTGAATATACACGCTCGGTTGTCCGGAGATGTCACGGACCGGTTTGTTGACTACACGCACCAGATAAACCGCAACCTGATTGAAAGCAGTTTTGAGCAGACTCCCTATCCCGTTTTCTATGGTTTCAACCAGGAATTCGTTTTCCACCTGATAAAAAGCGGTTTCAGTGAATATAACGAAATCCCGGTGGAAGCCGTGGATACGTTGTCATCATTCCCGGAGACCACGGTTTGTGAGAAGCAGTCATCTGTGCTGTGAATATGGCCAAAGCCCTGACACCGACATCACCGAAAACGAAGTTGTCCCGCCGGTCCCTGTTCGGCCCCTGGATTGGGAAAAGGGATGAAGCCTTCGCTTTTCCATTCTCATCAAGCCCTACCAACGGATTGGGCCATGGATGATCGGCAACATCAGGAAATAGAACCATCATGTTTTTCAAAGCACTCATCGTATTTCTGGTTTTGCCGGGTATTGTTGCCGGTGTCGTCCCGGGTATCCTTTATGTTACAGATCACTGACGCCTGAAATGCCAACCCCATTTTCACAGGAATTGCCATGACACAGGGATTGATCCTCATCGATATACAAAATGACTATTTCCCCGCCGGGAAGATGGAACTGGTTCAGATAGACCAGGCGGCCCGGAATGCCAGCCGTGTACTGACGGTTTTCAGGAAGAACCAGCTGCCGATATTTCATGTCCAGCATATCTCAAACCGACCCGGGGCCACATTTTTCCTGCCGGATACGCCTGGTGTTGACATCCATGCGTCAGTCACCCCCCACCAGGGTGAAACCCTGGTGACGAAGCAGTTTCCCAATGCATTCCGGGAGACGGAACTGCTGGATCTGCTGAACCGATCGGGTATCAGGGAGATTGTGATCTGTGGTGCCATGAGCCATATGTGTGTCGACGCTACTGTTCGCGCCGGGTTTGACCTGGGTTTTCAATGCACCGTCATTGCCGATGCCTGTGCCACCCGGGACCTGGCCTTCAGCGGTCTCGTCGTTGAGGCGGCGAAGGTCCATGCTGCATTCATGGCAGCGCTCTCGGCGCCCTATGCCAGGGTGATGTCTGCGGAGGATTTTATTACACAGCAGCCGGATTAAACCGGGTAAAAATCTCTGATAGTTAAAATAAACGTATCTATTCAGTTCAATTTCCGCTCAGCCCCGAAGGTATTGTGTTTCAAGAACCCTGGAAGCCATGGAGGGCTTCCATGAGCTCCAGGAGGATTCATGCGTTTCTTGAAACACAATACCTTTGGGGCGTATACAGGTGAATAGTTACAATTAAACACGATTTCAATTGAATGAATTCTTTCTCATACAAACACCCATGACCAGCAGGTCAAAACGAAGGATGAAAAATAGCGATGCCTTCCCGTGCCTTTCATAAAGCCCTTTCAATTGCGGATTCGTTTCAAGATGATCCAGGACTTGCTTTGCTCAAACAGTTGGGGTCTCGGACGCGTCGCTTCGTCAAGATCATCTAAGAAACTGCTCCAAGCAATTGAAACAGCTTTATGACAGTCACTCAGCTCAGCTTTTTTTCCTCCGTGATCTCCGTGTCTCTGTGGTGAGTGTTTTTCATACAAAGGAGTTCAGAAAATGCCTTCCAGAAAAGCATTGGTTTTAGGTGGAAGCGGGTTGACAGGCGGACACTGCCTGGATCTGCTGTTGCAGGATGATACCTGGGGTCAGGTGTCGGTGCTGGTCAGGCGCCCGCTTTCCCTGACCCATCCCAGACTGATCCAGCATCAGGTGCGGTTTGACGATCTGACGGAAGCACTGGCTGAGATCCAGGTGGACGACGTGTTCTGCTGTCTGGGAACCACGATCAAAAAAGCCGGTTCCCGGGAGGCTTTTTATCAGGTCGACTATACCTATCCCGTTGAAATTGCAACATTGAGCCTGGCCGGTGGTGCCACGCAGTTTCTGCTCGTCAGTGCCATGGGCGCCAACCCGGATTCTTCCGTGTTTTACAACCGGGTCAAGGGTGAGGTGGAACAGGCGATTGACCCGCTGGGTTTCCGGGGGTTTTATATATTCCGCCCGTCCCTGTTGCTGGGGAAAAGACAGGAGCGGCGTCCGGCGGAAGAGATCGGGCAGAAGCTTGCCACAGGGCTTTCATTTGGTTTTGTCGGTCCATTAAAAAAATACAAACCGATTGAAGCAAAGACCGTAGCATCTGCCATGGTGGAAACAGCCAGAAATCAGCCTTTCGGAAAACAGATCTATCGGTCCCACCAGATCCAGGCCATTTATGATCAACGGGTGGCTGACGATGATGTCACGCAGAAAAAATAAGGGACAGCGGTCAACGCCGGTTTCCATTGTTTTTGCTGTTTTGCAGAATACAAAAAAAATTGTACGGTAAGAGTTCACGGCATCGTCCGGAATTGTGATTGTCGTTTTCCAGAGGGGTATTGATGAGTTTTGAAATCTGGCTGGCTTTCGTTGCTGCAGCCACCATTATCCTGGTTATACCGGGACCGACCATCATCCTGGTGATCAGCCAGGCGATCGCTCATGGCCGCAGGGCGACCATTCCACTCGTCACCGGTGTGACCCTGGGTGATTTTTCAGCCATGACGGCATCGCTGCTGGGTCTTGGGGCTGTGCTGACCCTTTCGGCAGCGCTCTTTTCGATTCTGAAATGGATCGGGGCCTTTTACCTGGTGTATCTGGGCATAAAAATGTGGCGCATGAATTCGGATTCCCGGCAGGAAACGTTTCTGCCTGCCCAGGCCACCAACCGTCGGCTGTTCAGGAGCACGTATATAGTGACGGCATTGAACCCGAAAGGCATCGTCTTCTTTGTGGCGTTTGTGCCGCAGTTTGTCACCCCGAATGGTCATGCCGTGTCACAGTTGTTTATTCTGGGTATCACGTTCCTGTTCCTGGCGACTGTGAATGCGACCCTCTATGCTATTTTTGCCGGGCAGATCCGGGAAAAACTGCAGAAATCCGAAATCCGGTCCTGGTTTCATCGTTGTGGTGGAACTGCCCTGATTGCCGCCGGGATTCTGACTGCGACCGTCAATCGATCTTCCTGACAGCATGGCGTCGGGTGGTCATGGGTTAGCATCAGGCAGGAGGGTCATCTTTTTTTGTAACGATTCACCTGATATACGCCCCAAAGGTATGGTGTTTCAAAAAACGCATGAATCCTCCTGGAGCTCCTGGAAGCCATTCCAGGGTTCTTGAAACACAATACCTTCGGAGCTGAGCGGAAATCAAACTGAATAGATACCTGTTTTTCAAGGAGAAAGGGATGGCAGAAAAACGAAGCGGGCGGGTATGCCCGGTTGAGCTAGCCGGCAGCCTCGATACCCGCATTCGCAGGTGGGTGCAGAACCCGGGGAGAATACTGGGCCCCTATATCCGGGAAGGGATGACCGCCCTGGACCTGGGCTGTGGACCGGGGTTTTTCTCCATCGAGATGGCGCACCGGGTCGGGTCGGCGGGGCGTGTGATTGCTTCCGATCTACAGGAAGGGATGCTGCAGAAAGTGAGGGACAAGATTGCAGGAACCGACCTGGGAGAACGCATTACCATCCATCGCTCCGGAGAAGAGACCATCGGTATCGAAGGCACGGTTGATTTCGTGCTGGCTTTCTACATGCTCCACGAAGTGCCTGACCAGGGACGCCTTTTTGTTGAGATCGAATCGATCCTGAATCCCGGGGGACACATGCTGATCGTGGAACCGCCGTTTCATGTTTCCAGATCCGCGTTCGAGGAAACCGTCCAAAAGGCCTGCAGTGTCGGGCTCAAGGTGGTGGACCGACCCCGTGTCATCTTCAGTAAGACGGCTGTCCTGAAAAAGGAGCCGTGAAAATCCGCTTGACGAGGAAAATCCGATGCAACGCTTAAAACAAATTCCCATCTCGATAACGGAAACGATTCGCGCACGCACCATCGTCCGGAAGTTTCTGAAACCAACGTCGCTGATTCGATATCAGGCGCTTTCAGAACACTTCGCGGCAGATGTGTATATCAAGCATGAAAACCACAATCCCACCGGTACCTTCAAGATTCGGGGCGGTGTCAACCTGATGCATCATCTGGCAGGAATCGACGGGGACGGGGTCATTACTTTTTCGACCGGCAACCACGGGATTTCCATCGCCACGGCCGCCGCCTGGTATGGCATTCAGGCAACGGTTGTGGTGCCCGAAAACAACAACCCGGTCAAGAACAGGGCCATTCTGGAAACCGGCGCCAGGCTGGTTGAAGCGGGGAAGACGTTTGAGGAGGCCTCCCGGACAGTTGCGACACTCTGCCGTGAAGAGGCCCTGTACTATGCCCACCCTGCCAACGAAACGCTGCTCATCAATGGTGTGGGGACGGAATTTCTTGAGATTGTCGAGGAGCTGCCTGACATCGACATGATGATTGTCCCGCTGGGTGCCGGTAGTGAAGCCGCAGCCGCAATCACGACCCTGCGCTGCTTCAACCCGAAAATTGAGATTGTTGCCGTGCAGGCGGCCCGCTCGCCTGCCGCCTATCAATCCTGGAAAGAGGGCCGGGTTGTGGAAGCCGATAACCGGACATTTGCAGGGGGGTTTGCCACCGGCGTGGCTTACGAAATCCCTTTTCAGATATACAGTCGGGGGCTTGACGCATTTGTTCTGCTGACCGAGGATGAAATTTACGACGCCATGGCCATGGCCCTCTACTATACCCACAACCTGGCCGAGGGATCGGGCGCCTCACCCATCATGGCTGCTGAAAAACTGAAGGAAAAAATCAGGGGCAAGCGGGTAGTCCTGCAAATGAGCGGCTGCAACGCTTCTGCCGAGGAGATTGAAAAAACGGTCTCGCGGCCGTCGTTTAAGGTTGGCTTTGAATCGGTCACCTGATTTTCAGAAACGGTCGCCGGCATGCGTGCCTGGCTGTTGCATGAACCGGTGTGGACGCCTGACATCTGAAATAAGGACACCTTGATCAATCCTTTGGCGCCGGTAAGCTCGATAATTAAAATGTAACGATTCACCACATTTCTGCGTTGGAAGCTGGTACCTGTGTGTGATTGAAGGGATTGGGAGTGGTTAAACGGAGCCAGGATGGCGTAGTCAACGACCGCCCTCGGAGGCGGGCAGGAACCCGCCGAGAATGAGTTCAATTATATACAGGTACCGGCTTCTGCAGCGAAACTTGAGCTGAATAGTTACATTTTAATGAATCAAGGTGTCCATAATATATTCCCATTTAAGGAGAGATCATGGAAATCGTCATTGCAGCCGCAATAGCCTTTATTCTGGGTAGAAAACGACCATTACCCGCAGCATTAATCATCATTGCCGTGGTCATGGGGCTGTATTTTGGATTTACCATTTTTGAATGGCGCGGTTTTATTGTGGCCGTGGCAAAGGGTGCCGGTCTGGGGTTCGGTTTCGCTTATCTGGTCTATTTTTTGGCTTCCGGAGGACGCGGCGGGTCTCACAACACAGGTCCCTCTTTTGGCGGAGTGAGTCGCGGTGGTCCGGGTGCCGGAATTATGCCGACAGACGAAGAGGAACGGAACAGGCAGAAAAAGCGGTAAGGATTTACATTCAGCCCTTCAACGAGGGAGGGCCTTTCGGTCGGGAATCACTCGGCCTTTCATCATGCAAAGCAACTATCAAAGTCAAACCAGGAGGGCAGCATGCCATTCGTTAATATCAAAATCACCCGGGAAGGCGCTACCGCCGCCCAGAAAGCTGAACTGATCAAGGGTACCACCGACCTCCTCGCAAAGATTCTGGGGAAAAATCCGGCAACGACCTTCGTGGTGATTGAAGAGATCGAGACGGACAACTGGGGGGTCGGCGGCGAATCGATCACCGTGAGAAGGGGGCGGGGGCAGTAAGGATTCTGACCAATGCTGCCCTGTTCATACCTACAAGGCGGGTGCCTGGATGGTTCAGGCACTGCGTCCGGGCGTTATCAAACGGTTCAGGGGCAGGGTCGTGTGCGCAGAGACCCTGAAACGCCCGTATCCGTTTCAGGGTAGCTCCATGCACCAGGATCCCCTGAATCGATCCCATTCAACCGGACAGGAACCCCGAGATGTTTGAAACCTTAAAACAGATCAATCAGAAACCGGAGGTGTTCGCCGTCGACACGGCGCCCAGACTCTGGGACGATGAGCATACGTCCCGACAGATGCTGCACTTTCACCTGGATGACAGTGTGGATATCTCATCACGGAACAGCGCCTTTATCGAGGCATCGGTCGAGTGGATGACCGGCCATTTTAACATCCGATCCGGCACCCGTATCTGTGATTTCGGGTGTGGACCCGGTTTATACACCACGCGGTTTGCGGAAAGAAGCCGCTCGGTCACAGGGATTGATTTTTCAAGACGGTCGATCCAGTATGCAAAGGAAACAGCGGCGCGGAAAAAGCTGGACGTGGATTACCAGCAGCAGAACTATCTGGAATACCGGTCCGACAGAAGATTTGACCTGATCACCATGATCATGTGCGATTTCTGTGCATTGAGCCCCCTGCAGCGACAGACACTGCTGAATGTGTTTCACCGCCACCTGGATACCGGCGGTTCACTGCTGCTGGATCTGTTTTCGGAAGCGGCCTTCAACGACCGGGAGGAGGGCGCCGCCTATGAACACCGGCTCCTCAGCGGTTTCTGGTCGGCAGCGGACTACTATGGATTTGTCAACACCTTCAAGTACGACCGCGAAAAAGTGGTCCTGGACAAGTATACGATCGTCGAGGCCTTCAGAACCTTCGAGGTTTATAACTGGCTGCAGTACTTCAGTTTTGGGGTTCTGAAATCGGAATTTGAGAAAGCGGGTTTTATCATTACAGAACGCTTTGCCGATATTGCCGGCAAGCCGTATGATTCTGAATCCCATGAGTTTGCTGTTGTCGCCCGCAAAGCCAGCGAGGGCGATTCTGTGCGCGGTTAACAGGATATGCCGGCGGATCTGCGGACATCCTCAGGGATGCTCACCAGGAAGGTACCGAAATGCTTATAGAAGATGGTTTGTCTGTGCCAGGAAACAGAAACCGTTGAGTGAATTCACCCTCGGTTGTAACCCGTGATGCTGTCGGGGTTCGTCACCAGAAAGGAATTCGATGACCGGAAAAACGTGGGACCAGTTATGGACGGATGACAAATCAGAGTCAATCTGGATGTTGCCCGATCCTGACGTGGCCGGAGTCATACCCCGACTGCTGGCGGAAGGGGTGCACACTGTTCTGGATCTTGGATGCGGATTGGGTCGTCACACGATCCTGCTGGCCGGGTCCGGCTTCGAGACCTGTGCCTTTGACACCTCAGGTCATGGATTGGAACACTGCCGGCAATGGCTGGCGACCAGAGGTCTGGCTGCATCCCTCACCCGGGGGGACATGGGCAGCCTTCCCTACCGGGACAGCCGGTTTGACTTCATCCTGGCCTGGAATGTGGTTTACCATGCGATCCGGAAGGACCTGATCCACACGCTGCAGGAGGTTTTTCGTGTGCTGCGATCCGGGGGACGGGTCTACCTGACCCTGAACAGCACCCGTAACGAATGGTTCGGGAAGGGCACAGAAGTGGAACCCCGCACATATATCAACCCGGATAAGGGGGATGGCCGGCACGTCCACTATTTCTGCGACAGGGAAGATGTTCTGGACCTGCTGTCGGGCTGGCAGGTAGAGGAGATGAAAGAGACAGAACAGACCTTCAGGGGCCGTTTGCACCCGGACACCTGGCATTGGACAGTTCAGGTGCGAAAACCCTGAATCCGGTGGTGGCTTCCTGAAATCCGAATCTTATGATTGACGCCTGAGCCCAATTGGGGTACCTTTAATAATGTGAATCCCCTGTTACCACAGATGACTGGGAGGTTTTCTGCATCAGCGTGGCGCAGAAAAACAGGTCATAATAAGCAGCGCAGAAAATAGAGGTGATCCATATGAAAAAAGGTCTGGTATTTATTTTTCTATGCCTGCTGGTTCCGCTGTTGGCCGCAAATGCGGGGGAAGCAGATGTCGTTGGTGTCGATGCCCGAAAGCAGGGGCAGGCGACCTATCAGTTCAATGTGACCGTGTTGCACCAGGACACCGGATGGCAGCACTATGCCGATAAATGGGACATTGTCGGTGAGGACGGTACCGTACTGGGCACCAGGGTTCTAGCACATCCCCATGTTGATGAACAACCCTTTACCCGAGGTCTTTCGGGTGTGGTCATTCCTGCACGGTTCAAAAAGGTCACTGTTCGGGCCCATGACTCTGTGCACAAATACGGTGGCCGGGTGGTGACCGTTGACCTGCCCTGACAGGCACAACCGTGTCATCGGAGAAAGGGGGTGTCGATTGCCGCTTTCTCGAATTTGCTAGAAGTGAAATCAAATCTTTCAGTGAGTCATACCCATGATCGAAACGATTCAGCAGTT
The DNA here is from genome assembly GCA_018830885.1 of bacterium. Taxonomy (GTDB): domain Bacteria; phylum SAR324; class SAR324; order XYD2-FULL-50-16; family XYD2-FULL-50-16; genus JAHJRI01. Next base: position 8,713 of record JAHJRI010000235.1, on the reverse strand, counting down.
CAATCCCGTTATGCAGGCTTTCCTGGCCACGCTTTTTACCTGGGCGCTGACAGCAGCCGGAGCGGCGATTGTTTTTTTTACTCGTACGGTCAACCAGAAGTTTATGGACAGTACGCTGGGTTTTGCGGCCGGTGTGATGATTGCCGCCAGTTTCTGGTCGCTGCTGGCACCGGGTCTGGATATGGCTGAAGAGCTGGGACAGCTTCCCTGGCTGACGGCAGTCATCGGTTTCATGGGGGGAGGGCTGTTTATGCGGCTGACGGACCGATTTCTACCCCACCTTCATATCGGTCTGGAAATGAAGGATAGTGAAGGCGTTCAGACGTCATGGCAGCGCAGCACACTTCTTGTTCTTGCCATCACCCTGCACAATATACCAGAGGGGCTGGCGGTCGGTGTTGCATTCGGGGCTGTTGCCGCCAATCTCCCTTCTGCAACCATCGGTGGCGCGCTTGCGCTGGCAATCGGTATCGGGATCCAGAATTTTCCGGAAGGGGCAGCTGTCTCGATGCCCCTCAGAAGAGAAGGGGTCGGCAGGGGCAAGGCCTTCTTGATGGGTCAGGCATCCGGTATCGTCGAGCCGATTGCCGGAGTCCTGGGGGCCCTGTTTGTCCTGAATATGCGGGGTGTTCTGCCCTATGCCCTCTGTTTCGCTGCCGGTGCCATGATATTTGTCGTAGTAGAGGAGTTGATCCCGGAATCCCAGCGGAATCATGCCAACATCGATACCGTTACCATCGCCACCATGCTCGGGTTTTCGGTGATGATGATCCTGGATGTCGCCCTGGGCTGATGCCCGGGACCGCAGGCAAAATTTCCCAGCCATGGCCCGATCCAATCGGGTTGCCCGTCGACCCGTTTTACCGGTCGCTATTCCGGTGGTTGAACCATACTGTGTTCCCTTGTGCTGCTGGAAACGGCGGCACTGAGACTCGCCGTAAGTCAGGTGACATGAACCCTATTTATTACTTTGTTCCCTTGTGCTGCTGGAAACGGCGGCACTGAAACTCGCCGTAAGTCAGGTGACATGAACCCTATTTATTACTTTGGTACTACTTCGTCTGATCCCCATCTGACAGATGGGTATGCTGTCACCAGATATTGGATCCTCATCTGACAAATGGGTATGCTGTCACCAGATATTGGATCCTCATCTGACAAATGGGTATGCTGTCACCAGATATTATGATCAGGACTTACTATTTTCAGATACCTGTTTGAGTACTTTGACACCGTGTGCTAACGCTTTTTCAATTTGATTTCGCATTGTGCCTGGCATCAGCCATGCGAGGACACCTGTAAACGCTTCTTCGGTATGCGCAAGAGTACCATTTTCTGTCTCAGTGAATTGCCAAGTATGATATGCATTGATGCCAATGGTTTTTCCTTTCCAGGCAATTTTAGAGTATGGCGAATATTCTGTAATTGTAGACTCAATAGTAATACCGCCCGCTTTCCAGGTAAAATTCGTTCCTAAGCCGACATCTCCAGTTACCTGCATGCTTTGAATATCACTGTTCCAGTTTTTCCAACCAGATAAATTCGTTTGTATTTCCCAAATTTTTTTTATTGGAGCGTTAATCATAATCTCAGCATTCGCTGCAACAGGCTTTTTGTCACGGATTACAACAAACAAAACAGCAATAAAAATTAATGCGAAAAGAATGAATTTTACCATAATTCTCCATTTTTCTCCCAAACGACATTCTCAGGTAGAAATGACAACAGGTCAGAAATTCCAACCTATTGACAAATGAGTATATGGAAACACCGTATAGTCTTTTAAGGTTTTCGCTGTCTCATCTTCTTCCAACTTGATGTCATTTAATGAAGCCCCCGCGGCCGTAACACTGACTTTTGGAGAACCTCCGGTAATAAACCCGACACCAAAACCTCCTGAAAGCCCAGATTCACCAACTAAAAACCAACCGATACCATAGCTGAGAGCCGATTTGGACCACTTAATATCAATCTCAGTATCTCTTTTTACGGTATCGTTACCAACGTACGTTTCATTAGATCCTTTAACCAGCCAGTCTCTGGATACAAATCCCAATTGAACACAAAATCCATATTGATCCCAGGGAAAATATCTCCCTATGAATTGGTTTGTTGTAAATTTATATTCTAATTCAACGTCTAAAACGTCTCCTTTATCCGACAAACTAAAGGACTCGAGACCAAGATAAACCTTTGGCAATAAGAAATACCCGACCGACATACCATAGCCAAGCACATGCGCTGCATGTAGCTGAACTGGCCTATCTGCTCGAGTTTTACTATTTGCGTAAATTGGAGAAGAGAAACTCAAAAATATTATTACAATGAAAAATCCACTAAAGATGTGTCCCATTTTGGTTGCTTTACTTCCTATAAAAGTGATTTGCATGATTTTCCTTTGTTTTAAAATTCAGGTTTAGCAATGTTTTTGCCTAGGTGAGTTTCACCGGCCGCTGCACCGACGATTGAAATCATAAATAAATCAGGTGACATGATACCGATTTATTAGTTTGACAAGTCTTCGTCTGATCTCCATCTGACAAATGGGTACGCTGTCACCAGATAAAACCAGATATCAATCTGTTTGCATTTTTCTTCAGAGGAATGACAATCAGGCATATTGGTGTGTGCCACTATTAAAGAACCATATCTAAACGGCATCCAGTGCCAGGTCGACGGTTTTGCCGATGACGGCTATTTTGGTTCGGGATTGGATTGCCTGGTTAATCAGGCTTTGCCTGATTTTGTCTTCTTTTCTATTCTCATTTCCTTTTGGCTGGGTCGGGATAGTGCAGTTGGAGACAATCCATCCCAGGTATTGATACGCTTTTTTCAAGACCTGCTGATATTCCATTTTCGGAAAAATGATGTCATCCTTCGAATTGATAGCCACCCAGCCGATTCTTAAAATGATATTCGCATGCCATTTGGAAGGAATAGATCCTTTAATAAGGTTGTCCGCAATACCCACGGCGTACTTATAGACAGACTTCATCGCTGCCCGTTTCATATTCAGATCGTCAACTGCGTAGGCTAATTTACAGGTGGCAACATACTCCGTGAGTAAAATAACCTGTTTTCGCATTTCCAGTTCTTCATCCAGATCAGGCATCTGTTTCAGTAAATTTTGAACCAGGTTTTTCTGCGAAAATGCAGGAATGCGGGCATATAAAGTCAGAACGCTCATCAACATGGTCATGGTGTTATTCGCACTGACCTTAACGTCGAGTTCCCTTTCCTGGGGTTTTTCCACGGTTGCCATGGTTTCTTTTATTTTACTGGGTGCCAGGTTGAGTAACGCATAACTCGACCCGGTAATCGCACGCGTCATGGAACTGAACGACTCCAACTCGTCCTTTTTAAGGATCATGGAAGCCACCCTTTTTTGCCCCTGGTACACAGTGCGGACCAACTCTGCAAACCGCTTATCAACCTCCTGGGAAATAATCGAGTAGTTATATTTTAACAACCGGTTCAAGGTGATCAGGTACTCGTTGTAAACCTGGATAAACCAGGTGGTATAGTAAATGGTAATGCAATCACTGAAGATAGCGGACATCAAACCCTGCAGCGCCTTTTTTAATTTCTTCAATCGATCTTCATCCATCCGGGCGATGGCCGTTTTGGTCATGTTCTTACTATCCGAAAAATCTCTGGAGATATTGAAAAGATAGATTGCCCATAAGGATTGCAGATCCGGTGATGTTTCATATTTATCCAGATATCTTTTCAAATCCTTCCTGGGGTCCTTTGTCTGGTTTTCCAGGAATTCATTTAGTTTGCTTCGCGACCTTTCAACAGCAATATCCAGTTTTTTTTGTGCTCCCTTTTGAATAAAACCAAACAAACCCGGATTCTGTTTAAAACCACCGGATTGGATTCCTTTAAGAAAGGCCGGGGAATCCGGAATAAGCTTCAAAAGATCTTCCGACTTGCCAAACATGTGGTGAATGGTCGCTTTTGGCAGATTTTTCTTTGCATGCGCTTCCGGATTGGTAAACCGCTCAATATCTTCTTCGGAAGACAGATCGATTACCTCATCATTTGGTATAATATTGTATTTATTAGACATTATTATTATAATGGTCTGGATCCAACATTTACGGGCAATAATCCATACAAATGAATTTTCGCCGTGATTTGAAAATATCGTGTCTGATAAATTTACACATTATCAGCGTAAATGGCAATAAGGTGCCTGATTATCATATTGGAATCGGCGGGCAGTGATTTGAGGCTGACAGGGAATACTGCCGATCAGGTTGTCATCCCGGAGCACATCGGCGCGGGCGATGGCCTCGGCACCTGCATAGGCGGTATCCGAGCTGATACGAACCGCAATCTGCCCAGGGAAGGCATGGATGCATTGGATTCAGCACCGACTTTGCGAGGCGCTGTCAGTCCATTGGCTCGAAGATCAGGGATTACATTCTCTCAAAGAACAATGGCTGCAGCCACTACCCGGCTGCGACCCGGTCAATTCTGTCAAACGCCAGGTGCGGACCCGTATGCCAGGTGTTATTGTGGGTGGGATCTGTAATTCAACAAATACAAGGGCCGCCACCACTTCAGCGGCTTAGGGCAAGCCGCTGCTGGCTATTTCAGCTCCAGGATCTCCCTGGTTTCATCGACGGTGGCAACCTCCTTGTTCAAATTGTTGATGATAGCCACCGCCCGCTCCACCAGTTCAGCATTGCTTTTGGCTTTGACGCCCTTCTGCAGGTAGAGGTTATCCTCGAAACCCACCCTGACATGGCCATTCAGCAGGACTCCCATGGCGACCATGGGGAACTGGGTCCGGGCCACGCCAAAAATGGACCAGGTGCTGTCCCCCGGCAGACATTCGGAAAAATGGACCGCGTTTTTGGCAGTGGCGGCCAGGCCGCCACCGGTTCCCATACAGAGCTGGTAATGGGGCGTTCCGGTGATCAAACCGCTCCTGATAAGATGCCGGGCGATTTCGATATGGCCGATATCAAACAGCTCGATTTCCGGTTTGGAGCCAATATCCCGGATCATTTCCGCCATATTGTCCACCAGACCCGGGGCATTGATAAAGAGCCCGGGGCCGAAGTTCATCGAGCCGATATCCAGGGAGCAGATCTCGGGTTTGAGCTGCCGGATATGCTCCACGCGCTGCTCCGGGGTCTGGATCCTGAAATACTCCTTGATAATATGACCATCCGGGCCGGTAATCTTTCCATCCGGTGGTATAAACATGCCGCCCCCGTGCCCGGTGGAGAGATTGAGGACCACATCGCATTTGGACCGGACTCTTTCCACCACACGCCGAAACAGGGCCGGGTCATTGGTTCCCAACTGGGTTTCCGGATCCCGCACATGAATATGGACGATGCCTGCGCCCGCATGACAGGCCTCAATGGCCGAATCAGCAATTTCTTCCGGTGTGATGGGGATATCCGGGTTCTGGTCCCGGGTGGGGGCGGCGCCGATGATGGCACAGGTGATGATCACTTTATTCATTGGGGTTCCTCTATGTATGGTCGGACATGGTTAATCATATTTGGGATGAATTCCCTGCAGTTTGCTACGTCTTGTCACGCCAGCGAAAGCCGGGGTCCAGTTAAAATTCTGCTGGATTCCGACTTTCGTCGGGATGACGGTCGACCCCCCCCTTCGAAGCTGCGAGTTGCGCTTCTCACAAGCTGCGGGGGCGTCAGCAGTTCACTGTCGCTGAAAAGGGGTTGTCTGTTTTTCTGTGATGCTCCACGACCTTTACCCTAGCGTCAGGACCGGCTTTTCGTCAATGGTTGGGCGGGGGATTGTCGCGATCGGGCAGCAGAATCGGTTCAGGGGACGGTTATTGCCTATCCCAGTGCTGTCTGAGTTCGTAAGCCTGGTGGAAGAGCTGGATGCGATCGCCAAACGGGGCGTCCCAGGGATCCCCCCGAAACTCCCGGTACGCCCTGGATACGTTCCAGATCAAGCGTTCCGGTTCCGTCCAGTGGAAATAAGGTCCGATATCGATCTGCCGGGCTGCCTCCAGGGGCGGCAGTCCCCTGTCAAAAAAGTGACGCGCCTGGGTATAGACCGATTCCAGGTAGTTCCGCAACTCTTTTGCCTCCGGCACGCCACAAAGCTCGCCATGCCCCGGCACGATGGTTTTCGGTTCCAGGGAGATCAGCCGATCAATGGCGTCGATCCATTTGTCATTGGTTCCCTCCCAGCCCAGGGGCGTGCATTGATTGAAGACAATGTCCCCGGTGAACAGGATCCCCTGCTCGGGAAGGTGCACCATCAGGTCCGATGAGGTGTGTGCAGGCCCTACGTAGAAAATATGGCACGGTATGCCATCCAGCTCGAGATCGAGCCGCTCCTCAATCAGGTGATTGGGCAGGGTGATGTCGATCCCGGAAAAGTCGTAGACGGCGATATCATTCGCCACCCACTGTCGTTCGGGGGGGACCGGGTCGGCAAAAATCTTCTGGAAATCCGCCGGTCTGATTCCCGTGGCCATTGCCTCCCGGCACAGCCGGTGTGCGATAATGTCGGCGCCTGCAAAGAGCTGGTTGCCCCAGACATGGTCCCCGTTGTGGTGCGTATTGACCAGGTAGCGGGGCGGCTGCGGTCCCACCTGGCGATAGAGGTCGATCATCTGCTGTGTATGGGGCAGATCCCAGAAGGTGTCTATCACCAGCCCGCCACCGGTCGTGACAAACCCGGAGTTGTTCCAGCCAAACCCGGTGTCTTTCTGCAGGCATGCGTAAACGTGGGGGGCTATCTTTTCAAGCTTCATGGGCGTGTCCGTTTTTGATGGTGTCGATCAGTCGAGTCCGTCCTGTTTTTCCTGTCATCCCCCCATCATTTTTGAGGGGAGATAGAGCGCAATCTGGGGAAATGCAATATAGAGCGCCAGGGTAATCAGATCCACGATAAAGAAGGGGAAAATACCCTGAATCACCTCCTTCAGATCGATTCCGGGCATGGTTCCCTTGAGGATGAACAGGTTCAATCCGAACGGTGGTGTGATCAATGCCACTTCGCAAAGGTGCACCATCAGCACGCCAAACCAGATGGGGTCATAACCGAGACCGACGATGGCCGGGAAAATGACCGGCAGGGTGATAAACATGGCGGCCAGCATGTCAATAAAGAAACCCATCACCAGGTACATCAGCATGACCCCCATCAGGATCCAGAAACGGGGCACATCGGACCCCACTAGAACCTCTGACATGGTTACGGGGATCCGGCTGACAGCCAGGAGCCGGCCAAACATGAAAGCGCTGGCAATGATCAGGAAAACCATGCCTGTCGTGCGGGCCACGTCGATCAGACACTCTTTGAAATTGGTCAGATTCAGCCTTTTCACCGCCAGCGCCATGACAAACGCCCCGAATGCGCCCACGGCGCCGGCTTCGGAGGGGGTGAAAGCCCCGGAATAGATCCCGCCCATCACGAGAAAACCGAGGATGGCGATTCCCCAGATGGACTTGATGGAGATGATGCGCTCCTTCCAGGTCACGTTCTCCCGGATCAGCGGTGCCAGCTCCGGATTCCGCTTAACCCGGATGTAGATCATCACCATGTAGTTGACCGCAGCCAGCAGACCGGGAAAAATGCCCGCGATCAGGAGTTTTCCCACCGACTGTTCGGTGATGATGCCGTACATGACCATGAGGATGCTGGGTGGAATCATCTGCGCGATGGTGCCCGCTGCGGCAACCACCCCGAACGCCAGTTTGCGGTTGACCCCGAAGCGGGTCATCTCGGGGATGGTCACTTTGGCCAGGGTCGCACAGGACGCAAAACCGGATCCGGAGGCTGCCGCAAAGGCGGCTCCTGCCACCACCGTCGCCTGGGCCAGTCCTCCCGGGAAGCGACCGATCCAGAGACGGGCACTGCGATAGACATCGGTGGCAAATCCGGCATGAAAGACAAAATGACCCATAAGAATAAAAAGGGGGACGACACTGAAACTATGCACTGCGACGGCGGAATAGGGCACCAGGCTGGCCAGTCTCAGGGCCGGGTCGATCCCGGTAATCGCCCAGAAGCCGCAAAACCCGATGGCGGCCAGGATAAAAGCGATGGGAATACGCAGCAGCAGGAGGACAAACAGGGCGGCAATGCTGATCCAGCCAATCATTTCCGGTGTCATCATGAATTGTCCTCCTGTAACGGATCCTGGCCCGGGTCCTCCGACAACCGCACCAGCCGGGCCGTGTCATGGATAGAGTCTGTCAGGAGCTGCAGCACCAGCAAACCGCAACCAAATGCCACCGCTGTTTTGGCCGGCCACAAGGGCCATTCAACGATCCCCATGGTGTAATCGCCGATGCGCCAGGTTTCCCAGGCCGCTTTTCCGGCTTGCCAGGTGATGACCGCGAATATGCCGATCCCCACCCAGTGACCGATAATATCCAGCAGCATCTGTATCCGGGGCGATAACCGGTTGGTTGCCACCTCCAGTTTGATATGCTCTCGGTGAGCCTGAACGTAGGCGATGCTCAGATAGACAGCGCCCACCATCATAAATTCCGCCAGCTGATACGTGCCGTGCAGGGGTTTGTTGAACACGTAGCGCAGGATAACATCCAGCGTGATGGGAAACATCATCACAAAAACAATCACGGCGGACGTCCCTGCTGAAATATTGACGATTATCTTAAGGATGCGTTCCAGAACGCCGGCCAACTTTCTTAATCGGATCATGCTGTTTTTTTGATTCTGGTTAGAACCCGGACTGCCG
>JAHJRI010000234.1 GCA_018830885.1 bacterium | reverse complement strand
AGCCCGGATATCCGGAGCCGCCTGTCAATGCAAAGGCGATGAAGGAAGCGATCAAGACCCACCGGGTGCCATAGAATTTCTGGTCCTTGTCATCCAAAGGGGATTGGTTATATCGTGTCGTTGCACAAGCGCTGCCAATCCCATGTTCCCTTTTGGGCACCCTGATTCATTAAAACGATCGGACTTACTGCACCAAAGGGTTGATCTTTCAGGAAACGCACGATTCCCTTCAACCCTTTGATGTTGGCTGAGTTCCATTTAATCAGGGTGCCCTGTATTCAAAACCCGATATTGAGAGACACCGCCATGACACATCAGGATAAACTGCAATCAGCCATGGGTCTGGCTGACTATTACGAACCTTCCCCGGGTGGAGAGACCGCCTTTTCAGTTGTTGCCCCCCTGGTAAAATTCGGGCCGGGATCGCTTGCGGAGATCGGGACCGATGCAAAAACGATGGGCATGCGCCGTGTGGCCGTCTTCACTGACGCCACCGTTGCCAAACTGGAGCCCCTGGCCCTTGTGCTGGAATCGCTGCGCAAGGCCGGCATCGATACCGGTGTCTACGCCGAAACCGAGATCGAACCGACGGATCGCTCGTTTCTGGCAGGGACCGCTTTTGCAGCAGAGGGCCGATTTGACGGGTTTATTTCTGTCGGTGGCGGTTCCGTCATGGATACCTGCAAGGCAGCCAATCTCTACACGACCTATCCGAATGACCTGCTGGCCTATGTCAATGCCCCCATCGGCAGGGCTGAACCCATCCCCGGACCCCTGAAACCCCATATCGCCTGTCCCACCACCTTCGGAACCGCCAGCGAATGCACAGGCATCGCCATCTTCGACCTGTTGGAGATGAAAGCCAAAACCGGTATCGCCAGCATTAATCTAAAACCGAACCTGGGGATCCTCGACCCGAACAACCTGAAAACGCTGCCAAAAAACGTCATGGCCGCCAACGGGTTTGACGTCTTTTCCCATGCCATTGAGTCCATCACGGCGCGGCCCTTTACCCGGCGACCTGCCCCGTCCGGTTCCAGTAAGCGGCCCCTGAGCCAGGGAGCCAACCCCTACAGCGATGTCGGCTGTCTCGAAGCGATCCGCCGGGTCGGCACCAACCTGGTGGATGCAGTCAACCGGCCGCAGAATCATCACTATGAATCATTGATGTTTGCCAGTCTCCTGGCCGGGATCGGATTCGGCAACGCCGGCTGTCATGTACCCCATGGCATGTCATACGCCGTTGCCGGTCTTGTCAAGGACTATCAGCCCGCCGGCTGGCCGATCGATCATCCCATGGTTCCCCATGGGATTTCGGTCATTGTCAATTCCCCGGCCGTATTCCGCTTCTGCGCCAGTGCCTGTCCGGAGCGGCATATGGCTGCAGCGGATGCCATGGGCGCCGACATCCGGGGGGCATCCCTGGCGGACGCCGGGCGGCTCCTGGCGGACCGGGTAATCGAGATGATGCGCCAGACCGACATGCCCAACGGTCTCAGCGGGGTCGGCTATACAGCCGCAGACCTGAAAGCACTGACAGACGGGGCCTTCCCCCAGAAGCGGGTCATCGATAACGCACCGAGAGAGATCAGCTGGGAGGACCTGCACGGGATGTTTGAGGACGCCCTGAGCTACTGGTAGGATCCCCGGAACCCGCCTGCTCCAACGAGGCGGACACCTAGGACCGCATGGGGGGTCACTTCCCGAAACGTTTTTGTATCAGTGCCGGGGGATTTTTTACTTTTTTAAAATGGGTCATATTCATATTGTGAAACAGGGCATCTTTTAGATTGGTGTTGTTCAGATCAGCACCGGAAAAAAGGGTCGCATCGAATGTCGCACCGGTGAACAAGGCATCTGTCAGATCCGTTTCAGACAGGTTGGCGTTCTCAAGGGCACTGCCCACCAGATTGGCGCCGTTAAAAAATGACCCGGAGAGGTTGGACCCGATCATCACCGCGCGAATCATGTAGCTCTGCCGGAAGGTACAGCCCAGCACAGTGCTGTCAGAGATATTGATATCTTTCATGAAAGCCTTTGAAAAATCGGCTTTTGATGCTTTGACGCCATTCAGGGATGCGCCGAACATATAGGCTTCGATCAGAAGGGTGTGATTCAACAGGGAACCGTCAAAATTGGTGTGAAAGAGATTGCTGCCGCTCATATTCGTCTGGGTCAGGTCACAACGCCCCAGATTGGTCCACCTTAAATCCGCTTTTTGAACACTGGCACCGGAAAGGTTGCACCCAGTCATATTGACACCCCTGAAATCGACACCATCCAGATTGACACCATGCAGGTCTCTGCCTGCAAAGTCATTCCCCCAGAATTTACAGTGACGCAGGTCTGTCAGGGGCCGCGGGGAGCCACAGTCTCCCCTGGGTAGAGGCCCCGCGGATACCGTGACTGCCCAGAACACCATCCAGGTTGTCCAGAACAGATTTTTTAATGTAAAAACAATTGTTTTCATAGGACGTTGTCGTTATACTCGGTCTATTATCATTCGTTAAGGGTTTCTGTTCAAAAAACGATCTTCGACCTGTTCCCCGTCTGAAATGACAAAACGCTCTGCCAACGCTCTCAGCAACCGGTTCGCTTTTTTCTGGATGCTCTTGTCACTCCTGGTCCCATTCACGGGAGTGCTTCATGCCAAGCCCATCAAGCTGCGATCGTTTTCCAGGATTGGGGGAAATTTCACCCTGGATGACATGCATGGCCATCGCGTTCAGTTAAATGACTTCAATAAGAAGATCGTCATCCTCTATTTCGGCTATACCTTCTGCCCCGATATCTGCCCCAATACCCTGTTTGTCATGGCAGATGCACTGAAACAGCTGGGAGAAAAAGCCCAGAAAGTGCAGATACTGTATGTGACACTGGATCCGGAAAGAGATACGGGCACGCGCCTGGTTGAATACCTGAGTATATTTGACAGCCGGATATTGGGTCTCCGGGGTGACGAAAAAGAAACGGCAGTGGTTGCTAAAAAATATGTCATCCGGTACCGTAAGAAATTTCTCGGCACAGGCGATGCGTATATTATCAATCATACTTCCTACTCTTTTCTGATCGATCAAAAGGGAATCATCCGCTATCTCTACCCATACAAGACCACGCCGGACTTCATTGCCCGGACAGTACTTAAACTGCTGTCTGAGTCAAACCAGGCAAACTAAAGAAGCCGGTCAGTTATCGAATGGTGGGATTTCCTTCCCCTTCTGCTGCACCTGGACCGCGAGCACGGAATGCCCTGTCTGGTATGGGCCGGCCCCCCTTTTAGCGCTCCCGCGGGTAGCAGGCGTGCATCATCAGGCCAGGAAATGTCCCTGACGCCGCATCGGCAGCAGGAACCAAAAACCGGGGTGAATTCTTATTTCATTGTTGTCAGATATTCTGCAATGGCTGACGTTTCCTCGGGGGTGATGTTCATCACCACGGGATTCGATGTCATGAGCAGGGTCAACTTGGTTTTTCGTTTCCCGGCAATAATATCGGCAACCTGGTTTTTCATATACTCCAGATTCTGTCCGGCCAGGTTCGGATAATTTGGAGCTACCGAAACCCCTTGCTTGCCATGACAGGTGATACAGAATTTTTCAGTATATAGTTTCTTCCCATCGAGTGCCCAGGCGGATTGGACGAGCATCAAGAAAAATGTCACTGTCAGAATAAAAAATTTTGCAGATCTACCCATGTCAATCTCCTTTCACCATATTCTCCCATGTTTTCCATAAGTGGATTTTGCACCACGATCTAAATTAGTTTATCAAGATACTTCAAGCCGTAACTCAACGCCTGGTCGTCACAAATATCGATACACAAGCCACAGCGGGTGCAGGCCCCGGAATCAACATAAAGCGCTTTGCCCTTGTTCACCGTATTGGTCAGAACGAAGGGCACCAGGCACACCTGCTGACACCGTTTACAGTTCGAGCATTTTTCCGGGTCCCATTTGATTCTCAGGGGCGTCACATAGCCGATCAACTGGTAGGAAACCCCCACCGGGCAAAAATAACGGCACCAGGCCCTGCGGCTGTAAAAAACCTCAAACAGGAGAATAGCCAGCACCCACAGCAGCATCAGGGAGGGGCCATAGACAATAAACCGACTCAGGATGGCAACCGGATTGATCGTCTCAAAAACCGTATATCCCGTTATCAGCGCCAGGAGAACAAAAATCAGGATAAAATAGTAACGGATTTTCCGATCAAACGCGTGACCTTTGATTATTTTTTTTTCCTTCAGGATGAGATGGATTTTCTCTCCCAGCTCTGCCAGCCAGTGATAGGGACAAATCCAGGAGCAGAAGGTCCTGCCACCCAGGGCCACATAAATAATGATAATCGTCACAACCCCAATCACCAGATTGACCAGCAGGTTTTTATTGGCCAGAAGGACCTGTGCGGCTGCCAGCGGATCGATCAGATGAAATCCGAAAAGGCGCGACGCGCTTAAGCTGCCTTCAAGCACCTGGATATCGAAAAAGAATGAAGCAAAAAAGAGGAAATTGAAAAAAAGCAGTACTCCCCAGCGAATATTACGCCATTTATGCGCTGCATGACCGGACTGGGGCGTGTTCTCCTTTCGTTTGCCAGGTCCCCGGAAGGTTTTGACCTTTGGTTTTTGTATATCAGTTTTCATCTTTTATATTTATTTTTACACGGTTGTCAGGATGGATAACACTAAGTGTCCCTTTTATGCTGACCCCGACCATTTCAGTCTGGGCGTGATGGTTATCGATGCTGTTGTTGTCGGACATTTCTCCTCGCACAGACCGCAGCCGACACAGGTCTCCTGAACGATGGGCCAGATTTCATCCCTGCCGTCTGTTGACCCCGGCTTCTGGATAAAGCGGATTGTCTGTTGATCCTTGATGGGACACTCTTCCAGACAGATTCGGCAGGCACGCTCTGCCTGGGCCGATTTTTTGACAAACGCGGTCAACCACTGCAGCTGATCATTCATCAACTTGTCCTGCAGCACATGGCCGGCTGTCTCCCCCAGCCCTGTCAGCCCGGTATGATCTTCCAGCTTTTTTATCTCTTCCGGGTTGAGCCGCTGCAGCAGCTTGCCCACAATCTGTTTCAATTCCACCGCTGGCTTTTCACTGGATTCTGTTTTTGCCAGTTTCTCCAGTCTGAAAACAAGATCGTTGATTCCCAGAATAGAGAGACAGGTTTCGGGTTGACTGATCACCGCCAGCCCCATCTTTGCTTCCTTGCCTTCCGAAATATGGTGATCGAGAGCTCCAGTCGGGCAGGCCAGGACGCAGGGAAGACCCTTGCATAAGATACAGCCTCCCTGCCTGGGGATAATATAGGGGGTTCCAATGCCAAACCCCTGGCTGATCCCGGCCAGTTCAATGACCTGTGGCGGACAAACCTGCAGGCATTGCCCACATTTGATGCATGATGCCAGAAAAGCGTCTTCGTCCAGTGCTCCAGGCGGCCGCAGCAGTTTATGCTTGCGTCTGAGGAGGGGAACACTGATGGCGCCGAAGACCACCGCGCCACCGACAGCGACCACCGTGGATGTTTGCAGAAACCGTCGCCGGCTGATACTATTTTTTTGGTTGGGTTCTTTCATTTTTTTTTCTGTTTTCAAGGGTGTTCTCCGGTGTCGACCGTTTCAGGGATGGTCCGACAGTAACCGGAGACTGATTATCCAACCCCAGATGTCTGGCGGTATTTTCTCTGACCAGGGTTTTTCCGATATACATCCATTTTTTAACCGTCTCAAATGTCATTGGTTTCTTAACCGGTTGCAGAGTCGCTGAAAATCCATATCCCATGGGTGTTTTGGGGTCCCCATACATCCAGCTGGCCTTTTCCGCATCAATCCATTCTTTGGTATGAACGTCATTGACCCAGGTACGCGCCTTTTTTTGCCAGGGCTGCCGTCTCAGCCAGAGGATGGCGCACCCGATGTCATCAAAATAGTAAGGGTTTCCATCCGGGTCAATCACCTGGGCGGAGTAATGGGGGTCACTCAGAGCCATTTTACACTCTTCGCAGACAACCCGATCCCAGACAAAATCAACAGGCAGCTGCTCTCTGTTTCCTTTTTTGCATGACGACAGGCAGAGCAAGCAGACAAACAGTAAACAAAGCAGTTTATTCATGAATCACGATCTCGATATAAACACTGTCAATGACATCAAACGCCGTCACCCCGCTATTCAAGCACCAGTTTTCTGGCCAGAAAATGAAGCCACCCGTTCTCCGCTGCTTTCACCATGAAAGCCCGATCGATTTCCAGAAAGGAAACGATGGCGGCCCCTTTTTCCTGTTTCTGAACTTCCAGGGCCAGCCGCCTATCGCTGACAGGCAGAAATTCGATACCCATCGGCCCCAGGATTTCAGATCCCATCACAAACCAGGTGGTATTCGCATCAATCCACTTTTCATAAAGATAGTCCTTAAAGAAAACCTGCCGAGTTTTTTTCACCGGGAACCCTGTTTTATCTGGGAAATACAGATAGACCAGCAAACCTGCTGCGCTGTCAAAGGCTTCATAACTGCCATCCTCAAATATGATCTGGCAGTTGAAGAGCGGGTATTTTGCCGGGTACATCCCACACAGAGGGCACTCCTTGTGGGACTCGATGATCCGGGGACCACTGGCTGGTCCGCTGCTGCAACCGCCAAATACCAGCCACAGCAGGATGAACCCGAGCAGCCGGATCTGACTTGGATTCAGTCTGGCGGTTCTGTTGGTTTGGTCCATGCACCTCCTTTAAAAAAATAAAAAAATTTCACGGCTAAGCCAATCGAACTTCTCCGTGCCCAGAGGACACGGTTTACTGTGTTAAATCAATAATAAATAGACCAGACCCGATGTCAGGTCCGGGTTTCAGATGGTCCGTCCGGTCCTGAGAAAATAGATAATAAAGGGTGCATACCCGACAACGATATAAGCCAGCAGGCAGACGATGGACATCTGTCCCATTTTTTGTCTGAAGCGGGCCGCTTTTTCTCCCAGCTGGCCCTCCGCACCCAGCCACTGCAGCACCCCCTTCGTCAGCCCGGTGGCCGTTGCCAGAAAGAGAAACAGGTAAAGCGGCACCCCGATATAGAAATACTCCTGTTTGAGAAAACAGAATGGGCATTTATGAGACAGCATTTCGTAAATATAGGTGCTGATGAATGATATGACTGTCAGCAGGGCGCTCATAAACAGCCATATCCAGAGCCCTATTTCCAGAACCCCCTTTTTTACCGTGGGATGGGTCCCCCGGGTCTGTTCCATGCCGTACCAGACGAGAATAGCCAGGACAGCAGTAAAAAAAAGCGCCAGTGTCAGAACAGGTGATGACCCCGCCATGGTTCCGCCCAGGCCTGCGGATGATTCATTGTAGATCGAACCGCAGCAGGAGGTAATCCTGGTCGGGTCCAGATGAACAGTGAACAGCAGCAGCAACACCGTTTCCGAGACCATGACCGGATAGATGAAAACCAGCGCCAGGTATTTTGCCCGCACCAGTGGATATGTTTCCAGCTGATTATCCAGCAGGTTCAGAACCAGCCAGACAAAATAGATAAAAAACGAACCGATTTTCACCAGCAGCAGGGGGAAGCCATACTCGTTGGAAGACAGGGTTCCGGTTGCGCACATGGCTCCGGGCAGTGTTTTTGCAAGTTCATCCGCGGCCATGACCATCAGCACCAGCATCAGCATCTGAATCACCAGGGTCAGGTTCATCACGCTGGAAACGAGATAGGTCCGCTTCTCCAGTCGATACTGTTTTTCACTGCTGGCGTTAAAATCCCAGCCCCTGAAAATCCACCATGCGTTTATGGTTGCCAGCGTAAACACAAAAAACAGTGTCCCATGGCCGGTCAACAATGTCAGAATCCATGGATTCAGAATCATGAAACGATCTCCCCGTTCTTCATTTCAATAATCCGGTCCACCATTGCATTTTCGCAAACAACCGGATCGTGGCTGGCGATCAGGATGGTGTATCCCTTCTGCTTCAGATCGTTCATATACCCCAGAAAATCCGCCGTCAACTGAGCATCGAGATGGGCGGTCGGTTCATCCGCCAGCAGGACTGTGCAGCCATTGATCAGCGACCGGCTGATGGCGACCCGTTGCTGCTCCCCACCGGAGAGATCCCTGACCTTGAACTGCCGCCGCGGTGTCAGCTCAAACTCCGTCAGCAGCTCCTCTGCCCTGCGTCTTCGTTCGAGGGGCGACATGCCCCAGGGCAGCAGGGGCAGCATGATATTGTCCAGGACACTCAGGTCCGGGACCAGGTGGAACTGCTGGAAAACAAATCCGATATGCTGTCGCTTGTGGAGGTTGGCGAATTTTTCCGGCAGTTTGGAGACCGGTTTGCCCTTGACCACGATCTCTCCGTAAGTCGGTTTTATCTGGCATCCGATCATGGAGAGCAGGGTGGTTTTCCCGGACCCGCTGGGGCCCTTCAGTACTACTGCCATCCCCCTTCCGACGGCCAGGGAGGCGTCTCTGACCGGAACCACCTCGTTATGCTTTCCCTGGTTGTATATCTTGGTCACCTTGACCGTTTTCAGAATGGTTTCTTCCATGATTTGATTCAGTCAGTTATTGCGCAATATAAAATCGGTATCCGTGATAGCTGCCTTCCAGGAGGGGAACACCGCAATGGCGCTGTAAGGAATCACCGTCACGGTAACAATCAGGAGCAGGAACTTGATATCAATATCGGGTACCAGCTTGAACTCGGGATATATCGTGGACCAGCCAATAAAAATCTCCTTGAATCCGGGGGCGTGGAGCCAGTAAATATAAAAATAGGAGAGGATGACCCCGCATATGGCCGCACAAAAAGAGATGATGAAACTCTCCCAGAATTTGACCGACAGAATCATCTCCGTATCCCACCCGATGGCTTTCAGTATCCCGATCTCCTTTTTCTCCGCCGGAGACAGGCCGCTGGCCTTGTCCCAGATCAACACCAGAAAGGCGAAAATCACCACCAGCATGCTGGAAAGAACAAACCCGCCTTTCCAGTTGAAGGCCGAGGTATAGGTTGATTCGATCTGGGAACGGGTCACGGTCCTCAACTCGGGATAATACCGCCGGATCTTCAGGGCGATCATCTCTGTCTCCTCCGGGTTGGGCACATGCACCACGAGATCGGTGAAGTCCCCGGGCTTCAGTTCCAGCACACGACGCGCACCTTCGGTCTGCATCACCATCAGATCGTTGGACTGCAGCTGGGTTTCGGATTTGAAGGTGCCGATGATATCAAAGGGGATGGCCGACTCCCAGTTGGGTTGAAAGAAAAGAAATGAGTCCTGCATCTGGATCTCTTTCAACAATCGATATACCCCTTCACCGATAACCATCCGAAAATCGGGATGCTCCCGAGTATTCTGCGGGACCGGTTTCCAGTCGATAATCCGCTGGTAGTCACCTGCCTCCAGCTGGTTCAGATCCATGCCATAGACGGTAAAATTGGCCTGTAACTCCTGCAGGTAGAAATAGCCCCATACCCGGGGTTGCACATCACCGACTCCTGGAATCTCACGAATGGCCGGAAAATAACTCTCCTGGATGCTGGTCTGGCGGCCACCGATCAGTTTTTGCACCGTGATATCCGGTAGTTCGTCCACCGTGCTGAACAGCTCCACCGTCAGGGAACCGGTAATGAAAAAGACCGATGAGACAACAAAAATCAGCAGCACATACATGATCAGGATCAGGCCGTTTTTTGTGCGCCTGCGAAACAGGCTCTGCAAACTGTAGTCAATGATGCATCTCTGTCTTTCCAGCCAACTGCCGGATGGGGACGGTGCTTCCATAGCGTCTCAAATTCAGTGCGTTCTTATTGGGCAAAAATCAGTCTCTGGCTTTTTGTTCCATTGCTGTCGGCAGTGGTCCGAATTTTATGGGTCTGGGAAGACCCGAAAAGTCCGGGGGTGCAAAGACAAAACCGGCTGGAAAATGGTCCAGGCTGGCCGGATAGTCCTGAAATGGTGTTGCCAGATCTCCCAATGTATAGTGCCGCAGATACCGGGCGGCCGTGGTGATGGCAAGATCGGTCAATCCCACCGCCTTTTGCAGGGTCCGACGCATCCAGATGGTATCCGCGTACCTGGCACGCTGCCGGTGATAATCTCCAATGGCAGTCAGCGCCAGCAGCAGCAACAGCAAGAGGGTGATCCCCAGTTTTGTCGAACGTCGCATTGGTCAGTCGTCCAGGACAAGGGTTTTTTTGGCGTGATCCAGCTTATCGAGCAACCCGGATGTGACTTCGCTGAACCGGATGATCTTCTGACCCCGGTGATCGATGAGAAAAATCCTGGCTCGCTCCTCACTCTCAAAAGGGATCAGTTCGTGCCCCATCGGCCCCAGGACGTCGCTGCCAATCACATAATAGGCCTTGTCATGCTCGATGAATTTCAAGGTATAGTAATCGCGGACCAACAGTTTTGTGAAATCCGACCGTTTGTGGCGGTCATCAAACTTCTGCGCATCAAAATAAAAGCGACAGAAGCACTTCATTCCATCAAAACTGTGGTGATGACCATCCTTGAACTGGATCTGGGTGATCCACTTGGGGTACGGACTGACAAACATTCCGCATACCGGACATCTTTCTTTGGGTGTGATGGGGATATAGGGTCCTTCCCCAGAACCGGTTTTTTTCTGGCCCAGCTTCAACGCCATCAGATCGGGTGAGATCAGCGATTCACAAAAAAGCAGGACCAGCAGCACGACGATGACCCGCAGTCCGTTTCTATTCATTCCGGTCTCCTTTTTCAAGCAGGTGCTGCAGATAAGGGACGAATCCCTCGTTGATCCAGTCTCTGGCACCGCTGATTTTACCGAACAGCATTCCCTGCCGATCGATGAGAAAGGTGGTAGGAAAGCCGGTGACCCCAAAGGCTTTGTATACCTCTCCGGACTGATCGATGGGGATCTTAAATCCGTAGGGACGGGAGGCCAGAAACTTCCTCAGACGACTCTCCCTGTCCCTGACGTTGATTGCCAGAATCTGAAAATCGGCCTCCGGCAGGATCCTGCGTAACTCTTCAAGCTGGGGCAGTTCCCTGACACAGGGCAAACACCAGGTCGCCCAGAAATTCAGCAGCACAAACCGGTTTTTATATTCCCCCAACCGGACTTCATGCTGTTCAAGATTGCGCAGGCTGAAATCAGGAGCGGCCTGTGGTTGTTGAAAACGAACAATCCCAAAATCCTCCTCAAAAGCCTCCTGGTCCGTCCCCCCCCACGCCGTTGCTGTCATCAGGCACAGACTGAAAACCAGGACGGCCAGCCATCGAGGATCGATTCCCTGTTTCTGAATATTGATAAGTTGCTTCACCATGTTTGATTCCGTATTGGCCATCAGGCCAGGTCCCCTTTCTTGAATCGCAGGAAGCCCAGCGTGGAAAACAACCATCCCAGCAGGATGGGATAAAGAATGGAGAAGGATAGAAATCCTGCAAAACCGAGCCGATCGAGTATGACATACGATGCAGGACCGATCGCGGTCAATTCAGGATCAAAAAGCAGCACCGCACCGGTCCGGAACACCATCACCGGATTGAGCAGCGCGATACCGACAATCACCCCTTCGATGATCTGATGCTGCATCATCAGCCCGATCAGAACCGCATCGATGAACAATAGCAGAATCAGCCAGATCAGAACGGAAAGCCCCAGCCCCCACTCCTGTTTTTTAACCACGGTCGAAATATACATCCCCAGCCCCAGAAAACACCAGGAAAGCGACCCCAGCAGAATGGCATAATACCCGGCAATACTCCAGGGAATGGCCAGATTCTTGAAAAATCCCCAGATAACGGCACCGATCAGCGCTGACAGAATGGGCACAAAAATCAGGAAAAACTTCGAAATCACTTTCCCCCAGAAATAGGCGCCGAGGGAAACGGGCATGGAGAGAAAATACTCCAGAATATTGGCTTCACGGTCCCCGACCACACTCCTGACCGTTGAAATCAATACCAGAATCGGCAGTATGGCCACACAGAGCTGGATGTAGGTGACCAGCAGACGGCTCAGACCGGTGAAACCCAGTACCTTCGATTCGGTAATGCCCAGCACGAACAACAGGATCACCGCCCCGCCAAAGACCAGGCTGTAAATTAAAAACCATTTGGCACGCACCGACTCCTTGAAATCGGACAATGTAATCTGAATCAGGGCTCTCATAAGTTGAAGACCATTTCTGTGCTCGGTTTCTGCTTCCCTTGCGGGAACGGCTGTCAATTGATGTGCAGGCTTTTGATCTGGTTCGCAAAATGCGCGATGGTGGTCATAAAGCGCAACCGTTCTGCCCCGATGAAGCTGCCATCGAATGCGAGACGGTTTTCACCCTGCATGAAATTCCATTCCTCAAGAAACTGGGTGGCCTGATCGTTGGGTTCTGTTAAAATGACCCTGCAATTCAGTTGGGTATCTGCCATGTGGGACCGGTTTATCTGCTCATCCTGGATAATCCGGCCATGATCGATCTCGACAATACGGGTAATGAGGTTGATGACTTCATCCACACGATGACTGCTGAGAATCATGGTTGTTTTTTCCATGGATCGGAGGAGCATCAGAAAAAATGCTTGTCGGGCCTGTGGATCCAGGTTGGCGGCAGGCTCGTCCATGATCAGGATCTCCGGTTCCCGGGCCAGGGCCAGGGCGATCAGCAGCTTCTGTTTCATCCCCCCGCTGAGTTTTAAAAATGGCTTCTTTAAATTGCTTTCGATTTCGAATCCCAGAGCATGGGCTTTTTCAATGATCGCCGCGCGACTGGATCTGAAAGAGATCGCAGCGGCGAAAGAGACCAGTTCGCCGACGCTCATTTGAATGGGAGGTGGAATCTGCGGAACAAAACCAATCCGGTCCAGGATCTCCACACGGTGTTGACGGGGATTTTTTCCAAATACCTGCAACTCCCCGTCAAAAAGATATTGACCCAGGATAATGCGGATGAGGGTCGTTTTCCCGGCACCATTCAACCCGATCAATGCAATCCGGTCACCCTGCAGGACATGGAGATCGATTTGATCGATGGCGGTAAACCGGCCAAATTTCTTGGTCAGTGCGTTTATCTGAATCATTGCTTGTGGTAGTATCGATTGTAATTTTCGGCCTCGGTGTCAATATTGCTCACATCGGCATCGTCTTCTTCATCCTTGTCGCTACTGCTGCCGCCATAACGAGCGGCCATTTCGTCATCAATATCTGCATTATCGTCGTTTTCATCGTTATCATCCGCTTCCACATCGATCACGGGGGGGTTGTAGAACAGGTTGGCCGCTGAGGTCAGCAATTCAAAATCGACCTTAAAAACCGGCTTGTGATCGCTCATCAATCGCCTTGGCTCCGAAACGGGCGCCAGCCTGGCGACAAAATTCAGGACACTGATCACCGGTGATCCGTAAAAAAAACGCATCCAGTCATCCCCCATCCAGAGCGTTTCGAAATAGATATCATAATGGTAGGTCGAATCGCCGTAACCATCCCCATCCCGGTCAAATCCCTCATAATCGCTGTAGTAATTCCCCTCCCAGATACTGTCTGTGGCGGTCCCGTTCCCATGGACCTGAACCGTTTCCAGGTTATCAATAAAAGCATTGCCCTTGAGGACGTTGCGGGGCAGGGATGAGTTGAAATCAGCCCCCACCACGTTGTACGCAACTTCATTACCCTTGAGGAAGTTATAGGTATCCGGCTGAAAGGGTGAGAGATCAAAATAAAAACCGGCGGTGCAGTACAGGATTTTGTTGCGCATAATGGTCATGTTGTCCACCTCTTTCAGACCAATCCCGATACCGGTGCCACCCAGGGAGTATTTGACCAGGTTGTCCACCACCACCGCATCCCGACTGTACATCAGAAAAATACCCACCGTATTGTGATGGTAGCTGTTCCGCTGGACCAGGTTTCCCCCGGCAAACATGAAATGAAGGGAGTAGCGGTTGTTCCAGCCCTCGTTGTCTTCGATCAGATTGTCATTGGAGTACCAGATCACCATGTCCCGGGAATCGTGAATCCGGTTCTTCCGGAAAATGTTCTTGTGGCTGGCCCAGATACGAACTCCGTCCCCCCGGATCCCGAGGTCAACTTTTTTGGACGAAATATCGTTGCCAATAATCTCATTTCTGTGAGCTTCCTGCAGGTCGATGCCAAACAGACAATCGGTAATCAGATTGTCAAGGATCCTGTTATCCGAAGAGCGGACCAGAATACCCGCATCCAGACGATCGTGGCTGTCGCCTGAGTTGGTGAGCTGCATGTTCCTGATGGTCACCCGATCCGCCTTCACCAGAACCACGGATCCTTTCCCGTGATTGTCCACAACCACCTGATTGCGACCATCCAGGATCATCTGCTTGTTGATGACGACCGGTCCCTGATAAGTGCCGGGCGGAGGAACCAGGGTCCCCCCAACCGGTGTTTGATCAATCAGGCGCTGCAGGTTTTCAGCCGCCCCCACACTCCTCGCCGCAATGAACAGCTGAATAACCAGTACCAGAAGAAACAGATGATTTTTCATAATCCGTCGTTCCCGCCAACAGTTCCCATATCTCAGACAGGGACCTTGAGCTGCTGGTTTCACTTAACCCTGGGGGGTCGACTCTTTCATGGCCTTTCTGCGGATCAGGACCGAAAAAACCAGCAGCAGAAAATAGACCAGCAATAAATAAAATCCAACAGTCGGATAGGAGTGGGTCGTGAACTGTGCGACCTTCCCATCACCGAAAACGGTGGGCATAAAGGGTTTGACCTCGAACTGACCAAAATCATGCATGTTGTGTCCAAACCAGTAGAGCCATTTACTGTAGAAAAAGAGATAATACCAGGGCATCAGCGCCGGAATGATACCCAACAGCCACCAGAGAGGTCCATTATAGAAAAGATAGACCACGAGCAGAATCGTAAAAATGAGGTAGACAAAAGGCGCAATCTGACGGAGGAATACCGCCCCGGCCTCCATGGGGTCCATGCCGATATAGTGGTTGATGGTATTCATCTCGTTCACCTTCCCGCTGAAGTCCGTCATATGAAAGAAGACCGGAATACCATCCGGGAACGACGCTTTCGGATACTGCGGGGCCTCCAGCGACACCCGCCAGACAGGTACCGTACGTGCGCCGATCAGGTAAGCATAAACCCCCTTGGG
This sequence comes from bacterium, assembly GCA_018830885.1. Lineage (GTDB taxonomy): Bacteria > SAR324 > SAR324 > XYD2-FULL-50-16 > XYD2-FULL-50-16 > JAHJRI01. Next base: position 44,052 of record JAHJRI010000234.1, on the reverse strand, counting down.
ATGATAGTCATAGATTTTTTCCCCCATCAATGGCACCAGGTAACCCATGGAGGGCGCGAAAGACTCGGTTCCGGCCGGTATCAGAAAACTGAATGGCTGAAACGAGAGGTTCTCTTCCACCTCGTCCGATTCGTCCATGGCGACCGGATCGCGATATTCGAGCAAAGGTTTGCCGAGATAGGTGAAAATGAACAGCAGAATGGCGATGATCGCCAGAATCCTGCTTAATCGAAGCCTTTTTTGGGTGTTTTCAGTCATTGTCTCACTCTCTCATATGATGTGATAAAATCCATTGAATCCATTCCCCCTGCCCGGCAATCCGCTCGAGAGGTCGTAGTACGTTCGTGCCTGCTGCGCCGGCTCCTCATGCAGTACTGTCACTGAACCTCCCTCAAGCCCGACCAGAGTTCACTTCCTTGATGTGTCTGGCAAAAATGGTGAATCGTGACAACCCTTTTTGAACCTGGAGACCACATCAACCGGTTTCAATCCGGTTTGCCTTTCCATTGGATGGCACCGGCCCCGGCAAAACCGGGGACAATCGGCCGGGGCGTGTTCCCAGATTAGAAATTGAACCGCTTTGCCTGCGCTGACTAATCCTCTTCCTCTTTGACTTTTTTCCAATCCCCTTTTTTCATTTCAAAACGGGACCCATAATCCACCACACTTCGCATGTCCAGTGGGGTAAAACCGGCAATCTGTTTGACCATATCCGGGTTGGCGTTTCGCCGCTTGCCGATCTCTATCCAGTAAAACTGACGTATCAGGTAGAGATAGGTCTGGCCGGCAATTACCGGGTAGTAATCCTTGTAATTCCCCTGGCCATGGTCCCCGTGACACTTGACACAGTTCTCTTCAAACAGCTTTTTCCCCAGTTTGAGATCGGATCCCCAGTCAGCCCGTTTCAGGAGCTCTGCCTTGTATTTATTCATTTCAGCCGGGCCAATGGCCTGGGAAACCGCCTTTAAATAAGCCTCCTCAGTTTGAAATCTTTTTTCTTCCAGCTTTTTCAGGTTCTTGAAATTGTCTGTCCCGATAGTGCCTTCCAACACATCCAGGGAGTTTTTTGATGTATCCTTGCGCAGGTTGGTCAGCAAATACAGGGGGCCATTGGGACCCCTGGGGGGGTCGGGATTCATCTTGAGGGTTTGAATATAGGCTGACACATCCGCCAGATCCTGTGCCCCTTCGATCTGAATGGCGAAGGGATACATGGTAGGATTATCACGGTTTTTTGCCCGGATATCGGCTATCTGCTTGATCAAGACCGTTGCATGCTGGCCTGCCAGCTGAGGAAAAGTCCCAGCAAGATCACCCCACCCCGTTGGCAGGTGACAAGCTGCACACACTGTATAGATATCCTCACCGTCATCCACATCCCCTTTCAGTTTCAGTGCCTCCAGTGCTTCTTCCATCGTGGTTCCCCATTTACCGGCGGCAGCATGGGCGGAAGAAATGCCAAGCATGACAATGAGCAAAAAAGGCAGCAGAAATAATACCGGTCTAAAAAAGCACTTCTTCATGACACTCTCCATTTGACTGATAAAAAAAAATTGACTGTACCCAATCGATATTTCAAAAATCAGATCACTTATTTAGTAGCATATGCTCAAAACAAGAGCAAATCCAATCTGGCTTCTCTGGCTGACTGGACCCTCTCTGCTGAGACCATTGCTGCTATTTTTTGACCTGAGACAAGTATCGGGCGATCAATCTGAACTCTTTGTCCGTAATCTTATTGGTGACCAGAAAGGGTTTGATACCCCGCATGGCATCCGAATTGCCATTGATCCGCCGGCCCTCCAGGATATCCTTCATCTGGGTAAAAAGATAGATCTCTTTATTACCGGCGAGTATTGGGTAGTTTTCAAATCCCCTCATCAAATCCCCTTTTCGATAGTAAACCCTTCCCCCATGCTCCAGGATGAGGGCCTGGTATGTTTTTAGATCTGCTGGACCCAGTAAGGGTGCCAGAGCCGCCAGAAACTCATCCAGCTGTTCGAATTTCTTTTTATTCAGAGGCTTCAGCTTTTTAATAATGTCGTCTGGAACACCCGCTGTTTTTAGACTGTTAAACACCTTTTTTTTCAACAGATATTTTTCCCTGGTTTCGGGATGGATCATCCCCCGGCCTTCTGCACCATGACAACTGTAACAGGTCAATCTGATGAACAGTTCAGCGCCTGTTTCCGCCTTTGCCCGGGCGTCAAAAAGACCGAACAGCACCAGAACCACCACTACCCATGCGACCGGGAATTTCCTCACCATCCTGTTTCTCCTTATACCATTTTACCAGTACCCGATGTTTACCAACGTGAATCCGGACCCAAACCGTTTCCTGAGATCCGGTTTCGCCTCTTGTTCCCCCTTTTGACTGGCTAACAGGGGAATATCGATCGTGCAACTGTTTCCGGTCAGTTTTCAGCGAAAATCCGACCGGCTTCCTTCAAGTTTCACTAACTCCGGGAATCTTCGTTTTGATTATCCCAATGCGAAATTATATGATGTGTGCTCTTTTGTCATTGGGAATTGCATGCAACGCAGACAGAAACCCGGATTTTGGTTTTTGCGTTCAGACAACCCGTTCAATGGCAATCCGGAGTTGCAGAGAGTTGCGCCGGACTGGCTGTTATTGAAGATCCAGCTGATCCCGATGACGCAACCCCAGCGGGGGGTGAAATTCATGCCCCCCGAATGTCTGCCATGGGTTCCGGTTTATTCACCATCCACGATTTTCTTGGCAAAAATACCCCGACTGGCGCATTTCACCAGGTATTGCCAGGCCATCTCCTCATTCAGAAACGCATCCTGCCATTTTTCCTCTTCTGCCAGTTTCCTGGCTTTTTCCCGGTAAGGGTAGTGCTCCTTGAACTGTTCCACGGCATCCCAGAACTGAAGGGCTGCTCTCTTGTTCAGGAGCTCCGGCATTTTTGCATCCTCAATGTCATCCTCAGCCTTGTTCCAGTCTTTCTCCATATATTTCTGTACACCAACGGCCGATCCTACGGGATCACTGGGATTACAGATTTTCGTGGACTCCGGAACAATACGGGGACAGACATAATTGATGACGCCCGCGATAATGGCGATGGTGCCATCATTCTGTTTTACTTTGGCCTGGTAGGACAACTGGTAATCCTCTGCTGCTGACAGGGTCGCAGCGAAAAACAGGGTTATCATCAAGGCCCATACGGATGATAACAACCTTTGTTTGATGACTTTCATTAGTTACCTTCCTTTTTATGTAGGTTGAACACACTATCAGGCGGCGACTTTCTCTGTTTTCAAAAATCCCTGAAACTGAGAAAGACCAGACTGATCCGGTTTTATGGTTTCACCAAGAGATAGCCCATCATTTCCAGATGCAGGGCGGAACAGAATTCAGTGCAGTAGAACGGGAACACCCCTTCCATATCTGCCTTGAATTTAAAGGTATTGGTCTCTCCCGGTTCCAGACTGCCGTGGATATTGTACAGGTCGATCGTAAAACCGTGGGTTTCATCTTCGGCCCGTTCCAGGTTCGTTAAATGCCAGGTGATCTCATCGCCCACCTTGACCTCGATAATTTCAGGACTGTAGTGACTCCTGATCAACGTCGAGTGGATGGTAACCTTGTTTCCTTTGCGTTCGACCTTTTCCCGGCCCGGTTTCACCTGATTTGCAAACCAGTTTTTCTTGAACCGTTTGATGGGGTCCAGTTTGTCTGCCTTGATCATCACTGCATAGTGAGGTTCACCCAGGGGAAAAGGCATGTCATACAGCATCTGCATGGGCTTGCCCTTGCTGATATCGATCAACTGGTGGTTCTGCGGATGCAGCGGTCCCACTTGCAGAAACCGGTCGATCGCCAGTTTGTTCAAGGAGATCAGATATTTTCCGTCGGGAGAGACGGTATCCCCTTCAGCTGTCACGAGATGTCCCACATTGTAGTGAATGGAGATCTTTTCCAGCAGTTTCAGGTTTTTATAATCCCATTTGGCAATGGCAGAATCCACAAAAAGGGAGGTGTAAGCAATGCCTTCTTCCTTGTCATACTGGGTGTGCAGGGGTCCCAGTCCCAGTTCCACCTGCCCGTGCAGGGATTTGGTCATGCTGAGAATCGGAATCCCGTAAGGATCCTTGCCCTCATACTCTTTATTGTCGATCAGCGCCTTCATTTTATTGAAGTCATAGACCGACACATGGGTGTCCAGCTTACCGGAGACGGTAATATACTGACCGGTCGGATCGATCATGACCCCATGCGGGCTCTTGGGTTCCGGAATCAAAAAGAGGGCGTTGGCTGCAATCATATCCTTCATCATAATCACCGCATGCCCGTTGATTTTCTGGAATTTGCCCTGTTGAACGAGCTGGATGGCCTTTTTCTGGTCGATCATGTGCAGGTAGTCGGTATCCTTGGAAGATGCGCCGGCTTCATGGGGCAACCGGTCCTTCCATTTGGTGTTGCCTTTTCCGAATCCACCCACATACCGTTCAGAGTTAAATGAGTTGGTAAAGGCCCAGCCCTCGCTGATGCGTTTTCCGGCATCGCTCAGGTCCTGACAGTATGGGGGCAGCTCAACCGAGAAGGAGTCCTTGACGATGATCTTACCCTTTTTGGTGTCAAACTTCCAGAAACTCATCGCACCCCGGTACTGCTCATTGAACTGATCCAGGGGGACATACTTGTTGGAAAAGGGGGCCGGATACTGGGTGGCCTGTAGAATATAATCGGTATTGGGGGTCACAAAGGTGGAGCCGTGCTCCGATTTCATGATCGGGTTCGGAACGATCTGAATCGTGCTGAAGGTTTTCAGATCGATGACAGCCACCCTGGGATTGGCTTTGTCATTGATGAACAGGAACTTGCCATCATACTCCCCGTTGGTTTCGGAGAGCGCCGGATGGTGCGTATCTCCCCAGGTGATTTTCCGGCCCCGCATGCGGCCCTCATCCAGGATCCTGCCACTTTCCACATCACCATAACCATATCCCTGCCAGGGTTCCGGTGAAAAAACGGCAATGTACTTCAATAACCTCATGGATGGGACGCCATAGGCGATGACATGACCGGACTGCCCCCCGGATGAGAAGACATAGTATTCGTCTTTGACACCGGTAGGCGTGTAGGTTTTCGCTGCTGCCAGCAGATCCTGCTGGGAGAGCCCCCTTTCCTTCATCACATCCTGAACTGACTGGGCATTCGCAGATGTCGCCAATCCAAAAGCGATCATGCCGGTTAAACCCAGCTTAAAAGCGCTTTTCAGTTTGCAAAACATTTTGATCCTCCATATACATGAATTAAAAAAAAGAATCTTCCGGACTTTCCCTTTTCAAAAACCGCGTCCTATCCGGCAACAAACAGCCTGTGTCCTGTTTTTTTCATGCCCATGCTATCAAATGACAATACGAGGGGCCAGCGATAAAACCTTCGCAAACAGAACAGACAGGCAACCATCATCCTGGACAGGCACACTGCACTCCAGGATGAAACAACAACGTCCTTAATTCCGCTCGACGATGAGCGATTCCTTCTTAAACAAAAACTGTGTCAGATGACCCAGCAAAGCCAGGGTAAAAACCCCACCCCACACTACCGGAACGGTAAACAAAGCCAGACAGACCAGCCAGGCGAGATAGGGGAACAGAACATCAAGCATCACAAATGAACTCCTAATGGGGTTGCTCTTTTTTGAAAAACAACGTATCTGAGATCGGAATCATGGGTACCCGCTGCAGAAAAGAGAGGTAGCAGAGGATGAATGTTCCCAGAAAACCCAGGGCGATGACCAGATCGAAAATATTCGGGATGAAGCCCGGCAGCCCTTTTCCTGCTTCGATGACACCCCTGCTGATATTGTTCTCCTGTATCGAGGGCAGGATCAAAAAATACTTCTCCAGCCACAGGCCGATGAGAATTTCAATGGCGACCCATCGGGAAAACCAGATCGAATTACAGGCGGTGCGGCTCATCAGCCCGAAAAAGGGGAAGATAAACAGTATCACCAGGAGTAGCCAGAACATCCATCCCCATTCAACAGACTGCATACGTAAAATCAGATAAGGGGTCTCTTCGGGCATGTTCGCATACCAGATCACCAGCACCTGCGAAAATACCATGTAGGTCCACATGGCACAGGCGGCAAAAGTCAGTTTTGAGAGATCGTGATACCGTTCGATGGTAATATAGGCTTCAAGACCGAATTTACGACGGACAATGCCGGAAACAATCATCAGGACCGCAGCCGCGCCGATGAGATTGGACATGGCATACTGGACACCAAACATGGTGCTGAACCACTCCTGGTCGATGGACATGATCCAGTCAAAGGCCTGCAAGGTGCAGAACACCGCAAAAACAAGCCCCAGTATGGGGGCCATTTTTTTTGTGGTTTTGACTGCCTGGGCTTCTTCTGCCGTTTGAGAACGGTAGTTGCGCACCAGCCCGTCGGCAAACCCATTGCCAAAATCGGTCAACTCCTTCGCCATACCGATATCCGGTCGGATCACTGCCTTCAGGTAATACCCGCACAGGACAACAACCAGGGCCATCAGCAGGAGGTTCCTCAATACAAAAAAGGGCGTGTTCAACCACCCGGCCTTGGCATGGATGACCCGCAGGGGGTCGACCCAGGCAAAGAAATAGTCCATCCCGAAAAAGAGGACCACCAGCAGCACCACGCTGACCGGGATAAACCCGGCCATCGCTTCAGCCAGCCGTTTGATGGGGCGACTCCATTGTGCACTGGTAATGGTAAAGATAACCGAAAAGATCACCCCGCCGAAGGCAATCCCGCTGAAAAACAGGGTATTAACCAGCAATGCCTGCCAGACCTCCTGTCGATACCCCAGGAGCAGCCCCAGCAGGAATGCGACGACCCCCAGTCCTGCCAGTAGTCCCAACAGTTGACGCCGCTTCGGCCCCAGGTTGAAACGGGTGGTCTCAAGGAGGATCTTCATTTCATCATTTCTACTCATCTCTCTTCTCCAGTGTCCGAATATAATTGATTATATCCCACCGGTCCCGGTCTGTTGTGGCATATCCCAGGGTAGGCATGACGGCACCGCCATGTTTGACCTTATGGTAGATGTACCCATCCGTAAAGTCGGGGGTCAGGGTGATGACCGCCGGCGCGATCATACCCAGGTCATTGATTTTTGTCGCCGCAAACCCGGCTGCGTTGATGAGATCTGAATCGCTGTGGCAGACCTGGCAATAGGTATTATATTTCAATTTTCCATTGGCCAGTGATTCTGGATCCGGTTTGAAAGGGTTTGGGGTCGCGGATCGTATATTCATCTCAGGTACCAGCCAGCTGAACCGATCAGCAGGATCGCCATAGACTCTCCCGTCCACCGAAACCGTCCCGATGGGAAAGGTGGTCATACTGCCCGGCTCCTGGGGCTTGAGACTGATCTGGTTGAACATGTCATTGATCAGGGAGAAAACGGCTGTCCTGGCTGACAGATTCAAGTAACCAGCCAGCAATATCACCCCCAGGAGAATCAGGAACTTATTTTTCACAATTGACCTCCTCCGCTTCATACCGTTTCATGATCTGTTCAATTCTGGGCAACTCATTTTCGTCACAGGCCACCACTACGCCAAACCGGTCTCTCATAAACCGGTTGTACTCCCTGTACTTTCTGCTTTTGGGAACCGCATGCCGCAGGGTATCCCTGATGATCAACAATGCAATCGCCCCTGCCGTAAAAAAAATGGCCATCAGTACCGAAAGCTCGAAGGCAATGGGCCCCATGATCGGGACTGAAACCACCGGTTTGCCGGAAACCGGCAGTATCCAGTCCAGGGACATCTTGGTTATGATCAGAACCGCCAGCCCAAAACCGAGCATGGCACCGACCAGTGTAAAGAAGGGAACCCGGCTCTGCGGATTGCCCAGCGCATGCTCGATTTCATGTCGCGGGCAGGGGGTGTGGGTGGTGATTTTATTGAACCCCAGATTCCTCAGCTCCCGGATGACATCACAGGTATCGTCCAGAAACTCGAAAGTGGCCCAAGCCCCGCAGAATTTTCGTCTCATCTTTTTTTCCTGAAAGGAGGTAATAACGTCTCTTTCATCTCAGCGACCGCAATGGAAGGCATAATCTTCACAAAAATAAAAAACCACATGAAAAACCAGCCGAAGCTGCCGATGGTAATCCAAATTTCCACCCATTCAAACTGGTAGGTACTCCAGGCAAACGGGACAAATCCATGGGCCAGTGATGTCCCCACGATATTAAATCGTTCCAGCCACATGCCCACGTTGACCAGAATGGATATCACAAACAGCGCCGGGATGCTGGTCCGGATTTTTTTGACGAACAGGGATAGCGGAATGAGGCAGTTACAGAAAACCATCAGCCAGAAAAACCACTTCATCTCTCCGAAAGGTCGGAACCAGAAGAGCGCCTTCTCATAGCGGGCCCCGCTGTAATAGGCAGTAAAGAATTCGACCCCGTAGGAGTATGTCACAATCAGACTGGTAAAAACGATCATTTTGCCCATTCCCTCCAGATGCTTGACCTGTATGATCTCTGAAAAACCGGGAAAGGCTTTTCTGAGTGGAATCATGATCGTCAGCACCATGGCGCAACCGGAAAAGATCGCCCCTGCCACGAAATAGGGGGCAAAAATGGTTGAATGCCACCCGGGAACACTTGACATGGCGAAGTCCCAGGAAACGATGGAATGAACGGAGAAAACCAGGGGGGTGGCAATGGCGGCAAACAGCAGATAGCCCCGCATGTAATGCAGCCACTGATGGTTGGTCCCCCGGAATCCCAGGGAAGCCACCCTGTAAAAAAAACGTTTCACCCCTTTCGATTCGTCCCTGACAGCCGCCAGGTCGGGTATCAATCCCAGGATGAAAAATGCAATGGAGACCGACATATAGGTTGAGATCGCAAATACATCCCACAGCAGGGGGGATTTAAAATTCACCCAGAGCATACGCTGGTTGGGATAGGGCACCAGCCAGTAAGCAAACCAGGCCCGACCCAGGTGAATAATCGGGAAGAGCCCGGCTGTCATGACGGCAAAAACAGTCATGGCTTCAGAGGCACGATAGATGGAATTTCGAAAAGGCGCCCGCACCAGATAGAGAACCGCAGAAATCAGTGTCCCGGCATGACCGATCCCGATCCAGAAGACAAAATTGGTGATGTAGATACCCCAGGAGATCGACTGGTTGATGCCGCTCCACTCCAGACCGTGCCGGATCTGGTAAGTCCAGGCAAAAACACCCATGGAAAGGGCGCCCAGTATCAATACCATACTCACCAGCCATGACCTGCCGGGGGGTTCCATAGACTGAACGACGGTGTCATTTATATGACCATAAGAGAGTTGACTCAAGGCGCCTCCTAAGCTTTGCTATTATTATGATTCACTTTCTTAAGATAGGTAACCGCCGGTTGATAATTCAGCTCGGGCAGTTGTTGATATCCCCGCCTGGTGGTGGTTTTCACCTGACTGACCTTGCTTTGCCTGTCCTTGATGTTCCCGAACAGGATGGCATCGGTTGGACAGGCCTGCTGACAGGCGGTTAAAATCTCACCGTCATAGATGTCCCGGCCCTGATCCTTGGCAATATCCTTCATCTCCCGGATGCGCTGCTGACAGAAGGTACATTTCTCCATTACGCCTTTGGAGCGCACAGAAACAGCGGGATTCAGCTGCATATGCAAGGGGCTCGGGAATTCGTAACTCCGATAGTTAAATCGTCTTTGTTTGAATATGCAGTTATTGGCACAATAGCGGGTACCGACACAACGATTGTAGATCATGGCATTCAGGCCATCCGGGGTCTGATAGGTCGCGTAAACCGGACAGACGGGTTCGCACCCCGCATTATCGCACTGCTGGCACATTTCAGGGGCAAAGTAGATCTCCGGTTTATGGGTCCGGGGATTCTGTTCGATATAGCGTTCGATCCGAAGCCAGGACATCGCCCGGCCCACGGCCATGCGGTCCTTTCCCACCAGGGGGATGTTGTTTTCCGCATAACAGGCAACGACACAGGCGGAACAGCCGGTGCAGCGATCCAGGTCGATGGTCATCTCCCACTTGTAGGGCTCATAGTAGACCGGCGTCTCCTGCCCTGCCATCTGGACATGTTTGCGCACATTCTCATCCATGGGATCGTAGAAACTGCTTTTGTCTTTTCGATTCAGCGTATAGTGTCGCTCTTTCAACTCATGTGAATCGGCTGTTTCATGCGGACGCGGGGTGCCAGCGGCGGAAACGGTCTGGATAAATCCGCGGCCTTTCTGACTGCGATCCCCAAACCCGTTCTCCGCACCGTTTTCATGGGTTTCAATATCCAGCCGGTATTGACCATCCATGGTGACCAGGTCCGCCATTTTTCCCGTGGGTTTGAGCGTGACCGTCTCACCGGCAAAGGCAAAATCACCGGATTGCCGGTCTCTCTCCCAGGAGAGCAGGTTCATCACGTTATAACCAACGGTCAGTTGCTGAATCTGCCGGTCCTTTTCGGATTCGATGACCGGTAATAACTTGGATTTGCCGCGACTGCTGCGGTAAGCGGGAAAAGCGACGTTTCTGCCAAGACCGGCCGGGATGGCCACGGTATTTTTATCCAGCCCGTAATACAACCAGGCTGCCAGCTCGACATTGCCTCTGCGGGTGCTGATATTAACACGCTCCCCATGACGAATTCCCAGTTTCTGCGCAGTTTCAGGGTGAATCTCGATCCAGGAGTCCCAGACAACCTGGGTGATGGGATGGGGTATTTCCAACAACCAGGATTTATTGGCGCCCCTGGCGTTCGCATTGTGCAGACTGGAGTTGACAGCCAGGAGGGTGAGGCTGTTGTCTGCGCTGGTGTACGGAACCAATTTCCCTGAAGATACCCCGTCCCGGAGAGAGACCTTGACCGGTTTCATTTCATGATAAACACCGCCCTGCTGCAACGATTGGTTCCAGAACGTGGTAAAGGGCAGTTTACCGCCTGTTTCCGCGTGAACGGGTTTCCAGGCATCCTGCAGGTACTGCTGATAAGTGAGTGCCGTAAAAGGAGATCTGCCGGTCAGTTTTGCCGTCTGCAACAGCAGGTCCCCGATATCCAGCGTATCAAAAGCCGGGACTCTGGACATGGTTGGCTGTTGCAGAGAAATGACACCGTTTCTCGGTCGGGCATCCCCCCAGCTTTCCAGAAAATGGGATACCGGAAGATGCAGGTCAGCCAGCTGGGAGGTTTCATCGTTTTCGGTGGACAGGGAAACCACCCAGGGGACTTTGCCCAGTGCTTTTTCAAAACCCGATTCGGCCGGCAGGGTAAAAACCGGGTTGACGTTTTCGATGATGACCACTTCATACCGTCCTTCCTGCATCCGCCTGATAGCGGATGCCAGTTCTTCCAGGCTGTCGCCCCCCAGCTGATAGTCGGCGCCAAACAGCACGGTCTGCCCGATGTTTCCAGCCACCAGGTTCAGCAGGTTCACCGCTATCTGCAGCCGGGTCGCCTCCCTGCCGGCATTGATGTTTCCGCCGGCCAGGGCCAGACTTTTTCCCGAGCGTCGGAACTGGGCTGCCAGTTGCTCTAACCGGTCCACTGAAACACCTCCCACCGTGGCTGTTTTTTCAGCCGGAAATCCTTCCAGATACGCCTCGATTCGGCTTTTTTCCCGGGCATTGAGGTGAACGGCACCTGGCAGAAGCATCCGGCACAGGGCCAGTGCAATTGCATATTCCTGACCCGGGGGACAGGAGATCCACTCATCTGCGTTGGCGCCTGTCAGGGACAGATAGGGGGAGATGTGTATGTATTTCCCTTTGACCTCTTTCAATCCGGCATGCATCTGGGTATAGTTCCGTGTCAGCAGCATTGGATTGAGCCAGCTCTCCATAAAATCGGCCCCAAAATTGAGCAGCAGTTCTGCCTGATCAATGGCAAAATGGGGTATTTCGTTTCTGCCAAAACAGATCTGATTGGCCGTCCGGAGGCTGTTGACTGGGCTCAAATCATACTGGAATATACGGCCGCCACCGAACAGCGCCAGCCACTCTTGCAAGAAGGTCGGGAAAGAACCGCTTCTTGGCGGTCCCATGTAGAGGATCTTTCCGCCACCCTTTTTTGCGGCCGCCAGCAGTTTATCAACCAGCGCTTTTTGTCCATCTGCCCAGATGACAGCCCGTTTGTCGGTATGTTTCCCGCTGCTTGGGCCGACAGCCCGGGATGGGCTGTAAAGACCCTGCAGAATCGCCTGCCCCTGTGCGCAGAGTCGTCCCTGGTTGAGTGGGTTTTTGGGGTTTCCCTCCGCCTTGATCGCCCTTCCTTCGCGGGTCCTGACAACCAGCCCGCAAGCCGCTGAGCACTCCCGGCAGGTGGTCGCATAATGGATGGACTCTCCGGGGACATAATCATCAGGGGCTACCAGCAGCGGGATCAATTCTTCCACCGGATCCGGACTGCAACCCGCGGCCGCCACCGCGGCACTGCCAACGGCTGATAATTTCAAGAAATTTCTGCGGTTGATATTTTTATTCATCCCTTCCTTTCACTATTTATGACAGACAGTGCAATCTCTGGATGCCAGCAATGACCCGTCCGGTGTCTGCATCGCTCCCCCCGGGACAATGGCGCCACCCCTCGTTTTTCGGACCGGTCCGGCTACCTTTCCCTTGATCACGGGGTGGTTCTGGGTGTGACACTGCGTACACCAGCCCATACTCAAATCGGCAATCATGGTGTTCATCGAGATGACATCAAGCTGGTTGATCTCACCATGACATTCGGTACAGTCATACCCGACCTGGATATGTCGTTTATGGGAAAAGTAAACAAAATCTGGTAAATCGTGGATTTTTTTCCAGGGGATTGTTTTCCGATTGTCCCAGTATTCCTTGACCAGTTTGATCTTGTCTATCTGATCTGTCTCGGTCCCGCTGACGACCGAATGACAGCCGATACAGTTCTCAATCGTCGGGGCTCCTGAATTGATGGATCTGCGGGCATAGGTATGGCAGAACTCACAGGGGATCTCATTGGTGCCGGCATGGGTTTTATGGCTGAATTCAACCGGCTGGGTAAAATCATCTGCCACCCCGGCTGAATAACAGCCGGATATGATCAATAACGCTGCCGGGAATAATTTCTTAAATCGTTTTATGATGTTAGCAACGGGTGGTTGCGGATTCTGCATGCGATATCGACTCATCATCATTTGGCTCGGCTTTTTGAATAGTTAAAGCCCGAAATGCGGGGCAGGAGACCAATATATCAAAAACTGTTTCCGGTGGTTCCGGTGTGCGCACCTGGAACCGGGGTAACAATCTAAGATTTTATCTCTGCTATTGTTTTACAGTGTGGGGCAAAAGATACAATCAGGGGATCACCCTAGATCCAGATTAAAAAATACTGAGTCGAATTTAAGGATCATCTCGCCATTTGCAGCATCATGGAACATTTCTAAATGAGACAGCGGGCCACAACATTTATAGATACCGCTGTAGAAGCGGATACTGACGGAAACGGGAGGAAGGTTGCAGACCAGCAGGGTTTTCCTGTAAGTAAGGATTGTTTTATGAAAAACTAAGTGGATTTACTGATGGTCAAACACAATTGGTGTTGACTAAGGTTTCGATAAGAAAATGAAACCGGTTGGTATCTATTCAGTTCAATTTCCGCTCAGCCCCGAAGGTATTGTGTTTCAAGAACCTTGGAAACCATGGATGGCTTCCAGGAGCTCCAGGAGGATTCATGCGTTTCTTGAAGCACAATACCTTTGGGGCGTATACGGGTGAATAGTTACACCAGTTGAACCTTTTTCCAGTGGTAACCACTTTTCAGACCACAGGAATGTTTCGAAAAAAGCAGGTGAGAACGAAGCAGGTAGACTTTTTCCATGACCAGGGAAATTAACCCATGACCAGACAGATGATCCAGATTGCATGTCGAACCCGGAAAAACGTTCTGGATCGGGGGATCATCGGTCTGATTGCAATATTATTTTTAAATTACAGTACTTTAAGTAGCGCAAACTGCAAAAGTTTCTGTAATTTGAATAAAATGTTCGATCACGCCTATACGGAACTGGTGGTGCTGGAAGATGACTCAGGTGAGACAGTCGTTCTTCCTGACTCATTCTGCGAGGTTGATACCGGTTCTGATGACGGATCCGAAGACGATGATTCGTCCGCTTGTGATAATTGCCCCTATTGCCATGCCTGTAACATCGGCATGACTTTTCAGCACGTTCCTCCCTTGATCCTGGCTCAGATCATTGTAAGTCACACGAAAATCTTCAACAAGGGACGATCCTTCGTAAACAAGCAGATCACCCTGAACCACCCCCAGAGAGCTCCTCCCTTCCCCGTCTAAGCATGCATTTCGCTTGCATGTAATGTAAACACAACCACCACTCAGCACCAGCAAGGCCATGGAATGCCAATGGGCATGCGGATTCTCTCGCAGCCCGGGCACAATGATACCTGAATTCACCATTTCAGGGTGATACGCGTTCCCGTGATCCTGTTCTCCAGGTCAGAACACTGTCTGTTATCTGACCCGGGTATTCATGCCATCGGGTATCGTGTCACAAAACGGGTCTGACTGCTGTGCCTGGCTGAATGTCAATCGGTGAACAGATGAAAGCGCTATCTGTTCAAGACAGGGAACCGTGGGAATACTGTTGCTGCAATACCTCCCTGTGTAAAATGCGGTTGAGAAACAGTCCATGACTGGCGCCTTCAAAACCATTCTGAAATGAAAGGGGGCGGGTCCGGTAGTTGAGGTTTGTGTATTCTGTTCCCACGTATTGAATCGATTCTGTAACGGTTTTCTATGCATGCCGACTGCGCTTGGTATAAGGCCGGACCTTATAGAATGTCAAAGGGAGGATAAGCAACAGCTATACCTTTGATTTCATGTATTCCCGGGCAAGGCGGTTGAATAGCGACATGATTTCAAATGACACACTGAAAATAACCATTTTAAAACAACCCGGTTATGACACAAAAACCTTTAAGGAGGGAAACAATGAAAGAACTTATTAATCGACGAAAAATGCTGGGCATTATTGCTGTTTCCGGAATAACCCTGGGCGCCACTGTTGCCTGCTCCCAGCAACCCGCCGCGGTGAATTCTGGTCAGGCCAGGGTGGAGGGTACGCCAAGACAGTTTTTCCCGTCCAATGGACCCGATCCCATGCCCCAGCAGAACGACATTGAAAAGTATCCGAAATGTCCGTACTGCGGTATGGACCGGAAAATGTGGAACCACAGCCGCCATCTGGTTCACTACAGTGATGACCTGGTTGACCCGACCTGTTCCCTCCACTGTGCTGCGATCAGTCTCAGTCTGAATCTTGACCGGACCCCCAAGGCGATCTACGCGGCCGACTTTGGCGCTGATGAATCCATCAAGCCCCTGATTAACGTGGATCAGGCCACCTATCTGGTTGGTTCTAAACTGAAAGGAACCATGACGGCGAACAGCAAAATGGCGTTTGCTTCTGCCGAAACAGCAGAACGGATGAGAGTGGAAAATGGCGGTACCATCGGTAATTTTGACTTTGCCCTGACCGAATCGTTTCTCGGTATGGCTAAAGATACGATGATGATCCGCAAAAAAAGGGCCATGAAACGAGAAAAAATGGCAGCCCAGAAAAAGGAATAAGCAGCACCTGTCCGGGTGTTTGCGGGGGGCGCTGAGAAACGGGGTAAATGACTACCCTGGTACACTTTTTTCTTGAGACCAGGTTGAAATGAATTGATCCTCCTTTCAAGCAGGTCACAGAAATGAACAGGCACGATTCCAGTGCCCCCAAACACCATGGAAAAAACACAGTTCTATTCACCATGTCGAGGAATCCGCCCGCCACTGGAGGTACTCTCGTCCCTGGGTTGCCGGCGTACCATTTCCTGCTGACGCTGACCTTTACATGAGACCTGACAGAGGTCAGGTTTCACATGCGTGGAGAAGTGCTGACGGAACAGTTCCCGACAAACCCAGCAAGGGCTGCTTTTCCCATGCACCATCCCAATTTCCTGTAATCCCAATTCCAAAGGGTACGTAATGAAAAAAACCATTTTCCTAAACACCTTTATTCTGCTTTTTCTGCTCCTACCACCCATATTTGCGCAAGAAAAAACAGGCGATGACAGGCACGACAAAAAGGAGATGATCGAACAGCAACTTGATGAAATCAGTGTCACTGCCACCCGCATCGAACGGAAAACGGTTGAGGTACCGGCCAGTATCGCTGTCGTGACCAAGGAGACGCTCGAAGACTCAAAAATGCATAATATCAGGGATGCACTGATCGAGGTTCCTGGTGTTCAAGTCCAGTCAAAAAACGGGGGTTATGACTCCAGGCTGGTGATCAGAGGAGCCGGGTTGAAGGCCGATTATGGTGTCAGGGAAATCATGGTTCTCTTGAATGGTATTCCCATCACAGATCCGGATAGTTTTACACGATTTGACTTAATCGACAGCCAGCAGATTGAAAGGGTCGAAGTTGTCAAAGGCCCCAATTCGACCATGTGGGGCACTAATGCGGCGGGTGGAGTGGTGAATATCATTACCAAAACACCATTGACCGAACCGGAATCCAAAATCCAGGCCGGTGTCGGGAATTTCAATTCCAGGAACCTGTCCCTCTATCATTCGGGATCGGCCGGCGAATCACTGCTTTACTCCGTCAGTGCCAGCCACCGATCATCTGACAATTCGTGGAGAAGATGGAACACGTTTTCAACAAATCAATATTCTATTCAACCCACCTTCGTTCTGGATGACGGAACGACCATCGAAAACTATCTCAGTTACAGTCAGGCGGACTTGCAACTTCCCGGCAGTCTGGATGAAACCATGTTCAAGGATTATGAATCAACGGGAGAGGCAAATGATACCAGCGGATTATGGAGATATTCAGGGCGATATTCCAAAAGCATCTTCCTGAGTTCCAAAATGAGTCAGGATCTCGGGGGGTATGAATTTAAACCGATGGTATTTTTTAATAAATGGGAGCATCACCATCCGGTTTACGCCCGCATCAACGATGCGGATACGATGACCTACGGCATGGATCTGCAATTAGTCAAGAATCAATCTTTTGGTGACCTGACTGTCGGTGTGACCGTCAGATACGATGATCAGAAGACCGACTACTATGAATACAGTGACGTCACCACCCGGACGGTCACTTCCGGTCGGGGAACTGCTGCAACTACTTATAATTCCATCTTCAGCGTCAACTCCGATAAAACCGGTGACTTGATCGAAAAACAGACACGGGCAACCCAATTGTCGGGTGTTTATCTGCAGGAATCCCTGCGCCCCAATGAAAACTGGGTCGTGGATGTCGGACTGCGCTATGATCAGGTCCGTTTTGATATTGACGGAAAGCTTTACCGTTATTTCGATTCCAATAATGCGGCATATGTGGACTGTTCAGCGACTGCTACAGAATGTGACGATATTGCGGTATCCAATCATCAGTACAACATTGAGAAGTCATATCAGGCATTTTCTCCGCGGGTTGGGGCCTCCTATAAGATTACTGACGGGTTGCATGTCTTCGGAAATTTCGGGAATGGCATCCAGACACCAACGGAAGGAGAAATCAGTGAAAATC
The DNA here is from genome assembly GCA_018830885.1 of bacterium. Lineage (GTDB taxonomy): Bacteria > SAR324 > SAR324 > XYD2-FULL-50-16 > XYD2-FULL-50-16 > JAHJRI01. Next base: position 26,466 of record JAHJRI010000234.1, on the reverse strand, counting down.
CAGACCTGAAGCTGGTAACTGTCAACAACTATGAAGGCGGGCTCAAGATCAGAAAAAGTTCCTGGTCCATGGACGGTACATTCTATCAAACCTACCTGGAAAATGAAGTGGTGACGGTATTACAGGAGGACGGGACGACCGCTTATGCCAATGCGGGAAAAACGGAGAAAAGAGGTGTGGAGTTGAACGGGACCTATCGCATCACTGTGCCGCTTTCGATTGGCGGCTCTCTCAGTCTGAATGATTACAAATATACCGAATACAGCGAACAGGTCCGTTCCGGCAGGACTCTGGTGAATGTTGATCGCAGTGGGAACACCCTCCCCTATGCCCCCGCTGTCGTATACACAACATTTATCAGGTACAAATCGGATAGTGGACTGAAGTTCAAATTCATGACCGACAGCTGGGGTTCCTATTTCGTCGATAGTGAAAACTCTGAACGATATGAAGGGTACTCCCTGGTGACCAGTGCCATGGTGGGATACGAATGGGACAAGCTGGATGTGACATTTAATGTCGATAATCTCACAGACAAACGCTATGCGACAGAAGTCAAAAAATCATACGGCAATAAGTATTACACACCGGCAGCGCCCCGGAGTTTCATGTTGAGTGCCAAATATCAATTTTAGACCCTCGGCGGGTTTGATTCACCCTTTTAGCAACAGAATGGTATATGACTCGATCCACTGTAACGGTTTTACTTGCATTGTTCCAGCTGTGTTTCTTGTTACCGGATCCGACGCTGGCAGTGACGAAAAACAGGGAACTGGTTTTCAGTTTGAACAAACCGTCCTCCCTAAAGTCAAAGCCCCAGTTTGAGTCCGAACATCGTCCTGTATTCAAAAGACGATACTGGATCCATGGCAGCGGTCTCTCTGCTGCAGTGTCTGCCTTTGTCCGTCATCCGGACGGGTCGATGCAGGATCTGGCCATCGAAACGGCCGACAATTTACCCTGTATATCATTTCAACTGCGTCATGGAGACGGACCTCATCACGGCATTCACAACAGCTATGTCATCCACCGCCAGGTGAAAGATGGAACGCTGATCGTGAGAACTGCCAAATGGTCAACTGTCCATCACAGTTGTGCCTGGGGACATGACTACAAGTATAATTCTTCAAGGCTTGCACCAGCGACTGTTGACAAAGTGCCCCTGGAATTAAGTGGTATTGATCTCTGGGACGGTAATTTTCACGTTCTGACCCGGTCCGGTCAGAAACTTCAGTTCACGGTTTTCCATTATGGAAAGCCCCTCCCGGACGCTAAAATAACGGTCATTTCAGACAAAAAGTGGGTCCGGCAGTTGGTCAGCGACAGCCAGGGCACAATCTCATTCCAGATGATACGTGATTACTATCCGGAGAGCTGGGACCGGTTCCAAAAGACAAAAAACAGCAATCTGTTACTAAAAGCAGAATATGAATTTAAGGAGGAGGGAAGCCTGGATGGGGTTCCCTATACAAGCGTTCAACTGGTCAGCACACTGCCCTGGCGCTATTTTCCGGCGCACCAGGATTTCAGCTCCTACCAGGCCGGTCTGGCGGTTGGCGGGATTTCTTTTCTGGCCGCAGTTGCAGGCCTTTTTTTCTATCGCATGAAACGAAGAAGACCTTTTCAAGAGTTTGCGTTTGATGAAAAGACTGAAGCGAAAGGTAAATAACCTGGATATCCGCCGATTTCGGACCGCAGTCCAGATCATGATGTTTGTATTTATTGCGTATGGGGGGTATCTGGCGGTTGACCTGGGGAACCATCTGCCCACCTTCGCCTGTGCTTTCATTGAGAAAGGCGTCGGTACTTGTTTTCTTTTTGGCCTGCAACACCGGATGACAATTCCATTTGATCAACTGGGGTCGTTTCGCGGGCTTGGCATTTTGATCAGTGTTTTCTGGTTTCTGGCCTGGTTTATCGTTTTAAACAAGGCCTGGTGTGGTTATATCTGCCCCCTGGGCACCCTGCAGGACTGGATAACGGCTTTAAGAACCCGGTTGAAGATACGATACAGCCAGTATTCAGGGCCTGGCTTTAAAAAACTGGGAAAGATCAAGTATATTCTGCTGGCACTGATTGTCCTGATTCCACTGGGAATCAGTAATGCCATCCTGGGGTTGCCAAAGCTGTCCCATGATTTTTCCACCTTTTTCTGCATGATTTGTCCCGCTCGTACTATTTTACCTCTTTTTTCAGGAGATCCGAGTCAACTCGCCGTTGATTTCAGCTCGGTGACCAGAATGGTCCTCACAGCTCTGGGGATGGTCGTTACAGGGTTGTTTGTGGCAGGGGCCTTTGTAAAAAAGCGTTTTTTCTGCCTGTTTTGCCCCATGAGTGCTTTTCACTATCTGTTTTCAAAAATGGGTCTGCTGAAACTGAAAAAGAATGGATCCTCCTGCACAGCCTGCGGTAACTGTTATCGGGCCTGTGATATGGGTATTCGGGAGATAGCAGACGATGTGACTCATTTCAACATGGTGAATGAAGACTGTATGATGTGTTTTAAATGTGTCGCCGTTTGTCCTGAAGAGAACTGCCTCCAGGTCACACTGCTGGGAAAACCGATTTACACGGCCACCGAAGAGGGTTTTCATCTGAGAAGCCAAAAAAGGATCATGTATGGAATCAACGCAGATTGACAAGCTCCGTCAGGCAACCCGTCGCCGTCTTGCCATGGAAGTCAGAAAAACATTGACCGGGATCCGGGAAGGAATAACGGCCCCCCTGGCCTCGATGGCTTACTTTTACGCCCTGTTTGAAGATCACTTCACGCGTCAGACAGAACATGCCCACAGGTTAAAGAAAATTGGGACTCTGTGCCTGCAGGTTCCGGAGGAGTTCATTCTTGCTGTGGGGGCAGAACCCCTGAGGCTCTGTTCTGGTTCCTACGCCTACGACCAGGTCGGTTCCGATTTTCTGCCAGCCAGATCCTGTGCCCTGATTAAGTCCACCCTGGGTCTGCTCCGACTGCAGGAAAAGGATACCCAGCCGGACCTGATCGTCATACCCGCGACCTGTGATCAAAAGCGAAAGACAGGCATCCTGCTTGAGGAACAGGCCCTGAAGATATACATGCTGGAACTCCCGGCCAGAAAGGATACTGCAAATGCGCGCCAATACTGGCAGAATTCCATTCAGGAACTGATCGTTGAACTGCAGAAGGTCACGGGGAAAAAAATCACTCGAAAGTCCTTGCGCAGGGCCATGGAGATAACCCGTTCCGCCCGGGAGGAGTTCCGGCGTTTCTCAAGATTCAGGAAGTGTCAACCCGCGCTTATTTCCGGGAGAGAGTCCTTTCTGGTCAGCAATGCTTATATGATCGACCAACCGGAATCCTGGACACGGGCGTTGCACCATTTGAACAACGAATTGGATCACCGCCTGGCATCCGGGACGACAGTTGAAAAGGGAACTACCGCCAGGATTTTATTCACCGGATCGCCGCCTGTTTTTCCGAATCTGAAACTGCCGATCATGATAGAAGAGACAGGCGCGGTGATTGTCGCAGATGAGGTCTGTTCGTCAAACCGGCTGCTGCATGATGTTCCGATGTATGACGAGTCCAACCTTTACGATATGATACCGGCCGTTGCGGATCGGTATCTGAAACCCTGCACCTGTCCCTGTTTTGTCCCCAACACGAATCGAAAACGCAGAATAGCTGAGATGGTCAACACATATCAAATCTCAGGTGTTGTCTATCAGGCGTTCTCAGGATGTCATCTCTATGAAATGGAGCAGAAATCCATGCAGAAACACCTGTCTGAGATGAATATTCCGATGTTGTATATCGAGACTGATTACAGTCCTGAAGATGCCGGTCAGATCTCGACCCGGGTGGAAGCATTTGTAGAATCAATCGCAGTGAAATCGAGGAGGAATTGAGACCATGGAGTACTTTGCGGGGGTTGACATTGGATCGACCAGTATCAAAATCGTCCTGATAGATGAACAGAAAACCGTTGTTGGCGATATTACGACACTCACCAACGGATCATTTCATGCCAACACGGTTTTCGCCTACCAGCAGCTCCTGATACAAACCGGTATAAAAGAACCGGCTGTCCGACGGATCGTCTCAACCGGTTATGGCAGGAAACTGTTTGGAGAAGCCAATGAAACAATCAGCGAAATTACGGCGAATGCCGCGGGAGTGAGGGCGCTTTCCGAATCTGTAGGCGAGGTCCGGACCATAATCAATATTGGCGGACAGGATCTGAAAATCATCGCGCTGGACAGTGCGGGTTATTGCCACGATTTTATCATGAATGATAAATGTGCCGCTGGAACCGGCCGGTTTCTGGAAATGGTCAGCCGGAGCCTGAATATTCCGCTGGAAGAGCTTGGAAATGTTCACCTGCAATTGAACGGGGTTCCGGTAACGATCAACAGTACCTGTACTGTTTTTGCGGAATCGGAGATCATCAGTCTGCTGGCTGCCGGACACGGGCATGCGGAAATCGTGGCCGGGATTCACTATTCGATTGCCCGAAGAATCAGCAGATTGTGTAAGCGACTGGATTCCATCGACGCCGTTCTGTTTGACGGGGGCCCGGCATTGAATCTGGGCCTTGCCGAGGCTATTAGTGATGAACTGATGTGCGATATCCGGATTCCGGATCAACCACAGATAACAACAGCTCTCGGAGCTGCCCTGATCGGGCTGGAGACAGAAACCGGAAAAAAGGAAATCAAATATGCCTGACATGATCGCGCTGTTTTCCCTGGGCGTTATAAGCGGATTTTCAGTCTGCGCTTTCGCCTGTTTTTCCTATCTGGGACCGTACCTGTTTTGCACGGGTCAGGGGTTTAAAGACGGGTTGATTGGGACATTGCTCTATCTGGGGGGAAAAACGGTGATGTATGCCGTTTTCGGGGGAGTGGCCACGTTCTCCAAATCACTTTTGTCAACAGCAATGGTATCATCAGGAAGAATCATCATGGGATCTACACTACTGCTGATTGCGCTGCTGGTGCCATTTCAGCAGCAAGGCCGCTGCGGGGCCGGCACCCGGCAGATCAGTCTACTGGGATTGGGGATTTCGACCAGTCTGATTCCCTGCCCCATCATGGCCAGCGTCCTGGTCATTGCGGCACAACAGGACGCAATCCTGAAGGGGGTATTTTGTGGATTGTCCTTCGGGTTGGGGTTGATGGTCTCTCCGCTGCTCATCGCCGGTGGCGGGATCGCTTTTGTGACCGCTGGTCTGAGAGTGGAAATCCAACATTTCATGCCGATTCTGAAAGGGGTTGCCATGTTGATCCTGGCTACATTCGGGATTCAGATCCTGGTGCAATAGTCTGGGCGACCTTGCAGCCCTGTATGCAACTATCTATCAGCGAGAAAAAAGTAAAATGAAATATCATCACCCTCAAGGAAAAAATGGAATGGATTAAAGACATCATCGATACCGGAATGATCGGCCTGTTGGTCTCAATGAGCCTCCTGGCTCTTGCCGTATCCATTGAACGCGTGTTGATATTTCGGAAAATTGATATCCATGCATTCAATGATAAAAAATCCCTGGAGCTGATATTGACACGAAAGCTTCACCTGCTGGCGACCATTGGCAGCAATGCCCCCTATATCGGCTTACTGGGTACGGTGCTTGGCATCATGCTCACCTTTTATACCATGGGTACTGAAGGTATGATGGATCCGACCCGGATCATGGTGGGGCTCGCACTGGCGATGAAAGTGACGGCAGTGGGACTGTTTGTGGCAATTCCCACCGTCGTTTTTTATAACCTTCTCCTTCGTAAGGTGAAAGTTCTCATCATGGAGTGGGAAATCGATCATGGATGAAAAAGAGTTCGATTACATGAATGTCATTCCGTTGGTGGATGTGATGCTGGTTCTGCTGACAATTGTGCTGACCACCTCGACGTTTATCGCGACCGGTGCTATCCCCATTGACCTGCCCAAGGTGACCAGTCGTCAGGCAACAGCAGAGCCGGCGCAGTTGATGATTGAAATTGATCAACAGGGCATCATCTTCTGGAAATCCAGACCGATCTCACTGCGGCAGCTGCAGACGGCTTTAAGGCAGGTCAACCCTTCGGTGCCACTGATGATCAGGGCCGATCAGACGGTTAAACTGCAAAAATTTGTGGATGTGATCGATATTATAAAACAGCTGAAATTTTGTCACGTCATGCTGCAAACCGAAGAAAAACAATGAATGAGCAATCTCTGGGCACAATATCTTCTGTTATTGTTCACAGCTTCATATTGATTCTGTTGTTTTCTTTTTCAAAGACTGCAAAGCCGTTTAAAAAACCGGTTATCGTCGATTTCAGTCTATCCCATGAACTGTTTTTATCAGAAAAGCCAAAAACCGGCAGGCGTTCGGCAGCGATTCAACCCGCACCTGCAAAGAAGACCCAATCGGAAAGAACTCATCAGTCTGTTATCAAAAAAGTACCACCCCCACGGTCAAAACGAATCACGCCGGTACCAGAAATTCCGGCTCAACCGGTGGCAAAAAAAGTTGTGGCAAAGATACCAGCCCCCGATCTGACGAAAAAGGTGATTTCCAGGACCCCGGAAAAATTGCCGGTAAAAGTCGAACAAAAAGAAATGACGGCCCCCCATGAAACCGCTCCTCAAATAATCGAAGAACCTCAACCAGCTAAAGCGGTCCAATCAACAGAGGAACCTCAACCAGTTGTATCTGCCGGGAAAGTCACAAACACACAGACTGTTGCGGTTGGCCCGGCTGAAAATGGACCCCCCGGAAGTGAGGCCCCGCTTCCTGGCTCAGACGTTCTGCTGGACGAACCATTTTATTCCAGTTACGCCTTTCAGGGGTTGGCCGATTCTTTGCCAACTGATTCAGATACCGAAGGGAACGGTGAGCAACAAGAAGAGTCATCGTCAGTCGGTGAGGCTACAGATGCCGGTACCGTGAAACCAGATCCGGAACAGTACTATCTGCAACAGCATTTTAAAACCATTCACGAAATCGTACGCAAAAGAATTCAATATCCTAAGGTTGCCAGGCGCATGGGGTGGACCGGAAAGGTTCTGGTTTCCTTCCTCGTTGATAAAAACGGGGATGTCAGTGATATTGAAATCGTCAAGAGTTCCGGCTACCCGCTGTTGGACAAAAGCGCTGTCAGTGCCATCAGACGCATCGCCTGTTTCCCAAAACCGCCCATGACGGCCAAAATCATCATCCCTATCAATTTCGAACTGAAAACGGTGTTGACCAGCTAAGGCACAGGAAGCCCCTCCCTGATATTCGGATACTGTCCCGCGATGAGCAGATCGACCCTCCGCTGGTGCGCTGATCCTAATAACCTGGCTCGGAGAAAGTCGACAAGTGACACAAAGAGGAGACCCCACACCTGCAGAAAGAAGCATGATGACCATGGTGAAAGAGACGATGATTAAGCCGGTTTCACGCTGAGGGGCCAGACTGTTCAAGCGGCATGTTTTCTGGGGGCGGTTTTAAATTCGCAAACATGGCGGCAAAATCATCCTGGGAGACGGTTGCGGGTACTTCCGGGGGTTGAAGTCGAACGCCCTTGATCAATTGAAACAGCAGTAGAGAAGAGGAGATGGCCCAGAAAAGACCACCGGTGCGCATGGCAATATCCAGGTCGAATAACACACTCACAAAGATCGTCAGCAGGGAGAGATTGAAGAGATAAAATTGCACCCGGGCTGGCAGAACCCCAATAATATCCTTCATGGATGGGGTTTTGATCCTCCCAACCAGGGAACTGAAGCGGTGCAGCCAGACCAGGAAAGGCACTATTTTATAAAGCATCCCGTTCGAAATGGCCACGGCAAACCCCAGCAGGAACACAATCCCAAAAAGATAACCAAAAGTCTCATCATACCGGAACAGGTTGACAGGCAGGAGAAAAACAGCCGGAATCAGGCTGGAAAGCCCCAGTTTCCAGAAGCGGAGGGTTGTATCCACCATTTTGCGCTGTCGCTGCCAGAGCAGTCTGACAGTCGTCCCTGTAAAAAGCAGTATTCCGACAAGGGCCGGTGTTCCAGCCCCGATCAGCCACCATCCAGTCAGCTGCATCAGAACAGCACAGCTCAGGGCGGCTATGGAAACCGTTACCAGGGCAATCACCAGATAAGCGATCCTGTCACTGAATGCTTTTGTCAGATAAAACATGGGAATGACGTGAAAGGAGACACCAAAAATCAGCAGGCAGACCCACCCCAGCAGTCCCGTGGTAATGTGCATATATTTCAGGCCTGCCCGGTCAATGGGAAAATACCACCAGTCAAAAAGCAGGCCGACCATCAACACACCTGCAACCATTGTCAGAAACAGGCAGATGACTGAAATCCGCATGGCGTAGACCACCGGCTTGTTCGCTTTGACTTTGAAAAGAGCGACCGTCAACTGGACGATAAAACCGGTCAAACCGGTCGCCAGCAGTATGACCGCAAGGGCTGTCAACGGCACATACCAGGTCAGCAGACCTGTCACGAGGCTCAGGATACCGACTACCAAGAGATGGTAGATCATCCTGGACAGCTTCATCCAGGGGACATGGCCGCCGACCAGTACCGGTACCATTTGATAAAAGGCCCCGATCATAATCAGGGTCAGCCATCCCAGGGTAATTGTATGGGTCAGCGCGACGGTATCCAGGCTCCAGGTAGTAATAAACATATTATCACCGTAGAGTGCCAGTATAAAACCGGCCAGAATGCCGAATGCCGGTCCCGTTATCAGGTAACGAAAGGGAATGTCTTCCGGTGGGGCCTGGTCCAGGCTGAGATTGCTTGTTTTCATCCCGTTTTTTGAATCAACACTTGAACCGTTCCATCTTCCAAGATCCGGGTTTCATGGCTGCATTGTCTCTCTTCCAGTTTTGGATAAAGCGGCAGCGGTTCCTTGCGATGTACCATTAAAATGGCATGGTCGCCATCCAGTGATGCAACTGCTTCCAGAACCCTTTCCATGGGCTCCGGGGGAAACAGTTCCCTGCAGTCAATCGTGATCAGCTGTCGGTCGGTTTCGAATAAACATGGGATCATGGTCTCTCTACTCATACACGATGTTACAGAACGAAAAGCTGCACGGCTTTGGCAATTTTTTCCGCATCTCGACCCAGATGCTGGTCTGACATCGGGTAGAGCATATTCTCTTCCTTGGCGTTATGCTGTTGTATCAGAATCAGCATGGTTTCCGCCTGGTTGAAGATCTGCTGATAGTCCCCTGCTTCCAGAGAGGCCTGCATCTCCTTTAAGACGCCCCGAATCTGCTGATGTTCTGTCCGCATCACCTGGGTCGGCCCACCACCGGTCATCCCGGTTTTCTGTTCAAACGCGGGAAAAAGAATCTGCTCTTCCCGCTGAAAATGGACCTCCATATTCCAGAGAAAGGCTGCCATCAGTTTTTTCCCTTTCTCCTCATCCCCTCCATTTAACTCATTTTCCGCCTTCACATAAACCGTATCGCAATGTTTATGATGGGACTCCATGAGCTGCACGAACTTTGTGAAACCCGCTCCCTTTTTTACCAGGTAACTGCTCCAGTCACCCTCGCTGACATGAATGGGAAGCCAGTCATACTGTCCCCAATGAGAATCCTGGAAGGCCTTCAGGACCGCCTGATACCCGCTGTTTCCGATTACGTGAGCCTGATCCTGGCCGCCCAGGTTCTGAAAGGCTTTTGTTAGATCGATGACGGCCTGACTATCCGGTTTGCCTGTCAAATCAACAGTTATTTCCATGATTGGTTCCTCTTCTTAATTTAATCGATTTCAAAAAAACTGCGTAAAACCAAAAAAGCTTCGGTGGTCGTTAGGCCCGTTTTTCACTAATAAAATATGTATCACCTGAAATATCAATTATTTCTATCTATAACTGGACTGTTATCCGCCTCTTTAGGTGGTTACTGCAAAATTCCAACCATTGATTGGTGCAGCAGGCTGCCGCTATATTTAAAGCATGCCGACAGGCAACGCCATTTCAGAGGGGGACAAAGCGGCCCGGTTGTAACGGGGAATTTTGAGTCGGGGGTCAGAATCTGGCGCCGTGCTGCTGTATTGGATGATCCGGTGAGATGGGGATTTTTCAGATGGGCCCTGCTTATTTGCCATATTGCCCTGCCCATTCAGATATCCAGGCAGGTAATCCCATGGCGGATGGCAAATTTGGTCAGTTCTGCAATACTGTGTATCTCCAGCTTGGACATGATGTTCAGACGATGCGACTCAACAGTTTTCGTTGCGATATTCAAATGCAGGGCGATCTCTTTTGAGGTGTGTCCCTCGGCGATCAACTGCAGCACCTCCCTTTCCTTATTGGTCAGTTGTGTGACCGCTGACGGGGTATCGCTTGCGCTGTGCAGGACGTAGTCTTCAATGATGATCCCGGTGATATCCGGGCACAGGTAGCTCTTATTGTCAGCGACGGTTTTGATGGCATCGACAATTTCGTTTTTCGAACAGTCTTTTAATAGATAACCAGACGCGCCAGCCTTCAGCATTGCCGTAACAAAGGTCTTTTCCGAGTACATTGATAGAGCGACGACGCGGATGGTTGGGAACTTTTCAACAATCCGGCGGGTTGCCTCGGTTCCGTTCATATCGGGCATATTAATATCCATGATGACCACATCGGGATGGGTTTTTTCCACCAGCTCCAGGGCATCTCTTCCGTTTGAGGCATCGCCTACGACAGCGAACCCGGGTTCCTGCGCCAGCATGGAACAAAGACCTTCGCGCATAATCTGATGGTCATCGACGATCACGATTTTGATGCTCATGAGACTCTCTTTTTTATGGTTTCGATATTTTTCAGTGGCGCCCTCATGAGCACCCGGGTGCCTTGTCCGGGAGCGGACTGTATTTCGAGAAAGCCACCCAGCAGCCGCAGTCTTTCGCTGATACTGAAAAGACCGAACTTACCGCCCTCTTCCGGGCCCATGGTTTGATCGGTGCTGTTAAAACCAATGCCATCATCCGAGACAATAATCTGTATCTCCTGGTTGACGCGGGCGACCTCGATTTTGATATGTCTGGCATGGGCGTGCTTGATGACGTTGACCAGCAGTTCTCTGATCGACCTGAAAATATGGATGCGAACATCTTCCTCCAGAAACTTTTCCTGCTCGTCATCAGAAAATTCGGTCGTGATGCCGTGAAGCGACTGCGTCTGCTCTGCCAGCCCGGCCAGGGCTGCTTCCAAACCCATCTGGTACAGGACCGGCGGGCTGAGTTGAAATGTCAACGACCGCGTCTGCTGAATGACCCGTTTGATATTCTCATGCACCATTTTCAGGTCGCTTGATATTTCAGGAATATCGATTTTCCCGGTCAACATTTCCAGTTTCAGGTTGGAAATCGCCAGCGATGCTCCTATGGAATCATGCAGATCGCCTGCAATGCGTCTTCTTTCGCGCTCTTCAGTCAACTGCACTTCAGAAGCCAGCATGCGCAGTTTTTCCTCATTCTTTCGCAGGGAATCCTCGATTCTCCTGCGTTCCTTGATTTCGGTATTTAGCTGGGTGTTTTTTTTACCCAGTTCGATATTGCGATCCTCCACCTCCTGTTTGTAGCGGTTGAAAATCCGGGCAATTCTCTTGGAAAAAAAGACCGATATAAGTATGGAAAGCATGATAAAAAATAGAAACAAGCCGGTTGCCGATTTGATTTTGGTCTGTATTTCCTTCTCCAGTTCAATCATCATCCGCTGTATGTTCAACATATCTGAATCTTCAAAATGAAACCCCATGGCAACGATCCAGTTCCATTTCGGATACAGCTTATAATAGGTGAGTTTGAGTTTCGGCGACCCTTTTGCTTTGTCAATGTCCCAGAACTCAATAAACGAACTGCCGTTTGTCTTGATCTGGCTGATAAGCCTGTCGACATACCTTGTTCCTTTGGCATCCTGAAAAAAGACGGTCAACTCCTGCCCTTCCAGCGCGGGAGTTGCAGTATGGAGCAAAACGGCCAGACTCTGTTTTCCCTTGTCTCCTTCAATCAGCTGATATACTTCAAATGGGTTCTGACTGCTGTCCCGCAGCGATTCTTCTCTGAGATCGCTCAATACTTCACTTTTTATCGATGACTCAATTTTGTGGGATCTTCCCAGGCTGCCAATAAACCACTTGAAGATATCAAAGCGTTTCAGGAACAAAATACCCGCTTTCTCAGGATTTCCCGAACGGTCTTTAAATGTGAAATAGCTTTCTCCATGGGTTTTCGCCCGTCTCATCATTTTCCGCAGAATTTCATCGGCATCGTCATTCGGATAGTCTTCGAAGATGAGGTTTTTTAACATATCCGGATCAGGACACAAAATCAATTTTTGTTCTTTTTCGCATAGGAGGTAGTACCCCTCTCCCTTGTCGTGCCGGATGGACCTGAGCGCTTCAATAACCAGTAACCGGATCTCTTTTTCGTTTTTGCTGTCCTTATAGGTGTGATAGATGATTGATGCGATATTATGAGCTGCAAATACCTGTTTTTTTAACTTTTCTTTTAATATATCCGGTATTTTGTTATCCCGATTCTCAATGTCTGCAACTTTTAGATCCACGACGTTTCTGATCTTCTCTTTTCTCAGAAAAACATAATCCTCCTCAACGTTTTTCAGTTCGGATTTGAAGACATCATTGTAACCTGAAATAAACAGGAACCCCATTCCCAGAGAGAGCAGTGCGATAATCAGCAACAGGCTGATGAGATTGAGTCGGGCGATCGTTTTTTCTTCAAGGTATTTCATCGGCAGTAACACGATGCAGCGGACCGGCAGCATTCAAGGCCCCAGGCACGCGCATTCCGGAAATTGAGTGATGATTGTCCTGCATCCTTCCTGGCTCGGGTCAATCTTAAAATAAAACCATCGATATTTTGAATCGCGAGTGATTCCATTTTCTGCCATTAATAGCTGTTTTTGACCTGCAAATCAACCGGAATCCGTTCACATGGCCATGATCCGTCACCCGCTTCGTATAAATAAGATGCCCGCCGTGTCAATTGCCCCCCTAGTTACCTGCTGTCTCAGAACACATAAGGCACCTGAAACGGATTGACACCCGTAAGTGGGGCTTTGACGTTGATCACCCGCCACAAGTAGGAAAAGATGCGGGGGTCCCGTTTTGCGCTTGCCAGTTTAATCTATTGAGTATATGGACGATTAAGTACTTTGACATGATGGCATGACTCTTTCAATAGAAAGGGGGTGACAGTATCACACCTGTCAAACCAATATACACTGACAGATTATAACAGAAGGGGAATCCGTGGAAGCACCAGATTCAAAGTTCATCCTCAAACTGAAGGATCGCAAACAGGAGTGCGGGATCGAACTGGATTCTGCCCTGGGTCACATGCAGGCGTTGTCTGTGGTGACCGAAGATATCATTGGCCATTGTGAAGACAGCGACTGTTTTCTGCATGCTGATTTTGAACCGATTCCCTCGGTGGAATCGGTCATCAGGATCATCAATCTCCTCAAGCAGATTATCTTTCCAGGCTATTTCAGCAGCGGGAAACTGAACCCGGTCAATCTCAAATACATCATGGGAGAGTCGATTTCGGTCCTGTATGAACTGTTATCCGAGCAGATTTCCAGCAGTATCCGGCATGACTGTATTCGATACGATCAGCCCTGCCAGGAATGCGCGGAAAAAGGTCAACGTTCGGCTCTGGATCTGCTTCGAACCATCCCTGCCATTCGCAGGCAATTATCGAAAGATGTTCGTGCCACGTTTGACGGTGACCCGGCGGCCAGAAGCTATGATGAGATCATTTTCAGCTACCCGGGCATCCAGGCCATCACGATTTATCGTATTGCCCATCGCCTCTTTGAACTGGGGATTCCGATCCTTCCCCGCACCATGTCTGAATATGCCCACAGCACCACCGGCATCGATATTCACCCCGGCGCCGAGATCGGTGAGCGGTTTGTGATCGATCACGGTACCGGGATCGTGATTGGCGAGACCACCGTCATCGGCAACAATGTGCGGATCTACCAGGGAGTTACCCTGGGAGCTTACTCGCTGACAGCCGATGCCGGCAGCCGCCTGAAAGGGGTTAAACGCCATCCGACCATCGAAGATGACGTCATCATTTACGCAGGGGCGACCATCCTGGGCGGGAAAACCACCATCGGAGAGCGATCGGTGATCGGCGGCAATGTCTGGCTGACCGATTCGATCCCGCCGGATACACGGGTGGTGATGAAAACCCCGGAATTGATCTATCAATAACGGCTGCCCGGGAACAGCAGCTGCCGGTTCATCTCTTCAGATGGGCTCGGGCTTGAAATCAGGGAATGATGCCATCGATATAATCCGGAACAAGTAATGAGGGAAAAAAATGTATCTCAGGGAAGATTTGTTTTATATACCTGAAGAAGAGTCAAAAGCCATTGAGATTCACCCGGCGGTCATCAGGACCGGCCGTTGACTCCCGGTGACAGTTGTGCAGTTATACCTGCGCGGGATCTCCGGAGGTAACCGGATAATAAACTCAGGTATATCAATGCTTTTGGCCCCTCTCGCTTTTTGGCATGAATTTTTCAGTTACAATGCTAACAGCAAATCGATATTAGACCCATCATTTTTCTGAGACAATCAGTCACACCCATCAACCAAGAAGAAATCAGATGGAACAAAGAACAGTATACCTGGATAACAACGCGACCACGCCGCTGCATCCGGAAGTCAAGAAAACCCTGATTGAAGCCATGGAGAACTACGGCAATCCATCGAGTCTTCATCAGTTCGGTCGATACTCCCGGGCAAAGCTGGAGGACGCCCGTGATAAGATAGCCAGTTTTATCGGGGCGGATCCCGATGAAATCGTTTTTGTGGGAAGTGGTTCAGAAGCGAATAACACCGTATTGTCAAGCCTCACCTGCCAGCCGGTGGGTCATTGCGAAATTGGCTTGCAGAACGCAGCCATCATTACCACCCGCATCGAACACCCCTGTATCCTGGAATCCGCCAATTGCCTGCGGGATCGAGGCATGGCCGTGGGATTTATCGATGTTGACCGGGAAGGAAAGGTGAACATCGAGCAGTACCAGCGGATGATCACCCCCCAGACAGGTCTGGTTTCAATCATGATGGCCAACAATGAGACCGGCACCATTCAGGATATCAAGCGGCTCTCCAGCATTGCCCATGCAAAGGGGGCGCTCTTTCATACCGACAGTGTCCAGGCGGTCGGCAAGATTCCGGTCAATGTCAGGGATCTGGATGTCGATTTCCTGTCCATGTCCGGGCACAAGATATACGGCCCCAAGGGAATCGGCGTCCTCTATATCAAAAAAGGGGTCAGCTTCTGTCCCCTGATCCGGGGAGGTCACCAGGAACAGGGACGCCGGGCCGGGACTGAAAATACAAACGGTATTATCGGTCTGGGAAAAGCCATCGAGATGCGTGAAATCGAAATGGGTTCAGAAGCGGAACGCCTGCTCGGACTGAAAACACTCTTGAAAGACGGCATCTCTGCCAATATCCCCGATATCGAATTTGTCGGTCATCAGACCGACTGTCTGCCCGGGACCCTGAACGTATCATTTGCCGGAGCGGAAGGGGAATCGATCCTGCTCTATCTGGACCTGGAAGGAATCGCCGTGTCGACCGGTTCGGCCTGCGCCTCGGGCTCACTGGATCCATCCCATGTTTTGCTGGCGATGGGCCTGGAAGCGGAAAGCGCTCATGGTTCCGTTCGTATCAGTATGGGAAGGGACACCACCCGGGAGGATATTGAATACACAGTGGCCAAATTGGAAAATGTCATCGGTCGCATCAGAGACATGTCAACAGTTTATCATGGGAGAAACTAATGCTTGCACAGGGCGGTTGGGTATATTCGGACAAGGTCAAGGACCATTTTATGAATCCCCGGAATATCCTGAAGAATACGAAAGACTTCAAGTGGGACGGAAAAGGGACCACCGGGAATATTAAATGTGGTGATGAGATGATCATCTATATCTCGGTGGATAAGGAACAGAACCGGATCATCGAATGTAAATGGCAGACATACGGCTGCGCCAGCGCGATTGCCAGTACATCCATCCTCTCGGAAATGGTCAAGGGGATGGACATGGATGTTGCCTACAAACTGTCACCCAAGGATATTGTCAAGGAACTGGGGGGTCTGCCCGACAACAAGATCCACTGCTCGGTTCTGGGGGACAAAGCCCTGCGGATGGCCATCGACAACTACTATACGAAAAACGGTATGGCAGACAAGGTGGAGACCAAGGAAGCCCTGATCATCTGCGAGTGTATGGAAGTCACCGATCACGAGATTGAAGAGGCCGTCCTGGAAGGCGCCCGCAGCTTTCAGGATCTTCAGGAGATCACAAAAATCAGCACCGGTTGCGGGGAGTGTCGACAGGATGCCACCCTGCTGCTGCAGGAATTTGTGAACAAACATTTTGGCGAATGCGGCATCTGATGACGGATCTGTCAACCAGCCGGGCGACACTTTAATACAGTTTTTTTTAGTATCTAGCAGATTGAGCAAGTAATGGTAGCAATATCCTGGGACGACTCCTATTCGGTGCATGTCGAATCGATCGATGCACAACACAAAAAGATCATGAGTCTGTTAAACGATCTGCATCGAATCTCCATCACCGACGCAGGCGATCAACAATTGGAAGCGGCCCTGACCAGTCTGCTGGAATATACAAGGGCACACTTTCACTATGAAGAGTCGTTTCTGGAGAAATTTCATTTCCCTTTTGTCAAAAGCCACCAGGAAAAGCACGCCGGTTTTTTCACAGCCATCGAAAGAATCAAAAAAGAGCTGCTCAACGGCCGGGGAAAGAATAACAAAAAGCTGATCAACTATATGGTCACCTGGCTCAAATACCATATTGTGAGTGAAGACAAACAATATGTCTGCTTCATGCTGGAGCACGGCATCAAATAAGACGCGGCTGAAAGCGCCCCCCCACCCCGGCTTTCGCCGGGAAGTCAAGACACAGCAGGTTGGATCTCCCTCTCGGATCAGATCCGGCTATTTCAGCATCGCCTGGATCTCTTTCAGCTTTTCGGGACTGCAGGTTTTAATCAGGTTTAACACGTCACTTCTCTCACCGGCAACTTCAACCGTGGTCTGAACATCCAGAATCTTGCCGATACCGGCAATCAGATTGGACGGCGTGATGGGTTTTTCGATGATATGCTCCGGAACCGGGGTGACCTCCTCGGCGTACAGTTCCTCCAGATCTTTCTTCCCCAGCTCATCCTTGGCATGCGCCGTCACAATGATCACAGGAATCTTTTTCCATTTGTCATTCTTGCGCAGCTTCCGCATCAGTTTAATCCCTGAAATTCTGGGCATCACCAGATCCAGGGTGATCAGATCAGGCGGGTTTTTTTCGATCTTCTCCAAGGCGTCAAAGCCATCGAAGGCTGTTTCCACTTGAAACCCGGCGTCTTCCAAACAGGTACTCAAGAAATCTCTCACATCCGGTTCGTCATCTACCACCAGGACTTTTTTTTCCGATGCAAGTGCCATTTGTTCTCCTTTGTTGGAAAAGTTCTACAGGGAATTCAAAACCGCGACGGTTAAGGCTGGCTGTGTCCCCTGTGTCAAATTAATCATCCACCGCCGGATGAGGGTGTCAGATTGCGGATATTGCTGCTCATCCCTTCAGGCCAGTAAATTCCTGGCAATGGCAATCAGCCCCTTCTGGTCTACGGGTTTGCTGATAAAAGCCTCGGGTGCAGGAAAAGCGGCAAACTCATTCATCACACTCTTGATTGGATCACCCACAGCCGTGATAATAATCACCGGGATATTCTGCAGGTTAATATCATGTCTCAAATAGCGATACGTTTTGATGCCCGACTGCTCAGGCATGGTGATATCCAGCGTAATCAGGTCGGGCAATTCGGATTTGGCAAGTGTCAGAGCAACGATGCCGTTTTCCGCAGTAATGGTGTCGAAGCCGTTATCTTCAAAGAGTGCAGATAGATAGGTCAATACATCCTGCTCGTCATCCACCACCAGTATCTTTTTCTTTGCACGCATCATTCAGTTGAATGGGAAAATTAAAAACGGTTACAGGGTTGAACCCGGTCACAGGTATGCGGGTGAATTGCCGTTCAAGTTGTCCCGCTCTCGTATTGATTTCAGGTGATGGGTTTTCTTCTGCATTCATGCCGGGCCAGCTCGTCTTTTGCCAACCCTCTTATTTTATAAGCCGAGTCCCGCATCATTCCAAAGACAACGCCACAACCATCATCCGGGCGGTAATGATCACCAAGATCAGCCAACTCAAGCATTTCACTGCAGAGCGCAATGACTTTTTCCAGATTCTTGTTTGCTGTTTCCGGCATTTTGCCCCTGCATGTTTCGAGCGGAAAGAACACGATGAGATGAACCATTGAATTCTATGAGACTTATTCAGAGCAACATGCATGCCAAAAAATAATATTTTTGATATTTAAAATACCTTTAATATCAGATCATTAAAAATGAATGGATCAACCAAAAAGTCCTCTGTCTCAAAGCGATAGACAAGAAATGAAGAAATATCAGGTGTGGAAAAAAAGGTCCATCTGTGATACATGTATTAAGAAAGACGCGGAGAGGACTGGTATCTGTCTCGCATTCCTAACCTGAGACCAACCTGAGACACGAGACATCCGAGACACAGCCATGTTTGGGGTGTCCCTGGATCTAAAGAGAGACACCCCGTATCACGGTCAATGATTCAAATACCGGCAGGTGGACTGGATATCTGTATCGGACCGGCACTCTGCCTGAGCGATAACCGGAATCCGGAGGCAATGACAGGCTGCTGATTGCTTACCAACAGGCTGATCCTGAGGGGGAACCAGGCAAGTGGAGGCGCGACCGTCCAGCTCTCTGGCCGAAAAATTGCAGCATTCTTTCCCTGTCACGACTGCACCGCCGCCGTGACAGACAACACCCGCGCCACCGGGTTCCGCCATGTCCAAGCACTAGAATCTAGAATAAAGAGGCGATGATGATGACTGCAGACCATATCAAGGACTGGATTGAGAAAAACCTGTTTAACACCATGCCGATGTCTGCTGCGGTTATCGATTCAGAGTTCAACCTGATTGCCGCCAATAGAGTGTTTGAAGAGAAATTTGGCGACTGGAGAAACAGGAAGTGCTATGAGGTCTATCGAAACCTGAACTCCAAATGCCCTCACTGTGCTCAACCTTCTGTTTTTGCGGATGGGAAGCCAATGGTGGTTGAAGATATCAGCAGTGGGAAAAACGGTCGAAAAACCTGTCGCATCCGGCATACCATGCCCATCCAGGATGAGCATGGTGATATCTCTTATCTGATTGAAATGACTTCAGATATGTCCGACGCGGAGCTGGTACGGCAAAAATATCGTAATCTGTTTGAGCATGTTCCCTGTGACATCATTATTATCAACCGGGATTTTCAGATTGTGGAAACTAACCAGCGGTCCAAGGAACAGTTTGGCTCAATCGAAGGGGCTTTCTGCTATGAAATTCTGAAAAACCGGAGTTCCAAATGTCTCGACTGTACTGCTCAAAACACATTTGAAAACGGACAGAGGCACTCGGGGCGGTCAACGGTCATAGAAAAAAACGGAAAAAAGGTTGAACTCCTGGTGACAACCGTGCCCTACGAGGCCAAAAACGGGAAATTCGACCTGGTCCTGGAAATGGCAGTTGACATTACCGCGACACTGGATCTGGAGGAAGAGCTGAAAATGACCAACATTACCATGCGGTCACTGATTTCTTCCTCTTTGTACGGGATCATCGCTGTGGACGAGAACGATCGAATCACAATATTCAATCAGGCAGCGGAACGGATGCTGGACATCAAGAACCGGGACAGCTTCAATAAAAAGGACCTTGACACGATCTTCCCCAGGGGATTCCTGTCATTTGTTGCTGCCAGTTCCGGACCGGTCTACCTCAATGAAACAAAGGTGTGCAACATCGAGGGGGATTCCTTTCCCGCCCGTCTGACCGGCATCAAGCTACTGGCCAACGATCAATACCGGGGCATGGCCTTCTGGATTCATGATATCCGCAGGATAAAAAAGCTGGAGGCAGAAAAGATTGAAGCCGAAAGACTGGCCGCTGTGGGAAAAACAGTCGCCGGACTGGCCCACGGGATCAAGAATGTGCTCACCGGGTTGGAAGGAGGTGAATACATGCTCAACTCCGGACTGCAGAAAGGAGATGCCAGGCGGGTGCAGAAAGGCATGGAAATGCTGAATCGGAATACCAAGCGGGTATCAACCTTTGTCAAAGAGTTTCTCAACTTTTCCAAAGGGCAGGATATCGAAACGACGTTCTGCGATCCCGTTGAGATTGCCAGAGAGGTTGTCAATACCTATTTTATAAGGATCAAACAACTGGGTATCAAGCTGGTGACCGATTTCCAAAAGAATATCGGTCCTGCGTCTCTCGACAGTGAAGGGATGCATGAAAGCCTCTCCAATCTTCTGGGAAATGCCATCGACGCCTGCCGCATCAGTGAAAATGCAAATGAGTTGACGATCATCCTGCGTGTTTACGAAAAAGATGATACCATCATATACGAAGTGATTGATAATGGCTGCGGAATGGATTACGAGGTCAAAAAAAAGGTGTTTACCACCTTTTTTACAACCAAGGGTCTGGGAGGAACCGGTCTGGGGTTGTTGATGACCAAAAAAATCATCCAGCAACATGGCGGGGAGGTGGAATTCGATTCAATCCTTGACCAGGGGACAACCTTCCGAATACGTTTACCCAGGGAACGACTGCCCCAGAAAGCCTGAGGTGAATGGATACCATGAAGCCCCACCATTGTTGGCAAAAACACACATCTCCCCTGAAAACCATCGTTTTCGGTCAGTGAAAGGAAGCCCAAATTGGAACCGTATCAATATTCCGTTCTTTTTTTAAGTGACAGCTGCATCAACCTGCATCTGATAGCGGAAACGCTGACAGCAGGTGCGAAGTTTGAGCACATCGTTTTCAAAAGCGCCTCTGTCTCACCCAGGGAGATCAGCCCGGTCGTCCGACGGGTGTTGTCTGCTGCGGGACTGAATAACAGGAAGCTGAAAAATTTATCCATCAACGACGTCAAACCCTTTGGTTTCGACCTGATTATCACCGTCGGGAACCCCATACAGATGCAGAAGATACCGCTGCCAGCGGTCCTGCCGCATTTTCACTGGGAAACCCCGGACCCGAAATCGATCGAGATGCATGACCAAAATGACCAGCCCGTAATAGAAGCCATGGACATTCTGAAAAAAAACATTGATACCCTTTTCAACTCGGATTTCCTGAACACCCTGTTCATCGCCAGACGGCATCAGCAGTTGATTCTGGATAACATGCTGGACGGGGTCATGGCCCATACTGAAAAGAGGATCGTCTTCTTTTTCAACCGGGCTGCAGAAAGGATTACAGGCCTTAAACGGGAAAGTGTCCTGGGAAAGGATTGTCATGAGGTTTTCCCCGGCCGGTTTTGCGGCGGGGCATGTGACTATTGTGATGGCACCATCATGGGCACAACCCCTGACAACAGCAGGAAGCGGGTAGAATTCAAACGGCGGGACGGACAGATCAAGATCATGGAAATGATGACCCTGCCCCTGCTGGACGAAGTGGATAAGAATATCGGGGCGCTGGTGCTGTTTAAGGATGACACCGATCTGGAAATCCTGAAAAGTCACCTGAAACATCACCATACACTGGGGCAGTTGATTACCAAAGATCCCAAAATGCTGGATGTTTTTGAACAGATCAAAGAGGTCGCCGAGATACGGGCCCCTGTCCTGATTGAGGGAGAGAGCGGGACCGGAAAGGAGCTGGTGGCCAATGCGATTCACAGCCAGAGCTCCCGGGCGAAAAAACCGTTTGTGGCTGTTAATTGTGGGGCTTTACCCGAAGGCATTCTGGAGAGTGAACTGTTCGGACATGTCAAAGGGGCATTTACCGGCGCCGTCAATGATAGAAAGGGGCGGTTTGAACTGGCTGACCAGGGCACCCTGTTTCTGGATGAAGTGGCTGAGCTGTCACCGGCCATGCAGGTCAAATTGCTCAGGGCGCTGCAGGAAAAATCATTTGAGCGGGTGGGTGGCGAAAAACCGGTTCATGTCAATATCCGGGTTATCAGTGCCACCAATCAGGATCTGAAACTGCTGATGAAGAAGAAGAAGTTCAGAAGAGACCTGTATTACCGCCTGTGCGTGGTTCCTATTTACCTGCCGCCACTGCGGGAACGACGGCTGGACATCCCGGTGCTGGTGGAACATTTTCTCGATCTGGTGGCCGCTGAGACGGAGCGGGACGTGCTGGGGTATACGAATGAAACCATCGATGCGCTGTCTGCCTATTCCTGGCCGGGAAACGTCCGCGAACTGAGAAATGCCATCGAATATGCCTATGTCAAATCCCGGGACAGTGTCATCAAAGTCGACCACCTGCCACCGGAAATCCTATCCTATCAGCGCAGGAGCAAAAAGAAGACCGGACCCCCATTGAAAATCAAAAAGGAAAAAGTGGCCCTCGCGCTTACCAAGTCAAACGGAAATCGAAAAGAGGCCGCCAATCTCCTGGGCATCGGACGGGCTACGCTGTACCGCTATCTCAGCCTTTATGGGTTACAATGAAAGGCGTGTCTCGAATTCAAAGCCCCCCTCCTTTTTCCTGATTCTGAGCGCCCCGGCTCAAATCCCGCCAACAAAGGGCTCACACCAGGACCATCGGTTGAACCGCTATGGCTAATCGCATCCCGCAGGGGGTGAGTGTCTCGTGTCTCAAGTTGGTCTCATAATAGCAACCTGAGACAGTTGACTCCACTCTTTAATTATCTGTTATATCATAATATTAATTTTTATAAAGATATTTCAGTCAGACCCGGTTTGACCTGTTTTCACATTCAGCTTGAGACATCAAGGAAAATGGCCAGTGGGTATGTTTTTAATATACTGTTATAATAGATTTTTATATTTGTGCGTATTTTTTACTTTGGCACACATCATGCTGCAAAACAGAAGCCATCGTTCTTGTCTCATATTATCCTACTCCTTTTATCACTTTGTTTCAAATGGCGAAAAAAAAGCCAACAGTAGACGGGAACATTGAAAAGGTGATAGACCTTTGCAATGAAATGATCCGGTTGGCCGATCTGGGTGATGACGCTCACCTGGATGACGACTGTTGTGTGTTTACCAGCGCGTTGCGTGATTCTGCCTATAAGATCCGCAGATTGGCAAAAAACGAACTTGTCCGGCATGAGAGCATTCGACAGTTATCATCTTAATGTGCGTTGTCTCAGTCAGGACATCAGAAAGAACCCGGTCAGCAGAAACGATTCAGATCTTCACACAGTCACTGTTTGTTTTTTAAACCCTGCTATTGTTGTCTCTCACCAGATGCTTCATTTTTCCAAGGGACCATAAAACCGAATAAAAGGGAAAGAAATCTAAAATGAAATTCAAGCATATCGTACCGGCCTTAATGGGCGTCGTTTTCATCATGTCTGCGTTAACCATCATCGCAGATCAGCAAAAAGAGACGCGTAAGAGCCGTGCTGGCATCGTGGTCATTGATTCGATGAAAGGTTTTGGAGTTCTGGAGCGGTCCGGGGTCCTGTTCCCCCATGATAAGCATACAGATGCCCTGGAAAAACAGGGAAAGGACTGTGACACCTGCCACCTGACCGATGGTGATAAACTGAGTTTAAAGTTCAAGCGAACCCAGGAGACAGATCGGGACTCCACCCTGGATATCTATCATAACGGGTGTATCTCCTGTCATGAAGAGAACGCAAAGCTGGAAATCCAAACCGGTCCGGTGGAATGTGGGACCTGCCATCAGGCGGAACCGGTGGTTGTTTCGGTCCAGCCGGTGGTCCATTTTGATGCCTCATTGCACCAGCGCCATATTGAGGCTGCCGACAACACGTGTGAAAGCTGTCATCATGGATATAACGCGGAAAAAAAAGAGATCGTTTATGTGAAGGGTGCGGAAGAGTCCTGTCGGACCTGCCACAAAGACCAGGCTCAGGGCGATGTCATTTCCTATCGGGCTGCAACCCATCAGCAATGTATCAGTTGTCATCAAAAGGATGAGAAGGAAAAAAAGAAGATCGAAAACAAGGCAGTGGCAGCCGCCAAGTGTGCGGGTTGTCATGATCAGGAACTGCTACAGCAGATTGTCAGACTCGATACCATCCCGCGCCTGGATCGCAATCAGCCTGACATTACCTTTATCAAGTCTCTGGATGACATGACCCGGCCATTGCTGGATGCCGTTGTTTTCAACCACAAACAGCATGAAGAGCGTGGTCTAACCTGCAGCACCTGCCATCACGAGACGCTGAATGCCTGTGAAAGCTGTCATACATTATCCGGATCCAAGGAGGGGCAGGGCGTGACACTGGCTCAGGCAATGCACAAGGCTGGGTCGGACAGGAGCTGCATCGGCTGTCATAATAAGGAACAACAGGCCACAGCGTGTGTTGGCTGTCACTCCCTGATGCCTGATACGGTTCATGGTGTGAAGGGACAGTCCTGTCAGACCTGCCATTCCGTCTCGATGGCCATGCTCAGGGAACACAAGGCATCCGGAAAGAAGCTTCTGGCAAAGGACTATCTGCCAGCCCCGGTCCCGGAGACCCGCGTCGATATTCAGGCCCTGCCGGAAGAGGTCCTGATCGGGCGTATATCTGAACAGTACGAAGCGGTGCACTTTCCCCATCGCGATATTGTGGCGGCGTTGATGGATAATCTAAAGGGCAGTAACCTGGCAACCAGTTTTCACCAGGGAAAAGATCTCGTCTGCCAGAGCTGCCATCACAACAGTCCGGATGTGACCAATCCGCCGCCGAGCTGCAACAGTTGCCATTCATCGTCAACAGATGCCGGGGACGGGCACATTCCCGAAATCAAAGCGGCTTATCATCGACAGTGTTTTGAATGTCATGCAGCCATGGAGATCAAGAACCCGGTTTCCACAGATTGTGTCGCCTGTCATGAAGAAAAGAAATAACCGGTGTCACGAGTGAAATCCAGGATGGATTGCATGTGACAGTCCATTCCCGATTCAACGGACCTGGAACGAACCGTTTAATCATTTTAAAGCGCTCATTGACTTATTCAAGGGTATATTATGTCAATATCGAGAAGAAGGTTTCTCAAATGGTTTGGTGCGGCAAATTTGGTGCTTCTCCCCGGCAATACGGCCATCACGTCGACCAATCACCATTTTGACGGCTATCCGGACAGCGGGGGGGTGCTGTATGACACGACTCTCTGTATCGGATGTCGCAAATGTGAAGCGGGTTGCAACGCAGTCAACGAGTTGAAGGCCCCCGAAAAGCCCTTTGACGATCTTTCGGTGCTTGATCAGAAAAGACGGACCGGTAACGAGTCATACACGGTGATGAATCGCTACCCCTCTAAGACGGACCCGACCAAACCGATCTTCAGAAAAGTGCAGTGCAATCACTGTCTTGAACCAGCCTGTGCCAATGTCTGCTTCGTCAAGGCCTTCAAGAAAGCCCCCAGTGGGGCAGTGGTATACGATGCTTCGGTTTGTGTCGGTTGTCGATATTGCATGCTGGCCTGTCCCTTCGAAATTCCCACCTATGAATACAATGAGGCCTTCAGCCCCCGGGTCCGGAAATGTACCCTCTGCCAACCGAGAATTACGGAGGGACTGCTGCCCGGCTGTGTCGATGCCTGTCCCTCGGAGGCACTGATATTCGGGAAGCGGGAAGACCTGTTAAAAATCGCCCGGGAACGAATCAAAAAACGACCTGCCCACTATGTCGACCACATATATGGGGAAAAGGAGATGGGTGGCACCAGCTGGCTCTATTTATCCGGTGTGCCGTTTCATGAAATCGGCTTCAGGGAGGATCTGGGTAACAAACCCGCCCTGGAATTTACCGCCGGCGCACTTTCAGCCGTCCCCATGGTAATCGGTCTCTGGCCGGTATTCCTGCTGGGGGCGTTGGGCATGACGCGACGAATCGACAAAACAGCCAAGGAAGAGACCGCGGCCGCAGTCCAGGTTTCGCTTGAGCAGGCGCAGACCGAAGCCGATGCCAAGTTGACCCAGGCGATGAGCAGGGCTGACCGGGCAAAACAGAAAGAGATAGAAACTGCTGTCAAAAAGGCGCTTGCCGATGCTGAACCCAAAAAAGATGAAACCCAGGAATCATAAAAACCGTTGGAGAGATACTGATGACCGATGAATTAACCGTAGCAGCGAAAAAACCCCTTTTCAGACCTGCCAACATCATTTTCAGCATCATTGTCCTGATCGGACTGGTTGCCGTCTTCATCCGGTTTACCAAAGGTCTCGGTGCCGTTACCAATCTCTCGGCGGACAACCCCTGGGGAATATGGATCTGGTTCAAGCTGGTGGCTGTTTCGCTGGCGGGAGCGGGTTATGTCACCTGCGGGGCGGCCTATGTTTTTGGTATGAAGAAATACCACACAGCGGTCAGACCGGCTGTGCTGCTGGGGCT
>JAHJRI010000233.1 GCA_018830885.1 bacterium | reverse complement strand
TTGGCACAGCGACGGCGTAGGGGTGCTCTTTGCCTGTGCGTCCAAGAATATAGGCCACCCGGGGGTCACCCTGACAGTCGTGCGTCGGGATCTTCTTGGAAAGGACAAGGCATCCCCCCTCTGTCCCGGGGTTTTTAATTACACAATCAATGTGGAGGCTGGCAATCTCTGGAATACCATCGCGACTTTCAATGTCGAAGTCGTTGGCTTCCTCATGGACTGGCTCCAGCGCGAAGGCGGTGTGGCAGAGAACGAGCGCCGGTCCATCGCTAAAAGCCGTATCCTTTACGATGTCATTGATAACTCCGGTGGTTATTTTGGCACCCCTATTCAAGACAAAGCATTGAGAA
Source organism: bacterium (assembly GCA_018830885.1). Classification (GTDB taxonomy): domain Bacteria; phylum SAR324; class SAR324; order XYD2-FULL-50-16; family XYD2-FULL-50-16; genus JAHJRI01. Next base: position 2,260 of record JAHJRI010000233.1, on the reverse strand, counting down.
GCCGGGTGAATATCCCGTTCAACATCAAGGGGGGAGACGAAGAATTGACCGACAAATTTCTCATTCAGAGCTGGAATAAGGGGATGGTTGGGCTGCGCACCCATACGCCCTTTGGTACAGGAGAATATCTAAGGGCGAGCTTGTATAATGGGATTACTCAGGAGGACACCGCCAGCCTTGCTAATTTCATGCAACGTTTCGCTGGCGAACATTCGGCGTAGCGTTCGAGCCTGGTTAAAGGCGTGCTTATTGCCGCTGCCCACGAAAAAAGCCGGATTGTCACGTCGGAACATGAACGAATCGCACTGACGGAATTACTCTAATACGATTTTTTTACTGTTTTAACGCGGAAAGTCAGACCAGTCTTTACTTCCCGCCAAATAGTGTGAGGATTTTGGAGCTACCTGATTCAGTTTCTGTCCAAATAAGGCGAGAATTCGGGGTTAAATAATCTGAGAAATTGTTATTTATTTCGAAAATTCGATCCAATGAAACCAACAGTCTCATTGGATGGCCGCATACTTTTAACGATCCCTTCTCTCGTTTCACTCCGAGTCTGATCAACTGATCTTCAACATGATCTGGCATCTTTGTAAAATGCTCGGTCAACCGAATCCTCAAATAAAAATCTTAATAAACAAAGAAATAGGCAAGAATTCAACCGGTTAATGCACTTGAAACAACTGATATGGATAGAATACGGGGTAAAATGGTGGAAATTGCGTGGATTTTTCCCCTGCTGGCCAGGTACGGAAATGGATCACCCGCCCCGCTTCATCCGAATGCGAAAATCGTGGCTGGCCAAGGCTAAAACAGCACTGTCACCTCATAGGTGCCAAAGGCGGTCTGTTTTTTGAGGTCCACATTTTCACCCTGTTGAATCACCTTCAACATTTTGGTATTTTCAGCCAGGATGTCGGCGGTAAAGCCTGACAACCCCTTTGATTTTGCATACTCCATCATGCGTTGTTGCAGGGCGGACCCCAGACCGATACCCTGCCATTCCGGCCGAATCATATAGGCAACCTCTCCCATATTGGTGGAGTGCTCCACAAAGTAACAGGAGGTTGCCACGACCTGCTCGTGTTCCCGCTCTCCGAACACTGCCACGAAAGCCATTTCATTTTCGTAGTCCACATTGCAGAGATGGGCCGCCTTGGAAACTGACAGGGATCTTAAGCGGTTGAAAAAACGGGTATAGATATCGTGCGGGGTTGACCGGTAAAAAATATCCTGCAGCCCTTCCACGTCACTGGCCCTGGCCGGTCGCAACAGAACGGTTTCACGGTTCTTCAGCACTACGGTCCGTTCCTCTTCAGCCGGATAAGCGGCTTTGCTGCGCAATTTTTGATCGCTGCGGACATATCCCAGGCGCCTGGCCTCCTCGAGCAGCCATTCCCGGAATGAGGGATGGGCGATCTCGATCAACGACAAGGCCCTCTCCCGGATGGTCTTGCCGAAGAGATAGGCCATGCCGTATTCGGTGATGACATAATGTACATCGGATCGGGCGATGGTGACCCCCTCCCCTTCCAGAAGCAGGGGGCGGATGCGGGAGGTCTGGCCATCGTCCGTGGTTGAGGTCAGGCAGATAATGGTCTTTCCGCCGGGCGACTGGGCCGCTGCCCGCATAAAGTCCGGCTGGGTGGAGACCCCGCCGTAAAACTCGCCGTTAAACTGGTCTGCGCAGATCTGGCCAGTGATGTCCACGGCAAAGGCCTGGGTGACGGATGTCAGCCGGTTGTTCCGTGACAGAATGGCGGGATTGCAGACATAGTCGATGGGGTGAAAGGAGAACATGGGATTCCGGTCCACCAACCGGTAGAGACGTTCCGTGCCCATGCAGTAGCTGGTGATCACCTGGCCCCAGTGGGCGGTTTTTTCCCTGCCGGTGACGATTCCCTTCTCGATCAGATCGACGATGGGCTCGGTGATCACATCTGAATGGATGCCAAGATCCCGTCGTTCGGTCAGGTACTTCAACATTTCGTTGGGTATGCGCCCCAGTCCGATCTGGAGGGTGGCCCCATCATCGATAATGCGAGCCACGTAACGGGCGATCTTTTCCCCGACAGCGTCTGCCGGGGGATGCAGGTACTCTGTCACCGGTTCATCCACCCAGACCAGGTAATCGATCTGATCAACCGGGATGCAACTGTCACCCTGCGTTCTCGGCATGTTGGGATTGACTTCGGCGATGATTTTTCCGGCATGTCGGGCCAGCATCCGGGTGATATCCACCGACACCCCCAGGCTGACG
>JAHJRI010000232.1 GCA_018830885.1 bacterium | reverse complement strand
GCTCTGTTTTTTGCACAAGCTGGCTCAAGGGCAGCTTGGGATCCAGAAAGAGCTCTTTCGTTCCCCGGGCAACCGTATTTTGGACCCCCATGGAAAAGCGGATGGAGCTTTGCGGATCCAGGTCCACCAGCAGAACAGAGTATCCCCCGAAAGCAAACGCTGTGGCCAGATTGATGGCACTTGTCGTTTTCCCGACTCCCCCTTTTTGACTTACAAATGAGATAATTGTTGTCATGCCAGATCCTTCTTTTTCTCAGTCTTTGTTTTGCAGCGTTCGTCAGTTCTGGTAATTCATGGCTGAGACCCGGTGGAACCTGTTTTGTTTCAAACTGATAAGAAGACTGTGGTGTGGCACCGGACCCGGGTTTTCAAATATCCTAATTTCATTGGTAAATACGATAATAACTGCACCGGTGAAAAATGTAAAGGTACTGTTTTATCAAAAAATCTCAAAACCCGCCGCGTTCAGCGGTGATCTGAACCCGCCTGTTGGAGGCTTGATGTTCATACCGATTCAAGTAACCAGCGGTACTGCCGATAAGGGACTTAAGGACCCAAATCATCTGACAGGAGGAAAAAATGACAATTAAAACAGTTCGATCTAAACGTGACGGCGTCATCGGGCGCAGAAAAAAACGGGACAAAAAATTTCCGGCCGCTACCCATGAGGATATTGAAAAGGCGCTGGAAAAATTTATGGCAGAAGGTGGGAAGATCACCCGCGTGGAAGTGGAATGGATTGAAGAAGGCAATATCTATATCGGTTGCTGATGACGCCGGTCCTGCACCATCAACCGCCGCGATTCTGCCAGGATTGACTTTCGGATTCGCCTATCCAGCCGTAGTGATCCATAATGGTGTCCAGTTGATAGGTGTACTTGCTGGCGAGATCGATCACCATCTCCCTTTTCTTTTCCTGCAGCTGGTTCAGTTCGCCGCTGATGACCTTCAGGTGACCGTATGCGTGATGCAGCAGTTCCTTGTACCCGTTTCGGTCAAACAGGCCATCAGCGGATTTGACAATCCAGATGGCCTTCAGAAAGGGATCCACTTCATACAGTTCTCGCATGACCTGATTCAACAGTCGTGTCTTGATCGTCTCCAGACAATAACGATACAGTGCATTGGCGGCATCTCTTGCTCTGACCGAATCTCCGCCGCTCATAGCGAGGTCGAAATCTGAGACTTTCATCAGGGTCAAGACCATTCTTTTCCTTAAGGCGATGCCCCGGTCGTCATCAGGAATCGTATTCAGTGCGTCCTCCACCAGATATTTGAGGATGGGCACTTTGGCCAGCAGTGTGAGCAAGGTCAGGTAAACGAAGATGATCTTTCCCGCGCGTCTTTCTTCGACAATAACCTTGGAAAGTTCCCCCGCCTTGAAGGCTGCTGCAGCTTTTTTTATCTCCATTGGCGTGAAGTTGTCGGACAGATAGGTCGTCCCGTTCAGTTTTACCCCCAGTTTTGACAGTGCGCCAAAACGGGCTTTCACCTCCAGCAGTTCGATGATTTCCGACCGTTTGTTGCGCAGTTTTTTCGCGAGGGTGACTGACTCCCGGTCCTTTTTCTGGCTGATGCCGATATATTCATAGGAGAGTCTGTTTTTGTATACGTTCAGATAGTCGATATAGATTTTAATAAACCAGTTGACATTAAAGATACTCAAACCGCCATGGTAAAATGCCACGACGATTTCATGGATGGCTTTCTTCAACTGGGCGAGCTGGTTTTCATTGAGCCTGTCCTGTGCCTGCTGAGAAATCATCTGTTTGTCATCAATCCGGGGGATGTCCTGATATGTATAGACCGCATTGATGACATGCAGATCCGGTATTTCAGGGTACTTTTTCAGGTCGTTTCTGATCTTCTGGCGTGAATGCACATCGACCTTGCCGTCTTTGGAGAGAATGTTGAGATCACTTCTCAGCTTGGCCAGATCCTGATAGCTCTTTTTTTTAAACAACCCTTTTTTGGCTTCGGGCGCAGAGAGTTTGCGTCTCCCCAGAAAATCCGGTGAATCCGGGGCTTCTTTCAGCAGCTGCTGGATATTGGCAATAGGGTCAACGTGCTTGACGCGGGGGGCGGTCGCTGTTTTTTTTCTAGCTTTTAGATTGAGTTCTCCAGCCAGGCTCTGGTCTTTCTTCTTTTTTCGTTTGGATGCCGGCTTTTCATCGGCATCCATCCATTTTTCGATTTTCTCTATTTTTGCCATAGCAGCCAACCAGCGTTTTTGGGAATTCAGTCTTATTCGGATCGGCGTCTGCAGCGCTTTGTTGCGGGCGGCCGACAGAAATACCAAATGGTCAAGCTTGAAAAATAGACGCCGTTTCCTGGCGCTCCCCCTTTTTGTCCCCCCATTTTTTCACTCCTTTGAAAACAATGTCAACTTTTCCCCCTGGGCGGGTGCACCAAAAACATGTGGGTATGTGGTCATAACCGCTTCAAGAGGTTATTGATTCAGAAAAACGCATGCATCCATCCTTGGCGCTCCTGGAATCCATCCCTGGCTTCCAAGGTGTTCTGATCAGACAACCTCTTTCCGCTTGCAGGTACCCACACATATTTGGTGCACCCCCTTGGCCGAGTCTAATTTGGTTTTGGATTTCTTTACGAAAACCAATTTTATGGATACACTGCAGACACGGAACAGCTAAAATCCAGCAGCCGGCAGTCTGCCGGGGGGAGTGTGCAGGAACCGCTTGCCACGCGTTGGGGCGTGGCTGGATAAATTTGGAAAACCGAGAGGTGAGAGAAGCATTTTGAAAAAAAAAGTGGATGCGCTTCCCGAGTGGAAAAGGCACTATCTGGAAAATCTGAATAAATCGCTGGAGACCAAAAAACAGGAGCAGCAACGCTTTCTGGTGGATATTCTCCTGGAACTAAAATCGCTGTTCGGTCCCTTGTTGATGTCTGCCTTGAAAAAGGTTGAAAAGGAAAAACTGAGTGAAGAGGAAATGACGTCATTGATGGAACACGAGGAGGCCAGCGAGTTGCAGTCCCGTATCAAAGGGCTTAAAAGGGTTTTTGGTAACAAATACTATACCGCTGTCGATGCGGTGATGGGGGAAAATACCTTCAAAAAACGAACCCTGTTGAGTGATGCAAAACAGGATGAGGACGGAGAAGAGGAACAGGAAGTGATGTCACAGAGCGTGGCGAAGCTGCCTAAGGGTTTCTCAAAATGGGACCTTAAACAGGTTAAACTACACGAAAGTTTTCCTGATAAGGCTCAGAACGACTGGGTTGAGTTTTTCTCCCTGAAAGGGGAGACTGCGGTAGGTCGCATCCTGTATAATGAGGCGAAGGACCTGCTCTATTTTCGACCCTATGATGTGAACACCGCTCCCATTTTTCCCTTGACCGAGGACCAGGGTCGAAAATTAACGCGCGAAGGCCGCAGTTACTATTTTAAAAAAACAACACCACCACCCGGTGAAATATAGCCCATGTCGGTTTCAGGTTCTGGAAAAAGCACGCCGGGGAAAAGGATTCTGCTTTCCATTAATGTCCGCTGGTGGAATGCAGAGGCGGCCTATGCATTGAACCTCGCGCGAGGCCTGGTGGCGGAGGGGTGCCGGGTCTGGCTGATCGTGAACCGGGATTCGCCAGTTCATCACAAGGCCGAAAAACTGGGTCTTCCCGTGATCACGGATGTCAGCCTGGATACCGTGTCTCCTCTGTCACACTTCCTGAACTTCCGTAAACTGGTGAAATGGATTGATAGGCTCGATATTCAGCTGGTCAATTCCTTCAAGTCAAACGGGTCGTTTCTTTTCAGCCTGGTTCGTCTTTTACGTCCCTGTTTAACATATATCAAGACCCGCGGCGAAGCCCGGCCTCCGAGGCAGCATTTCCTCAACCGGTATTTATACGGAACGCGTGCCTGTGATGGAATTATTGCTGTGGGTTCTCCGGTGATGGGGTGGCTGAAGGATCTCGGTCTGGAGCAACAACGATTGACGATTGTCCATTATGGCGATTCACCGGTGCTTGGCGTATCAGCAGCGGTGAGCGAGTCTGTCAGAAAAGAGCTGAATATTCCGGCCGAGGCAATCGTGCTGACTCTGCTGGGACGGACCCAGCGTGTCAAAGGCCATCAGATCCTGCTGGGTGCGATGACCCATTTCAGAAAACAGCCGTTGCATCTCCTTTTTCTGGTGAAGGATCTGGACGAGTTTCCAAAAGAGTTGCAGGACCTGGAGGACTTCATCGCTGAAAATGGTCTGCAGACCCAGGTCACCGTTCTCGGATTTCAACCGGAATTGGGCCGGTTGCTGTCTGTGACGGGTGTGGGCGTTATTCCCTCACTGGACAGCGAGGTCAATTGTCGTGTGGCCGTCGAATTTTTTTCCCTGGGAATCCCCGTACTGGCTTTTCCGACAGGGACCCTGCCCGATATTATCAGGCATGGGGAGAACGGGTTTTTAACGGCGGACAGGGATGAAAACGCCCTGGTGAAGGGGATACAATACATGGCGGAGGATAGAGAACGGTTACGCCGCATGGGAACCGAAGCCCACAACAACTATCTGGATCATTACACCCTTGAAAAAATGACCCGGGAAACCCTGCTTTTTTACAGGCAGTGCACGCGTTGAAATCGAATCGACACCGTTTTTAAAACAAACCATCATGCCGTGGTCAGCTGCTTGTCCATACAGAAACCGGAGTGTGATCTGTATAAATGAAAAAAACGGCATGGATGGTGAATGGATTCTTAAAAACCGATCTGCAGTTTAACGACATAAAAATAAGAGGATCGATGGGAAAAAGAGTTGTCCGGGCAGTCTTCGTTCTGATGGTGGGACTGGTGCTTCTGGTCAGTCAGCAGCGTGCGTTTGCCCAGGATGAAGGGCCTCCGGCTCTGCAACATCTTGCTTTCTTTACCTTGGGCGGTGCAGCAGGGGGGGTGTTACTCGGGGTGGCCATCTGGATGCTGGATCCGCTGGCACCCAGTGCGGATGTCCGTCTGAATGCCTTAAGCGGAATGGGCGGGGGATCTATTGTTGGATTCATCTTTGGCCTGATGCAGCTCAATCAGCAGGCCGTATTTCCTTTCCAGAATCAGCCCGTTCCCAATGAGTTTCAACAGGGTCGCAACTCACCTTCGTTAATGAATCCTGAGTTCAAAGAGGTTCGGTTTGCCGGGAAAAAGGACCGACCCAGAAAAGTACCCCTTTTTCAGCTGAATTACCGTTTCTGACGGTTCCCCTTTCTTTTGACGGTGTGTGTAAAGCGACTCAGTTGGTTTACCGGACCTTTCCCCTGACAAGATCGCTGGTTTGAATCACGGCGCCGTCAAGCGTCAGTTTTTTCCCTTCTATTTGAACAATCCGGTCTTCAACGCTGATTTTGGCTTCCAGAAACCGGTCAATACTGATCTGGTCCGCAGGGGTCTTCTCCTCGACACCCTCAATGTAAACGCGGGTTCCCGGTGTTGCGGAATCAACCATCAGAACTTCCAGCTTCTTCTTATGCTCAACTGCCAGCAGCATTCCTTCAGACTTGACACCGCGCAGCTCTGCCGGAACCAGATTGGTAACAATGAGCACTTTTTTCCCGATCAGCGCTTCCGGTGTATAATATTTCACCAGACCTGAGACGATGGTCCGCGGCTGCGCTTCGCCGCAATCGACCTCTTCGATATAGAGTCGGTCGGCTTCGGGGTGAAGGGAAACCGATTGAATCAGTCCTACCTTGATTTCGATATCGTTCCAGGCTGACAAGGGATCGACGTTTGTGGCCTGGACCCCGGAAAATTTTTCTTTATATTGTTCAATTGTTTTGGGCAGTAATTTTTTAAACAGGATTTCAGGGGGCTCTATGGCAATCGTCCGCATTGCGTCCCATTTTCCCAGGTCTTTGAAGCTGCACCCTGCCGCTCCTACCATGGTCAGTATCCGTTCCGATGTGTCCGGCATATAGGGTGACAGCATAATACCCAGGTCTCGGACCAGGTAGATCAGCGCAATCAAGCTCGATTTGGCAGTAGCGGGATCGGTTTTGATTCTGGCCCAGGGCTCCTGGTCCTGGAAGAATTTATTGCCCCGTTTTCCCAAGGCAAGAATACTGTTAAAGGCCTCTCTCAGCTGAACGTTTTCCAGCAGCTGGACAACCTGGTCCTCATCGCGTTTCACCTCTGACAGGAACCGGGTCTGTTCCGGGCTCAGTTCAACGTCATTTGCTCCATTGGTAAAATGCTTGGTATAAAAAACCAGAACCCTGTTGAGGAGGTTCCCGATATTATCAATGAAGTTGCTGTTGATATCTTCAAGGAATGTGTTCCATGAAAAATTGGAGTCCGATTTCTCTGGCCGGTTATGCAACAGGTAAAAACGCCAGAGATCGATGTGAAGATCCAGTTCCATGATATCCGTGCCGAAAACACCGGTCCTTCTGGATTTGGAAAACTTTTCGTTCTCGTAGTTCAGGTACTCGGTGCTGCTGATATGATGGAGCAAAGTCCAGGGTTTTTCGGTCCCCAGCAGGCAGGCCGGGAACACCACCGTATGAAAGGGGATATTGTCCTTGGCCATGAACTGGTACAGCTGGGTGTGTTCCGGATCCTGCCACCACTCTTTCCAGCTGTCCGGGCGCGCCGATTTTGTGGCAGAGATGTACCCGATCGGGGCATCGAACCAGACATAAAAAACCTTGTTTTCATAACCGGGTCGCGGCACCGGAATGCCCCATGTCAAGTCCCGGGTGATTGGACGTGGCAGTAACCCGTTGTTTAACCAGCCCCGGGTGACGCTGATCGCATTGTTGCTCCAGTTGCCGTTGGCAATGGATTTTTCCTGGAAAACCCTCAATCGGGATTCCAGTTTTGGCAGATTGATGTAGAGATGCCGAGTGCGTTTGCGGGATGGGGTCTGCTGGCAGATCTGACACTTTGGATCCAGCAGTTCGGTCGGTTGCAGGAGTTTGCCGCATTTGTCGCACTGGTCCCCCCGGGCCTCCTCGAAGCCGCAGAAGGGGCATCTCCCCACAACATAACGATCCGCCAGAAACATCTGGTCATGTTCGCAATAGGTCTGGTCTGTTTCCTGTTCGTCAATCAATCCTTTTTCGTCCAGCTCTCTGAAGATGGACTGGGTGACTTCCGTATGGTCAGCATCCGAGGTCCGCCCAAAATAGTCGAATGAAATATTGAACGCTTCATAGACATCACGGTGCAGGATATGGAATTTGTCGCAGATCTCCTTGGGTGTCATTCCCTCTTCCCGGGCTTTATTTTCCGTCGCGGTGCCATACTCATCCGTGGCACAGATGTAGAGCGTCTCATAGCCACGGGACCGGCAGAACCGGGCGTAGACATCCGCTGAGAGAACACAGCCGATGATATTCCCCAGATGGGGGACGTTATTGACATAGGGTAACGCAGAGGTAATCAGTTTTTTTGCGGTCATTGTCTGGAGTCTCGGTAAGGTTGTCTTGGATTTGCTGTTCTTTATTAATCATATGTTACAGAAGGATGGAAACCATGTCCATGGTTGTTATAAGCTGTAAAAATCAGGAAGCCTTCCGGATCCTCACCGTAAATCCGGCCGGTTATGTCGCTCAGCCGGTGGATCCCCCGCATTTTGAGGTTGTGTTGCGCTTTTTATAATGTCAAGATCCAGAAGAAACCGGAAACAGTCCAAAAAACGACCATCCCACTCCAGATTGAAAAATGACTTTTCAGAATCCTTTTCCTGAATCGTGCTGTTTTGCTGTGGATAAAAAAGGGATTCTGCTGACAGGCGTTCATCCCCTGGAGATCCAGATTGGGAATGCCTTTCTGTCGGCCAGCCGGAGAGCCGAGTTTTTCAGTGGCCGCCGCTGTGCCCATACTGCGATGAAGATGGCCGGATATCCGGGACTGCCCATTCTGCGGGAAGTTGACCGATCACCCCTCTGGCCGCTGAATGTCCTGGGCAGTATCACCCACGGCGCAGCCCTGGCAGCGGCGATTATTAGAAAACCCCATCAGCGGATCATCGGGTTGGGGATCGATATCGAGGATCTTTCCCGGGACATCAGATCGGATATCAATCGCTATACCCTGACCAGGAATGAAATGGAGCATTGGTCGGTCGACGCAGGCCAGCTTTCCCGGGAGGCACGGATCATTTTTTCCATCAAGGAGACCATTTATAAATGCTTTTTCCCTGTTAACAGGATCCCTCTGGGGTTTCAGGACGCAGAGGTCACCAAAATCACGGATACCGGGTTTCAAGCGCAACTGCTGAAAAATCCCTTTTCACATCCGGTGAAAACCCCCATCCCCCTCCAGGGAGTCCTGCAGGTTGACAATGATATCGTCTTTTGTGCCCTGCAGGAGGGAGATCGCTTTTTTTTGCCATCTGAAGATTATAGCATCAATACAGGTCGTTAACGGTGTTTTCATCGTAACAATGGAAACCGTGTCCTTTGGGCACGGTTTCTTTACAGTAACCTGTTGACTTAATAAATGGATCGAGTGCACAAAGCAATGAATACAGATTCCGACTTTAGAAACAGACATGTGCTGGTCATTGGGGGTGCGGGTTTTATCGGCAGCCATATTGTAGACTATCTGATTAATCATGGGGCGGCTGTCGATGTCTATGACAATCTTTCCACCGGTAATCTGGCCAACCTTGAGCATGTCAGAGACCAGTTCCGACTGATCAAAGGCGATATCCTGGAAACGGCAAAACTGACCAAAGCGATGTCGGGTATCGATCTGGTCTGTCATCTGGCGGCGAACGCAGATGTGCGAGGGGGAATCGACAATACCTATATCGATCTGCAGCAGAATGTGGTGGGCACGCACTCGGTACTGGAAGCCATGAAAAACCAGGGTGTCGGGGAGATTGTTTTTTCCAGCTCAGCCACCGTCTATGGAGAACCGGCCATATTCCCCACACCGGAGAATACAGAACTGATCCAGACATCTGTTTACGGCGCGTCCAAACTGGCAGGAGAGGCCTATATTCAAGCCTATTGCGAGTATTTCGGGATGCGGTCCTATATTTTTCGGTTTGTCAGTTGGATCGGGGAACGGTATTCCCACGGTGTTGTCTATGATTTTGTAAAAAAACTGCAGCAGAATCCACAGGAACTGGAGATTCTGGGGGATGGGAAACAGCGGAAGTCTTATCTCTATGTGGCCGACGGTGTCGAAGGCATTTTCCATGCGGTTGCTTCTTCCGACAGCCCCAAGAACGTGTTTAATCTGGGGCATCTGGAAGATATGACGGTCGTTGCGCTGGCAGACATTGTGGTTGATGAAATGGGTCTGGACAAGGTTGCCTATCACTTTGCAGGGGGTGCCAGGGGATGGCTTGGCGACAGCCCGCTGGTTTTACTGGATACCTCAAAACTCAACCAGAGTGGCTGGAAACCGCTGGTATCCCTCGAAGAGGGAATTCGCCGAACGGTCCGCTATCTATTGGATCATCCCGAGATCATGACCCGTTGACCCCGGCAAACCGATTTTGTCAGTCAGGGACTGGAGCTGGGGTTTCTCAGCAGCACAGCGCTTTTCGAAGCGGACCCCGGCCGGGAAGGAACGAAGAAACAATCTGAAAGCAACGTAATCCGTCATTCCAGGAAAACAAGCGTATGAAAACCGTTATCATTGCCGGTGGAAAAGGAACCCGTCTGGGTGATTTGACGACCCATATCCCCAAACCCCTGGTTGAGATCAATGGACGGTCGATTCTGGAACACCAGATTCGGTTCCTGAAAAAGGAGGGGTTGACGGATCTGATCATTCTGACAGGTCATCTGGGGGAAAAAATCAGTACCTGTTTGGGTGATGGCAGCCGCTTTGGTGTTCAGATTACCTATTTCCAGGAAGAGAAGCCCCTGGGAACGGCCGGTTGTCTGCATATCCTGCGGGACATCATCAGGGATGATTTCCTGCTCCTCTATGGTGATGTCATTCTGGATGTCTACCTGGATCGACTGATCGCCTTTCACCAGGCGAAAAAGGGGATTGCCACCCTGTTTGTGCACCCCAACGATCATCCGCAGGACAGCGATCTTGTCGAGGTCGATGCGGAAGACAGAGTGACCGGATTTCTGCCAAAAAACGCGCATCAGGGGCTGGTTGCGGATAACCTCGTCAATGCGGCACTCTATGTCCTGAGTCCATCCATTTTTGATTTTATCAGGCCGGAGCATTCAGATTTTATTGAGCATGTTTTTCCCGCTGCCCTGCAGTATGGTGAAACTCTCTCTGCCTACCGGAGTCCGGAGTATATCAAAGACGCCGGGACACCCAAACGCCTCGACGTGGTGAGCCGACATCTGCAGCAGGGGCTCGTTTCACGAAAGAACCTCCGTCTTCCCCAAAGAGCCTTTTTTCTGGATCGGGATGGAACCCTCAACGAGGAGATCAGCCTGCTGCATCATCAGGATCAGTTGACACTGATACCGGGTGTTGCAGAAGCCGTGCGTGCCATTAACCAGTCCGGATATCTGGCGATCTGTGTGACCAATCAGTCTGTCATCGCCCGGAATCTCTGCAGCCTGAAGGATCTTGACCGGATACATAAAAAGATGTCCCTGCTGCTGGGTGAGGCGGGGGCTTTTCTCGACAGGCTCTATTTCTGCCCCCACCATCCCGATGGGGGATATCCGGAAGAGCGGGCGGAATACAAGATTCACTGTGACTGTCGCAAACCCTCACCCGGAATGGTGTTCCAGGCGCAGGCGGATATGCACGTCGATCTCTCACAGTCCATTATGATTGGCGATCGCACAGGCGATATTGAACTGGGGCGGAACACCGGCATGAAAACTGTATTGCTTGAGACAGGTTGCGGCGGACTTGACGGGAAGTTCCCCGTGATACCAGACTACCGATTTTCCAAGCTGCTGGAGGCAGTGACATCTCTATTGGACAAACATGATCATTAATCGAACCCCTTTTCGTATCAGCTTTTCCGGTGGTGGTTCAGACCTGGCTGCTTTCTACACACAGCATGAGGGGTGTGTTCTCAGTACAGCCATCAATAAATACATGTACCTGATTGCCCACCCCTTTGCGGTCAAGGATCAAATCCAGGTCAAGTATTCCAAGACCGAACTTGCCAATGCGGTGGAGGAGATCAAGCATCCGATCATCCGGAAAGTGCTGGAACTCCTGAACATCAAAAAGGGAATTGAAATAGCCAGTTTCGCCGATATCTCCGCCGGTACAGGCCTGGGGAGTTCCAGTTCATTTACCGTCGGTGTGCTGCATTGCCTCAACAGTTACCTGAACAACTATGTGAGCAAGGATTACCTGGCCCAGACCGCCTGTCGCATCGAAATAGAGGAACTCAAGGAGCCGATCGGAAAGCAGGATCAATATGCAGCCGCTTTTGGAGGATTGAATTTTATCCAGTTTAAACAGGATGGGACGGTGCAGGTGGAACCCATCATGATCGGCAAAGACCGGATAACCCAACTCCAGAACAATCTGTTGATGTTTTTTACAGGGTCCACCCGGGCTGCGAAAAGCATTCTCTCAGAGCAAAAACAGAACATGGTCGCAGATACCGTTAAGGTTGGTAACCTGATCCGGATGACAGAACTGACCCGGGAGCTGAAAAAGATTCTTTACACGGGAAGTCTGGACGATTTTGGCCGGATCCTGCATGAAGGGTGGCAATTGAAACAGACCCTTGCTTCAAAAATAAGCAATGACGAAATCAATCTCCTCTATGAAAAGGGTATCCGGGAGGGAAAAGCCCTGGGGGGCAAACTTCTGGGTGCCGGTGGTGCCGGATACCTGCTTTTTTACTGTTCTCAGGAGTTCCAGCCCGCCCTGCGCAGTGCCATGAAGGAGTTGACGGAATTGCGGTTTACCTTTGATTTTAACGGCTCCAATATTATCTTTTACGACAATAATGTGAACAACCTTTCCGGATAGAGGATCCAATCCGGAAAGACTAACAGGTGATGCATATGGATTTTACGCAACAGATAGACAGCTACTTCAACCGGCTTAAAAACGCCATCGATGCGCTGGAAAGGGCAGAGATTAACGGTGTCATGAACCTTCTGATCGAGGCATATCAGAAAGAGCAGCAGATCTTTATCATGGGCAACGGCGGCAGTGCATCAACAGCCTCCCATTTTGTCTGTGACTTCAATAAGGGAATCTCCCTGAACCGGGCTAAGAAATTCAAGATGATTTCGCTGTGTGACAATATTCCAACAATGATGGCACTGGCCAATGATGAGGGGTATGATTCCATTTTTGTTGAACAGCTGAAATGCTTTCTCCAGCCAGGGGACCTGGTGATCGGGATTTCCGGAAGCGGGAATTCTGAGAACGTCATTCAGGCCATTACCTATGCCAATCAGAATGGAAATACCACCATCAGCCTGACCGGATATGACGGGGGAAAACTGAAGCAGGCCTGCCAGTTCGGAATCCATGTGGATCTGCCGGATATGCAGATCACCGAGGATATTCACATGATTCTGGACCATATGATGATGAAGATTTTATCCGCTACAGATCTCTGATTTCCGCAGATTGCCAGGGAACGGTCAAACTGCCCGGCCGTTCAAAGTCTGTTTCAAGGAGATTTACGGTTCAGCGCCGGGCCTGGGGTTTTTACCGGAACTTGAAAACCACAAAATTTCCGATTCTGCCCTTAATTTCCATCATATCTGCAATTGCATCCAGTGTTGCCAGGTTGTCGCTGACCACCCACTGAAAACCCTTATCCCTGTAATAGTTCACGTTTTCCCGGGTGATTCTGCCGGGTAAATACACCCCTTTGCGGTGCAGGTAATAGAGGTAGATATTGGGGGAATCGTCACCGATAACCAGTACCCGATCCTTTTCGGGAATGATCTCCTGGAACTCTGCGGAACGTGACAGGAGTTCCTCCGGAACCTGTTTGGCCCGGATCCACCGGTGTTGCACCCGACCGACCATCACCAGCGGAATCAGGATCAGCAACAGACAGGTCCAGCGCCGCCAGCGGTTACTTTTTAACATGAACCCGATACCGTGGGCAGAGGCCATGGCTGCAAACATCAGCATGGGGGTCATGTAATAGGCGTGTTCACGGAACCGGAGAATAAAGGCTGATGAAAAGATCAGAAAACTGGCCAGCCACGCAACCCAGAAAACGCCATGGTCACTCTGCCATTTTTTCTGTTTCAGCGCCTGATAACAGCCAACCAGGAAGATCGGGATGGCGGCCGTGTTGACGAACATCTGCAGAAACCATTCAACGATGGCCGGTCTTATGGCGGCCATGACGTTCTCGACGGTTGTCCGGGTAAAGAGTGGTGCGAGTTCCGCATGTCTTTGACGTTCGAGGGGAGCGAGTTCAAATATGGCCAGTGCATGCCTGTATTGCAGGATGTTGGGGACGGCAACGATCAGCAGCATCAGAAACGCCGCCAGGATCAGTCCCAGTCGCCTTGATTTGATATATTGACAGATAAAAACAGCCCCAATGGGCAGCCCGAAAAAAAGATAGGTGGGTTTTGTCAGTGTGCTCAGCGAAACAAGACAGGCGCCCAGCCAGAAGAGCCAATTCCATCGTTCCACTTTTACCCTGGGCAGAATCAGGGCAATGCCCCAGATAAACATCGTTAAAGCGGGCAGATTTGGAACCAGGGTGATGGAATAGTAAAAAAAAAGTGGGGAACAACTGAGGAAAAAAACAAACCAGCGTGCCTTGATTTCGCTTAATCCCAGGGCACGGGCAAACAGATACCCACCGACAATCAGCAGCAGGCCCATGATCAGGGCCATCATCCGGCCGTTGACATGGGAAAACCCGGTCAGGTGGTAGGATTGCCCGACCAGCCAGAAAATCCCCTGAAACGCGGTATAGATTTCTCCCGTGTCATCGGCTTCGATCCGGACGTCATGCCGGGGATGAAAAAGAGAGTTCCCTTCCTCAAAAAAATTCCTGGCCACGGAGAGTCCGGTTACCTGCAGCCAGGTGTGCTGACCCATGGGTGGGAGAGATAGAATCGGTAAATGCAGAATGATCTGAATCAGGATGACGACCAGCAGAAACTTGCGTGTAGACCAGGACCGAAGTCTGGTTGATACCCGCTCAATCCTCTGATCAAGGGACTGCAGGTTCAACCCCTGCGCCTTATTCAAAGCCATGACTTGACTCGATGATATACTTGGGACGCTCCTTAACCTCGTCATAAATGCGCCCGATATATCCACCCACCACACCCAGACAGAGCATTTGCATGCCGGTGAAAAAGACGATAAAGCAGAGCGTTACCGGGTCTCTGACCGGCAGGGTCGTCCCGAGATAGTGCATAACTAAAAACAGGATGGCGGCCAGGATGGAAACAGTTGAAAAGAATGCTCCCAGCAGACTGATCAGTACCAGTGGGAAACGGGAAAACCCATAGATCCCGTTAAAGCCGATCAAAAAAGATCCCGTCCAGCGATTGTAATTGCCCTTTCCCGTTAAGCGGGCCTCCCTGTGATACTGAACCGCTTCCTGTTTAAACCCGACCAGTGCGACAAGACCGCGCAGGAACCCGTGGTTTTCTTTCAAACTGAGCACATGGTCGACGACCCGCCGCGACATCAGTCTGAAGTCACCCGTATTGCGAGGCAGTTTCACATCAGCGATTTTGTTGATCACGTAGTATGCCAGATAGGCGATGACCTTTTTCAGTGCGGTTTCCCCTTTGCGCGTTAACCGCTGGGCGTAAACAACTTCGGCACCGGTTTCCTGCCAGCGGGCAATGAGGGTGGCGATGAGTTCCGGTGGATCCTGAAGATCCGCATCGATAACCACACAGATGTCACCGGATGACATCTCCAGCCCGGCTATGGTTGACGCTGGCTGACCAAACCGGCGGGAAAAACGGAGCAGTTTGATACAGGGATTCGATTTTCGGGCAGCCAGGATTTTTTCCTCGGTTCTATCCGTACAGGGGTCCATTGCGAAGATGATTTCATATCTGCAACCCTCGATGGGGGTTAATACCTGAACCAGACGGTCAAGGAGGGGATCGATGTTTTTTTCTTCATTAAAGACGGGGACAATGACGGAACAAAGAAACGGTTTGTGGGTTTCGGTATTCATTTGAATGGTAGCTTTAAAGGTCGGTTGAAAAAGGGGTGTTATTCTGAAATCATCGCTGCACCATCCACTCTAGAAAAAATGGCCTGGACTGTAAAGGGCTGATAATCTTATTTGCATCAAAATATGCTGGCTTCAGAGAGCAGGACCGGTTAAATCCGACCCTCTTCGACAGCATGACAGGCGATGACGTGGGATTCGTGTTCATGGCGGATAGGAACCTCTTTTTCGCAGCGCTCGTCAGCGAAGGGACACCGTTTGTGAAAAACGCAGCCCGGTGGAAGATTGATGGGGGTGGGGACTTCACCCTTTAACTTGATGTGCTTGGCTTCCTTGACGCCCAGTTTGGGAATGGCGGCCAACAGTGCACGGGTATACGGATGACGGGGGGATTCAAACAGCTCCGCTGTCTTTGCTTCTTCGCAAACGGTCCCCAGGTAGAGCACGGCTACTCGGGTGGCGAAATACTGCACCACCGACAGATCGTGGGTGATGAGCATGTAGGTCAGACCTCTTTTCTGCTGGGCTTCCATCAGCAGGTTGAGGATCTGGGCCTGGATGGAGACGTCCAGGGCGGATACCGGTTCGTCTGCCACGATAAACTCCGGGTCCACCATGAGTGCCCGGGCAATGCTGATCCGCTGTCTCTGGCCGCCTGAAAATTCATGGGGATAACGGCTGCTCCAGGTGGGATCCACACCGACCTGGTCCATAACGTCAGCCACCTTCTGCTGAACCTCTCGTGCCGCAATGGACGGTTTGTGGAACCGGATCGGTTCCTCCAGCGTGCGGGCAACTGTCATCCTGGGATTCAGAGACGCATAGGGATCCTGGAAAATCATCTGCATGTTGGCCCGAAACGGAAGCATCTCCCGGTGACTGAGACTATCGATCCGGCTGTTCCGATAACGGATTTCACCGGAATTGGGTCTGTAGAGTCCCAGGATCACCCTTGCCAGGGTGGATTTACCGCAGCCGCTTTCACCGACGACACCGAGCGTTTCCCCCGGCTTGATGGATATGCTGACCCCGTTGAGTGCTTTGACTATTGTCTTCTCGCGGACGATCTTCCCTTTCCTGAAAGCCAGTTGATCCAGCAGTCCCCCAGAGATATCAAAGTGCTTGACCAGGTTTCTGACCGTCAACAGTTCATTTTCGTTTTGCATGGCATCCATGTGTTACGTTCCGGTGTTGGGTGAACTCAGCGGCCTAATTTTCCCGAGTCTTGTGCAGCAAATGGCAGGCGGCCAGGTGGTCCGGCTGTCCGGCTGTTTGCAGAGCAGGAATTACCCTGGTGCAGACGGTCTCGCTGATTTCGCAACGGGGGTGAAAAGCGCAACCCTCTGGAATGTCCGTCAGTGTCGGCATCATACCGGGTATCTGTTTCAGGCTCTCTCCGGGGCGATGGCTGCCCGGCAGGGAATGAATCAGCCCCTTTGTGTATGGATGGCGCGGATTTTTAACGATCAGATCGGTTGGACCGGATTCGATGATTTTTCCGGCGTACATGACGGCGATTTTCTCAGTCACCTGGGATACGACAGCCAGGTCATGGGTGATGAGGATCAGGCCCATATTTTCTGTCTCACACAGTTCTCTGAGAAGATCCATGATACCGGCCTGAATGGTTACGTCCAGGGCTGTTGTGGGTTCGTCTGCAATGATCAGCGAAGGATCGGTCAATAGAGCGATCGCGATGACGATCCGCTGCCGCATCCCGCCGGAACATTCGTGGGGATATTGTTGAAGGCGCTTTTCCGGCGAAGGGATGTAGACCTTCTGCAGTTTTTCCAACGCGATCTGCTGGGCCTCCTTATGACTGACATTCCTGTGGGCGAGAACCGTTTCCACCATTTGGGTGCCGATGGTCAGAACCGGATTCAACGTCATCATGGGATCCTGGAATATCATGCTGATGCGATTTCCACGAATGGTCCGGATTTCCTTGTGCGACAGGGACTGCAATTCCCGGCCTTCGAAAATGACCTTGCCCCCTGAGATAAAACCCGGTTTGCTGATCAGATTGATGATGGAAAAACCGGTGACGGATTTACCGGCGCCGCTTTCACCCACCAGCCCCAGTTTTTCCTTTCTGTCCAGGAAAAAACTGATTCCGTCAATGGCTGTCAGATCCCCGAAACGCAGGGCGAATGTAACTTTCAGGTCTTGAACTTCCAGTAAATGACTCACGGTTAACCCTTATACAATTTCGGATTCAGAACATCGCGCAACCAGTCGCCCAACAACAGTACCACCAGCACAAAAAGAACCAGCAGCAGTCCGGGAAAGAGCGTGATCCACCAGGACCCGCTGAACACATATTCAAAACCCAGATTGATCAGCGACCCCAGAGAGGGTTTGGTGATGGGCATTCCCAATCCCAGGAAGGAGAGCGCGGCCTCGCTCATGACCGCCTGAGCCACCTGGATGGTCGAGATCACCAGCACCGGGGTCAGGGTGTTGGGCAGGATGTGCCGGAACATGATCAGCCGGTTGCTCAACCCGATGACGCGGGCGGCCTCCACATACTCCTTGCTTTTTTCTCCCAGCACCGAAGCCCGCACGGTACGCGCATATTTGGGCCATTCGGACATTCCGATAATAATCACCAGCAGGGGGATGGCCAGTTCTTCAAAACGGTTGACACCAAAGGCAATCTTGAAAATGGCACTGGTGATGATGGCCATGATCAGATAAGGGATGGAGAACTGGATATCGGTGACCCGCATCAGAAAAGCGTCGATGCGACCGCCCAGGTATCCGGAAATCAATCCCACGACAATTCCCAGCACTGCCTGAAAAATCACGGCGAAGATACCGATGATCACGGATGTGCGCAGACCATACAACATGGTGCTGTAGAGATCCCTTCCCTGGATGTCGGTTCCCAGCCAGAAATTGGGGTTGCCTGCTTCCATCCAGGCAGGCGGCAGCTCCGAGTCCATAATGTCGATCGTGGTCGTGTCGTAGGGATTGTACGGGGCGATAATGGGCGCCGCAAAACTGATCACCACCAGGAAGATAAATACCGAGAAGCAGGTGATGGCGATGGGATCCCGTTTAAAACTGTAGAACAGATAGGACTGGCGAAACCGGATCCAGTTCTGGCGCCGGGCTGCGAAAAATCCCTGTCTTGCATAATAGATCGGTGCAGCTTCATCGGGTTGCTGTGGGTCACTCATTTTGTCCCCGCGATTCGAACCATCGGATTGATCAGGCCATACAGAATATCGACCAGGGTATTGATGATGACAAACATCACCCCCACCACAACCAGGTAGGCGACCAGCAGCGCAGTATCTGACCGTTCAACCGCTTCATAAAACATGAATCCCATCCCCTGCCACTGAAACACGGTCTCGGTCAGGATGGTAAACGCAAACAGGATGCCGATCTCGACCCCAAAGACGGTGACCACCGGCAGCAGGGTATTCTTGAAAGCATGCAGCAGCCAGACCCGCCGCCGGGACAGCCCCTTGGCCCAAGCATATTTGATGTATTCGGTCTCCAGCACTTCCATCATTTCAGCCCGTATCAGCCGAATGAACAGCGGCAGCATGATGGATGAGAGGGCGATGCTTGGCAGTATCAGATGCAGAAGCCCGTCCCTGGTCAAAAAACCGGTTTCCCAGCCGCCGATGTTGACCGTCGCTCCCCTTCCATACGATGGCAGCCAGTGGAGTTCGACGGCAAAAACATAGATGAGGGCAATCGCAGTCAAAAAGACCGGGAAAGAGACCCCCACGGTGCTGATTCCCATCGTGATTTTGGAGAACAGTCTCTGGGGGTAGATGGCGGTATAGACGCCCACCGGCAGACTGACCAGGACGATGATCATAGCGGTGATGAACACCAGTTCCAGTGTGGCAGGGGCTTTTTGCAGGATGATCTGCAGGGCGGGTTTACTGTAAAAATATGAGGTCCCCAGGTCGCCGTGCAGGGCATTTCTGACAAAGCGGCTGTACTGAACCCAGAAAGAGTCGTTCAGCCCCAGTTTATCCCGCAGTGCCTCCCTTTCGGCGACGGAGACATTGATCCCGACCATGTCCCTGACCGGGTCGCCGATGCTGTACTGCACGGCGAAACCGATGAAACTGATAACCAGCATGACGATGATCGCCTGGATGATTCGTCGGACAGTGAATGCGAACATGGCTATTCCCGTTTTGTAGCCGGTTTCAGGAAGTCAATCCCTGTTCAGGATTGACTTCCCAGGGGTGCTGACGCTAATCGATGACCAGGTCGCCGATATAGGGGAAGTTCATCGTGTTGATGATCGGTCCGACATTGACGCCGTTGCGGGCGGCATATGAGTGATTCTGCCAGTGAAAGGGGACATAGGCGGCATCATCATACAGGATCTGCTCAATTTCCTGCAGAATAGCAATCCGCTTGTTGACATTAGTCTCCGTCTGCGCTGCGAGTGTCAACTGGTCGACTCTCTGGTTACAGTAGTTGCCACTGTTATACTGGCCGTAACCGGTCTCTTTGTTGGGGCACATGACCAGAAATTCGTAGAAGTTTCCAGAGTCCTCCGTATCGGAATGCCAGCCAATCATCTGGAAATCGGCCGGTTGTCGGTCGAATTCATCCCAATACTGTGCTTTGGGCATGGTCTTGAGGTTGATCTTGATGCCAATTTTGGAAAGCATCCCCGCAAACGTTTCTGCGATTTTCTCATCATTGATATAACGGTTGTTGGGGGCGATCATGGAGGCTTCAAACCCGTTGGGGTAACCTGCTTCGACCATCAGTTGTTTAGCCTTTTTGAGGTCATAGCGGGGCATCAGACTCTCCTTGTGGCCGAGATAGCCTTTCGGGCTCATCTGACCGGCGGGTGTGGCGGTCCCTTTCATGATCTTTTGCTCGATTCCCACATTATTGACCGCATAGACAATGGCCTGTCTAACCTTCTGGTTTTGCAGAGCCTTGTGCCGCTTTTGATTCATCTGGACGGT
>JAHJRI010000231.1 GCA_018830885.1 bacterium | reverse complement strand
TCCCGGTTTTTCGACACCAACCCCCGGGTCTGCCCGCATTCTGTATTTTCTTTCTTGCCAAATACCTGATCTTGATATAGTTTACAGAAGAAACGGAGAGGCTGTCGGCCTTGCCACGCAGGTCTGGATAAACAGACCATCATCCATCGGGTAAAAAAACCATGAAAAACATCCTCCTGGCAATCGGCGTATTCTTGATAACATCGATGCTGACGGCTGGCACCGTTGCTGCTGTTGATCACCCGAGCAAGGAGGAGAGCCGTCTCTGGGAGCTGATCAAAAATACCCGCGATATTCAGGAGCTGGACATCTATCTGGAGACCTATCCCGACGGGGAGTGGGTCGATCAGGTCAGAACCAGAAAGTGGACGATTGTCAAGTCAGAACAGAATATCGAGCAGATTGAAGCATATGTCCGGGACAACCCCCAGGGCCCCTACCTCAAGGAAGCCGAGGATACGATCTGGCAGCTGGTAACCTTGCAGAACAGCATCCCCGTCCTCCGGGATTACATCAAAAAGTACCCCCAGAGCCGGTACTTGAAAGAAGCGGAAGACCAGATCCTGCGCATCGAGGAAAAGAACAACTGGCTGGTCGTCAAAAAAGCGAACACCATGGACCATCTGAAGCTGTATATTGAGAAGAATCCAAAAAGCCGATACCTCGCCGAAGCCAGGGAAATGCTCTGGTACTTGGTAAAAAAGTCAAATGATATCGACGTCCTGAAGGATTACGCAGACCGATATCCAGGCACCAAACTGGCCTATAAGGCCAGGGAGATAATCTGGCAAATCGTCGACGGCTCGGATGATATCTACACGACCCGAAAATTTCTTGAGTTGAATCCCGACAGTCGCTTCCGGGGACTGGCCAAACTCAAGTTGCACCGGCTCAGGAAAAGAGCGGCAACACTGGAGATATCCGACACCCTGATCCTCGACCGGATCACGCACCTGGTCTGGCAGCGCACGGATCTTGGAAACGGGACCTGGCAGGAGGCCAGCGAAAAATGCAGTGAGAGCAGACTCCGGGATTGGGAGGATTGGCGGCTGCCCAGCAAAGATGAATTGGGATCGTTGTTCAACATCAAACACTTTATCCCTGACTTCATCTTTACCCATTACTGGACCGGAACCACCTACGCAAAGGACGAGCAGGGTGCCTGGATGGTCAGTTTCAAACTGCCGCGAGGTAATGTTGATTACAAGAGAAACACCCATCATGCGCTCTGCGTGCGCAGTTTCGAGTAAACCCGCCAGTTGAACGGACCGCTGGGGGTTGTTTTCTCACCAGCGGTGATCGCATCACCGCTGCGAGCCAATAGAAACCGTTCGCGATCAAGGTCGCTGCAGGTGACGGTTAAGATCCCTGATCGTCTGGTCGACAGCTGTGAGAATGGCCTCCCGCTCTTCCGGTGTGATATCCTCATGGCTGAATCTCAGGCGGTCAAACCGTTCAAAATGATCCACCAGCGCTTCTGCCAGCTGTTCAGGAAGTGCGTGTTTCTTTGCCAGCTCCCGGATATCCACCACGGTCACCTCACCGGAACCCAGGTTGAATTTGTCGGAGACATAGCCGGACAGTGCCAGGCTTAACGCCTTCAGGAATTGGCCACTATCAGCCCCAATCAGTTTCCCGGCCTTTTTCAGACGACGGCTGCTTCTGCCTCTGGCAGCCCGGGCCCGCACCAGTGCCTGATCATTGTTCAAACGTCGCCGACGTTGCACAATGACCAGAAAGATGAAAAAGGCGAGCGGCGGGATCAAAAAAAGGAGAAACCAGGCCGGACTGCGGGTCTGAGTCGTCAATGCGTCCTCAAAACTGTAATTTCCATATATTCCCCGTTGCTGGCGTTGCAATGGGTTTCCCGTTCCTTGGCCCTGCTGGTCGGGCACGATCATATCCGCTGCCGTGATTTTTTTTGTCAGCAGCACCTTGATTGGAATATCGTTGCTTTCCACGGTGAAATACCGTTTCTTTTCCGGGTTGAAGAACGAAAACCGGACCGGCGGTATCCGTGTTACTGTCTCGTTCCTCGGTCTGACCACCTGTTTGAAAGTGATACCGTCCGCCTGGATGTCACCCGGCTGAAGGTTGTCGACCACAACAAAATTGGCTTTGTATTCCGGAATATCATTTAACACCGGCTGTTGTATCTTTGAAAAACGTCCTTTCCCGGTAATACGAATTGCCAGCTCAATGGGATCCCCGAGCCGTACCCGCGTCTGCCCGGTGCTCAGTTGAATCTGAAAATCACCGACACCGCCGGTGAATGAGCGGGGACGGCCCTCCGCCGGCAGAGGCGCAACCTGCACCTGCAGTTCTTTGGATACGGCAAAGATGCGCTCCAGTTTAGGGGTCTGAATCACCCGGTCAAAAAAGTCACGTTTCAACTCTGTTCCACGCTGGACTATGGCTTTTACACTGGCGGCCGGTATGGACAGCATACCCGGATCAGAGGGAAAGATCCGAAACGCGGTCTGGTAGACCGTGGTTTGCTCTCCCTTGACCGTTTCCACACCCTGCTCAAAGGGAATCGTGTAACCGTTGACAACCAGTTCCCGGGTGGTGGCGGTCCCTGAAGCCTTGACCAGTTCCAGCTGAAACCGGTCTTTCTGTTCCAGGAGTGGAAAACGGAATGTGTAATCCTGCACACGGTCCTGTAGATACCATTTCAGGGTAATGACCAGGGGTTCGTCCGGGTAAAGATGTTCACTCGAAGCTGCCAGGGTAACCCGCATGCTGCTCTGGGCATCCGGGGAGACCACACGGATGGTGAAGGATTTACTGTTGAACGTCTGGTTTTGGTGCTGAATTCCGAATCCCGGTACCAGGAACTGTCCCTTTTTGGAGGCGCTGATACCGATACTGTATATCAGGCCACTGAAACGGCTGATCTTGCCATTGACAATAATCGTCTGGCTGGAGGAACTGGGCGCGCCCAGCTGCCGGAACGTCAGTCCGGGTACGGACGGCATAATCAGTGCGGCATTGTCCTCAACGCCATCCGCTTTTAACTGAACCGTCATCTCATCGCCCAGAACCAGGCTTGTGTCAGAAACCTGCAGATCCAGCTTGACCTCAGCCCTGACGACAGAGACAGCCATCCATGGGATCACCAACAGCAGCATCAGCTTTTTGATTCTGTTACACATCTTCGATTTTCCAGTGCATCTTCTTATCAAATTCAGACGTAACTATTCAGCTTATGTTCAGCTATCAGAGCGGGGACCAGTATGTGATTGAACGGATTGGGAGTGGTTAAGCATCGCCATGATGGCGATGTCAGCGACCGCCCTCGGAAGACGGCCATGGATGGCCGTCGAGAATGAGTTCAATGAC
>JAHJRI010000230.1 GCA_018830885.1 bacterium | reverse complement strand
CGGAACTGGCTCCGGAAATCGTGGTCGCTTCCCAGGTATATAAGTGGGAGGTGGTTCTATCGAAGATTATCGCTGACCTGGATAAAGGCATTAAAGGTGGAAAGATGTACGAAATCAATCTGAAAAACGGTGGTCTCGTCATTGAATTCAACGATGCCTATCCACTTGCTGCCGATGTCAAGCAGGCCGGCTTGAACGCGATTGCCGGAATCAAGAACGGATCCATCAAGATTGGCAAATAGCCCTGTTTTTCTTTCTGTTTTCACCATTCAGGGACCCGCTTGAGGATGGGAAACGCCGTTTCCCATCCCGGTCCTGACTGCAAAAAAAAACGGATGAACCTGTATCAGGCAAAAAAAACATGACCCTGCAGCCGAAGACCTCACCCATGCTGGAAATGAAAGGGATCACCAAACGGTTTCCGGGTGTCATCGCCAACGAGAATGTCCATTTTGAGCTGCGAGCCGGAGAGGTGCACACGTTGCTGGGCGAAAATGGTGCAGGCAAAAGCACCCTGATGAAAATACTGTACGGATTGTACCAGCAGGATGAAGGGGAGGTTTTGCTGAATGGGGAATCGGTTCGTTTGACATCACCAGCCCATGCCATTGCCCGCGGGATTGGCATGATCCACCAGCACTTTATGCTGGTCCCGACGCTGACCGTCACCGAAAATGTGGCGCTGGGCCTGAAATCGACCCGTGGTTTCCTGACGGATCTGAAATCGGTTTCCCGGCGCATCGTGGCACTTTCTGAAACCTTTGGACTGCAGGTCAATCCGGATGAGTATGTCTGGCAGCTCTCAGTGGGAGAACGACAGCGAGTTGAGATTATCAAGGCCTTGTATCGTGATGCGTCCATCCTGATTCTGGATGAACCGACAGCGGTGCTGACCCCCAACGAGGTGGCTGATATTTTTGTCATCTTCCGCAGACTCGCCGATGATGGACGCGGCCTGGTATTCATATCCCACAAGCTGCAGGAAGTGCTGGATCTCAGCGACAGAATCACCGTGATGCGTCACGGCCGGGTCACGGGTGAAACAACCCCTGCGGCAGCCAGTCGACATATTCTGGCCCAGATGATGGTGGGCAGGGAGGTCAAACTGGCCCCCGAAAAGCACCTGGTTCAGCCCGGCAAGACGCTGTTGACCATTGAGGACCTGCATGTTCCGGGTGACCGGGGTAAGGATGCCGTTCAGGGAATCCACCTGGAGGTCCGGAGTGGTGAGGTTGTCGGTATTGCCGGCATCTCGGGCAACGGACAGCGGGAGTTGGCAGAGGCCATCGCCGGTTTGCGAACCCCCACTTCAGGGACAATCCTGATTGACGGCCAGAACACAACCTGCTGCAAGCCCGGTCAGGTTCGCAAAGCTGGACTGTCCTATGTTCCCGAGGAAAGAATGCGGGACGGCGCCATTGGGGAGTTTAAAATCAAGGAAAATCTGGTCCTGCTCAACCACAATTCAGCACAATTCTGTAAAAATGGGTTCTTGAGGTTTAAACACATTCAGCGTCATTGTGAAAAGCTGGTCAGGGAATATGCGGTTAAAACACCGGATATTGAAACGACTACCAAAAGTCTTTCGGGAGGGAATATTCAGAAACTGATCCTGGCCCGGGAATTGTCCAGCAATCCCAAGGTGCTGATTGCCTCGCAGCCGACACGGGGGGTGGATATCGGGGCTGCCGAGTACATCCATGAACGTATCTCCCAGCAGCGACTCAGTGGAACGGCCTCTCTGGTCATATCCGAAGACCTGGATGAAGTCATGGCCCTTTCAGACCGGATTGCGGTGATGTTCGACGGCAAAATCATGGGCATTGTCAACCGTGAGGAAGCCAGCCGCGAATCCATCGGTCTGATGATGACAGGGGAAAAACAGGTGGATGCGATGGGTGACAAGGCTTAGTTCTTCTTTCCCGAAATATCCTCTTCTGACATTTTCTCTCCGGCAGATTCAACGCCTTGCAGAATTTCACCCGCTATTTCAGACAAGGGCAGGACTTCTCCGGCTGCCGTGACTGAAGACATGCTTCCTGGCGGAATATCAATCTCAGCATCGGTTCGGATCGATGACAGCCCCACCAATCCTTCGAGTGTCGCGACGGTTGTCACCTCTTTTTTGTATTCCGCAACGAATTCGGTGCCTTTAATACGGATCTCAGCATTGGCACTCTTGAATTGAAGTCTTCTGTTGGTTGATTTCCGGACTTTTGCCCTGATTTTACCCTCGAAGGTGAACGCCGGTCTGGTAACTTTCACCAGGGCATCTTTCTGCCCTTTTTTCTCAAGGGTGAGTTTGCTCCATGGAGCAAGAAAGATCTGGTCTCCGTCTGACAGGATGATTTGTGCTTTTCCCGCTTCGCCGGTGACGATGGTATCACCATCCTGCAATCCACGGCCGAATGCGCTGATCTCCAGTGTGTTACCATCTCTGCTGACAACGACCGGCTGACTCCTGACCAGTACCTTTCCGATTGAACCCGAGGGCGTGAACCCCGATACTGAGTTTGCTGTTTGAAAAAACAAGATCATAAAAATGAACCAGGAAACCTGTCGTGTCATGATTTTCATTTTTCCTCAATCGGATTGTCGAACGGGCTTTTAAAAAAATCCCCCCTGTTCCAGGCTGCAGAGTAGCACGCGTTATTCCGGCACTGAATGCACGAAGATTGCTGCAGCTTCGAAGGGGGAATTATACCCAAAGACTGGCTGGGCAGTCTGTTTGGTCTCGATATCCATTTATAGTTGATTATTTCAGGTACGTAAACTGGTTCAATGATGGCGTTCGCTCTTGCGGTAATATGCTGGAGCCCGGCCAAAATGAAAAACATTCTGGAACAATCGATTGTTCACAAACACCCATGAACAGCAGGTCACAACGAAGGATGAAAAACAGCGATGCCTTCCCGTGCCTGTCATAAAGCCCTTTCAATTGCGTATTCGTTCAGGCAATTGAAACAGCTCGATGACCGTCACTCAGCTGAGCTTGTTTTCCTTCGTGTTCTTCGTGTCTCTGGGGTGAGTGTTTTTCATATAGACTTTAAAAAAAAACGTAACTGCCCCTTGACTTCGAATAGCCGAATTCCTATC
Organism: bacterium; assembly: GCA_018830885.1. Classification (GTDB taxonomy): domain Bacteria; phylum SAR324; class SAR324; order XYD2-FULL-50-16; family XYD2-FULL-50-16; genus JAHJRI01. The sequence continues at coordinate 33,170 of JAHJRI010000230.1, read as the reverse complement.
ATCTGGCCAGAACAGGAGAGGGTTAAGACCCTTTCGCCGTGACGTGAACATGTGCGACCCGCAGGAATTCCTGTATGGCGCCGAATCGATCAGAACCCGTTCCCGACGGGAATCTAAAATAGACAAACGGAGAAAACAGGAAATGAAATCCGAACTCAAGGACAAAGTCGTTATTGTCACCGGCGCTTCTGAAGGGATCGGCCGAGCCCTGTGCCTGGTACTGGCTGAACATGGCACTAAAATTGTTCTGGCTGCCAGAAATGAAGAGAGACTGATCGAGTTGCAGAAGGAGGTCGAAGCAAAGGGATCCCAAAGCCTGGTGGTCGTGACGGATGTTACGGATGAACAGGCATGTAAACGGCTTGTGGAGAAAACGGTGGCTGAATTTGGTCAACTGGATATGCTGGTCAATAACGCCGGTCAGACCATGTGGACTACCATGGAAGAGATGACCGATACCTCGATTTTCGAGCGATTGATGCGACTGAATTTTTTCGGGACCCTGTATTGTACCTTTCACGCCGTATCTCACCTGAAGCAGACCCAGGGACGGATCGTCATGGTCTCGAGCGTGGCCGGCATCACGGGTATTCCCAGCAGGACAGCCTATTGTGCCAGCAAGTATGCGGTCACCGGTTTTTCCGAATCCCTCAGAATCGAGTTGAAACAATCAGGCGTCAGTATCACCATCGTGGCACCGGAATTTGTTCTTTCCGAGATGCATAGAAGAGCGCTGGATCACCGAGGGAAGCCCCTGGGCGAAAGCCCGCTCCAGGAGGATAGAATCATGACCGCCGACGAGTGCGCCGGGTTGATCGTCGACGCAGCCATCAAGCGCCGGAGACTGCTGTTGACTGGACTGAGGAGCAAGATCGGTCGTTTCCTGAAGCTCTTTGCACCGGAACTGATGGACCGGATGGCGGCCAAAGTGATCCAAGATAAAAAATAGAAGCGCCTGAAGAAGCCTGACGGCGTCTGAGATTTCGATCTTTCTGATGACCCTGTGTTATTTCCGCTGCTGCCAGGCAACGCCCAGTAACAGTTTGAAACTCCGATTGAACTTCCTCACCAGATTGCCGTCATATTCGCCCTGCTCAGAGTACTTGCGATTGTTCGTGATATCGAACAGGTAGATCATATAACGCCCTTTTTTATTCTTCAACGCCTTCACGTCAAAAGTACATACATAGTTGACGTCCAATGAGACTGCGATCTTGTATAATTCCGGTTCATTGATGCTTTTTGAGAAAGTCCCGTCCCAGATTTTGTCCTCAATGCTGCTGAAACTACTGATATCTTTAGATAAGGTATGAACATCCACATAATACGAGTGGGAAATGGTGATGTGGTTATCCTCTTGGAGCATCTGGTTTAAACCTTCCAGCAGCCGTTTATCAACACCTGATCTCAGAAAACCACCGGACGCTTCGCCATGGATGTAGACGGGAAAAACCGCCAGTTTTAATCGAGTCGACTGTAAACCGGATGATTCGCTGACGCCATCTTTCAATCCCAGGCCCTGTTGTGCAAGTGTAAATGCTTTGCACTCCTCATTGAGCAGATATTTGTAGCTGGAACAGATATTCCCGCGGGTTGTTTTATCCAGGGTTCCATTATAGATTGCTTTCAAGAGCGCCTGTTCAAGACCCTTTTCGGCGCGAAGTTCGGACGTCCCATATTCGCTGATCGCGGTTCCGAAAATAAAGGCCTTAATTGCACCCGTTTTTTCGGATATATTGATGCGATAGGTACATGCCTTTTCCGGAAAACCCGCAATGGGAACAGGCGTAATATTGGGATCAATAAATTTGCGCAGCAGCGACGTGGCTATTGCAGAAATGGTCAGTTGTTCGTAGTTCCCGGTACTCTCTACAACGACATAACATGGTTTCGAATCTGCCCGGACAACAGGCAGATACAGGCAGATTGCCATCACCATCAGTATTATTCTTTTCATATCGCATTTAATCTTGATGAAACCGTAAAAACCCTGAAAATTGCCTCATCCTGGACTTCCGGTACTGAATGCGCGAAGCTTTCTGCGCAGAACCGGAATCCAGTCATATCAACCCCATCTGGACCCTGGCGGTTGTCGAGGCGACGATTTTTGGGCTTTTTACGAATTTGGAAGAAATATCTCCTGCCGCCCTTGGAGACGGGCAGGGCCTGTTGAGAATAAGTTGAAACAGGACAAATGAATGGTAGGGATTTGGTTTTCCTGTGTCAAGCGGCTAATATCCCGAGGGACAAAAACAGAAACCCGCCACTGCGCTGCTGGATATATTGTGGCTTTATTTGTTGGGTCTTTTGGGTTAAACTGGTCTCGTACCTTTGAAAAATACCAAAGGCTGTCAGATGCATCATCGGCGTTTCCCGCCTGCCCCGGTCTGTCTTAATTTTCAGTATATTGCTGCCTGTCTGCAGGACTCAGGTGGCAACGCATGCGTGACACTGCTGTTCCGATCTCATATGAACCATATATTTTAATGCGCTTATGATTGTTCTTCTGTCCCCCGCCAAAACACTGAACGAAAACCCCCAGGGGTATCCCTGTAAGCCAACAATCCCCGATTTTCTGGATGACGCCCAGGTACTGGTCAACAAGCTTCAAAAACTGTCATTGAAAGGCCTGGAGCGCCTGATGTCCATCAATCGCAAGCTTGCCGAGACCAACAGGGAACGTTTTCAAGCCTGGGCGCGGCCTTTCACGCCGGAGAATGCCAAACCGGCCGCCTATCTCTTCCGGGGAGAGGTCTACATCGGGCTCGACGCAGCTACCCTGACAGCGGATGACCTGGCATTTGCCCAGGAGCACCTGAGAATACTCTCCGGGTTGTACGGTCTGTTGCGTCCCATGGACCTGATGCGACCCTATCGGCTGGAGATGGGAACTGTTCTGAAAACCGGAAGGAAGAAAAACCTGTATGAATTCTGGGGCAGCAGACTGGCGGACACGCTTGCAGAAAACATGGCTTCCCATCAATCGAAGGTGATCATTAACCTGGCGTCTGAAGAGTACTTTCGCTCGTTGCAGCCCAAAGCCCTGGATATACCGGTCATTACCCCGACGTTCAAGGAAGAACGGGAAGGTGGTTTAAAAAGTATTCAGGTCTATGCCAAAAGAGCCCGGGGGTTGATGGCCCGTTACATTATTGATCACCGCCTGGAAGCGCCGGAAGGGATGACGTCGTTTGACCGGGATGGATACCGTTTCAGCCGGCAGGACTCGGACAGAGAAACGTGGGTCTTTGTCAGACCCCAGACAGGACCGAAAGCCTAGCTGGCATCCATGGATGCGTGCTGAGTTTAAGTTTATCAAAGTGCCCTTGATTAAAACTGGACCAAAAACACCAACCCCGAGAACCAAGTATGGATCTGAACAAAATTCGCGGCCTGGTAAAAGCGGGCGTCACGGTTTCAGAACTCTCAAACCAACTGGGCGCCGAATTTCATCAGGCAACCGTGTCCCAACTCTATCAATGGTGGCGCAGCAATCGCCTGGTTGTTGAACGAACCTGGGGGGGTATCCTGGACGAACCGGAGCTGGTCGGTTACACTGACAGTTCGTGTCTGCTGCCGGACGACCGGATTCAGCTGCAGACGCAGATAGCGGTCGAAACCTTGAAGATTGCCACCTGGAATGTCAATTCGATCCGGATCCGCCTGCCACTGATCCTGTCCTGGTTGTCCGAGCAGCAGCCGGATATCGTCTGCCTGCAGGAGACCAAGGTGGAGGACCACCAGTTTCCCGAGCAGGAACTGCGCGAAGCTGGGTACAACGCGGTTTTCTCCGGGCAAAAAAGCTACAACGGGGTGGCAATCCTGAGCCGGTTTCCGTTGAAGGAGGTGCAACACGGCTTTCAGGATGGCTGGGACAGTGAGAACAAACGCCTCTTGATGGCAAGCCATGAAGGCATTCATATTGTGAACGTGTACGTTCCCCAGGGACAAACCGAGGATTCCCCCAAATTCGAGTATAAACTGCAATTTCTGCAGAAACTGCTCTCTGAGTTGTCCAGCCGTTTTACTGCAGCTGATCCGGTGATCGTGCTCGGCGATATCAATATTGCGCCGGAGGCGCGGGATGTCGTTTCGGCAGAAGCGATGCAGAACAAGGTCAGCTTTCATCCCCGGGAACACCGGTTTATTGAGCAGCTCAGAGAGTGGGGACTCCAGGATGCCTACCGCCGGTTTCACCAGGAGGGCGGAAAATACAGCTGGTGGGACTTCAGAACCCGTGGCTTTGAAAGAAACGAAGGGATGCGGATCGATCACATCTGGGTGACAGAGAGCCTGGCAGAACTTTGTGAAGCCTGTGACATCGATTTTGATAACCGTTCCCAACCGAAACCGTCGGATCATGCTCCCGTTATCTGCAGGGTGAAGAATGACATTCGCTAGAAAAACGCAACTGTTCCGCAGAAATTGCGCTTTTAAGCAGCACATTCAATTAACGAACTGAAGTCATGATCGATCCTTTCAAAACTGCAAGTATCGCGTCTCATGAACGGATTGGGCGTGTTTAAGCATTGCCAGAATGGCGATGCCAATTGAATTCTCGAGACTCGCAGCGAAGAACGCTCCCCGTGAAGATGTCCATGATCGAAGCTGCAAGTCTCGCTTCTCACTGTCGAGAATAAGTTCAATGACAGACTGATCATGACAGTTCGCGATAATTCTGTGGTTTTGTTTCTAATTGTGACAAAAATGCCTTGTTAGTCAGCTGAATGATTACAGAAAACTAATCGAAAGCAATATCAAAGAGGAATAATGGCCAAGCTGTTTGCGCTGGATTCAATGGCAATTCTATACCGCAACTATTTTGCGATGATCCGCAGCCCCATGGTCAATTCCAGGGGATTGAACACCAGCGGCATTTACGGTTTCTTCTCACAGATCATGCGTATTCTCGAGGCCGAGAAGCCGGAGTATCTGGCCGTTGTCTCCGATACCAGCGAGCCTACCTTTCGCCATGAGCAATACCCCGCATACAAGGCCACCCGGGAAAAGATGCCGGATGATCTGGTGGAACAGCTGCCCTATCTGCCCAGGCTGGTTGAGGCCCTTGACCTGCCGTTTATTACCCTGCCCGGATACGAGGCGGACGACATCATCGGCACCCTGATGCGGATCTGCACGGAAAACGGGATCGAGGGAACCATGGTCACCAGTGACAAGGACTTCATGCAACTGGTGACGGAGTCGAACTGCATCTTTAACCACAAAAACCAGAAGCTGGGGCTGAAGCATGTGGCGGAGAAATTCGGCTGCCGACCGGACCAGGTCATCGATATCCTGGGGCTGATGGGGGATGCATCGGACAACATCCCCGGTGTGAAAGGGGTTGGTGAAAAAACCGCCATCAAGCTGATCAGCCAGTATGGATCCATCCCCAATCTCTATGAACACCTCGATGAGCTCCCCAAAAACAAGATGCTGGAAAAACTGATCGAGAATCGGGAAAACGCCTTTCTATCCCGCGAACTGGTCACCATCGATGTGAATGTGCCGCTGGATCTGTCTCTGGAGGATCTGAAAATGGATCAGTTCCATCTCGTTGACAACCAGCCCTTGATCGACATCCTGGAAGAGCTGGAGTTCAGGTCTTTTCTAAAAAAGCTGAAACCAGCCCCCCACAATGGCCCCGGCGCTTCAGCGGCCAGTGGTCCTGAACCCGAGGCACAGCCCACGCCGGAAATCCCGGTCGAGTCGGTCAACACCCATCGGCTGGATTCATGGCGATCATTCGAAGCACTGCTCCTGGCAGCTGGCGAATCCAAACAGATCGCCCTGGATGTGGTCAGGAAGGGTGAGCGGTTTATCGGCGGTGACATTGAAGGCCTGGTTTTTTCGGTGGAACCGGCGCACGCCTGGTTTCTCTCCCTGGAAGACCCGGTTTTTGCAGACCAGCAGCCGGCCATTTTTGAACAATTGAAGCTGCTGCTGGCTGCCAGCGATATTCAGAAAGTCGTTTATGACTGGAAGCATATCCTGCAGCTGCTGGTTCCCCGGGGAATAAGATCCGGGAAGGCCATTCTGGATGTGATGCTGGCAGCCCACCTGGTCGAGGCAGAAGAACGGGATTACAGTCTGGAAGCGATTCTGGCTCGTCAACTGCAATTCACACCGCAGATCGATATTCCAGGTAAAAATGAAAAACAGGGGGCTGATCAGCATATCTTTGAGTCGGAAGCCGAATATTACCTGGCCAATTGTGAATGCACCGCCGTGATGGGGCAGTTGGCCGCCCATCTCAAAAACCAGTTGGAACAGACGCGGATGCTGCGGACCTATCAATATGTCGAACTGCCGCTGGCGGAAGTCCTGGCCGTGATGGAACAGAACGGCGTGAAAATCGATGCCACCATCCTGGGAACGATCTCCACGGAGTTTGAGGGCCGTTTGTCGACCATCAGCGAACAGATCCACGACATGGCCGGGGAAACATTCAATGTCAATTCGGTTGTGGAACTGCAGAGTGTGCTGTATGACAAACTGGCGATTCACACCCTCTCCGGGGTCAAACCCAAAAAAATAAAACTGGGCAACCAGCTCTCCACGGATGAGGAGACCCTGGCAAAGATGCAGGCCCATCCCCTGCCCGGCCTGATTCTGCAATACCGTGAACTGAACAAACTGAAAAATACTTATGTGGATGCGCTGCCCACCTTTGTGGATCCGGACAGCCAGCGCATCCACTCATCCTTTCGGCAGACGGTAGCGGCCACCGGGCGTCTGGCATCCGACAAGCCCAACCTGCAGAATATCCCCATCCGTTCCGAGGAGGGACGTCGGATCCGCAGCGTTTTTATTCCTTCGGACGGGGATCACGTTTTGGTTTCGGCGGACTACAGCCAGATCGAACTGCGGGTGGTGGCCCATTTTTCAAAGGACCCGACCTTTATGGGGGCGTATCGTCAGAACCTCGATATCCATGCCCTGACCGCGGCGGCGATTTTTGAAGTGCCAGAAGACCAGGTCTCCCGGGAGATGCGCTCAAAGGCCAAGGAGGTGAATTTCGGGTTGATCTACCGCATGGGACCTGAACGGCTGGCATTGATCACCCGGACTTCCAAAACAGAGGCCAAAGGGTTTATCGAGCGCTATTTTCAGAAATATGCGACAATCCATGCCCTACAGGAACGATTTCTGGATCAGGCCAGAAAGGAGGGGTTTGCCCAGACCCTGATGGGTCGCCGCCGGTATCTGCCGGCCATCAACGGACGAGGGCTGCATCGCCGCATGGCGGAGGGGGCGGCTGTGAACACCCCGATCCAGGGTTCGGCCGCCGAAATTATCAAACTGGCCATGATTGCGATTCAAAAAAGAGTGCAGCAGGAGCAGTTGCAGACGAAGATGATTCTGAGCGTTCATGATGAACTGGTATTTGACACCCCCCGTTCAGAAGCGGAGCAGGTCGTATCTCTGGTCCGACAGGAGATGGAGAGTGTCATCACCCTGGAAGTGCCCCTGATTGCCGAAGTAGGTGTCGGTTCCAACTGGCTGGAAGCCCATTAACCATGATTTAACATATGAAAACTCAGTGATGTCCGGTTTGGTTTTTGCAGTCCGATAAAGACCATTTGTCAACCGTTCCGCCAAGGGGATACCCATTTAAAACATGAGGTGCGAGGCTCGCAGCACCGAACTGAAACCATCCCTGGTGCTCCGGGAAAACGTCCTGTTTTCCAGGGTTTTAAAACGCTATCCCCCAGACTCCACTGAAAACCTTGATTGACTGAGCCTGAAGTGCAAAATCCTAACCGGACAACGTTGATGAAAACTGATTTTACGATTGAAGAAATAAAGGACCGGCTGCGACAATACAACCCGGATATCGTGCCCGCTCCGGGGCATCTGAAACCCGCGTCGGTGCTGATCCCTTTTTACGAAAACGAAGACGGGTTGTCGCTGATTTTCACGATGCGACACGATTATCCGGGGGTGCACGGGGCCCAGATCTCTTTCCCGGGGGGTAAAATGGACAACGGGGATGCAGATGAACTGGCCGCCGCCCTCAGGGAAACGGAGGAGGAAATCGGCGTTAACCGGGATGAAATTGAGATCTGGGGCGGGCTGAGTACCCAGCAGACCATGGCTTCCAGCTACTGGATCACGCCCTTTGTCGGCCAGATCCCATCTCCCTGTGAATTCAAGCCGGATCCAGCGGAGGTCGAACGACTGATCATCATTCCCTTCCCCCATATCCTCAATCCCCGGAACTCAAGCTACGGGGACTATGAATTCCGGGGGTATACCTTTCCCAGCCAGATGTACACCTATGGCCAGGATGTGATCTGGGGACTGACCGCCAGAATCCTGAAAAGCTTTATCACCTTCCTCAGAACCGGCCGGGAGTTCCAGTAAACCTGGCTGATTGATTCCATAGGACCGCCATGGATGGCCGTCGAGAATGAATACAATTTCATACAGGTTCCGACGCCTTTAGCTGGATTCGGTGAATTGCTATCGCTATCGTAATATGACTGTTTGCAGACCTGATAATTCGGCGAGTTTTTGTTGCCGCTTGTCATTTGTGAAGAATATGGTTGAGTTTAGTGAAATAGCTGCCGCAACATGTAAGACATCCAACGATCTTGTTCCGGTATTCCCTGTATGTGAATTGGAAAGGCTGATAGCAATTTGATACACCTGAGACCAATCAATTGCGGGTCTATAATAGACACCGCGATTTTCGTGCTCTTTAAATCGCGTTCGAATCAGTGCCAGGTCTTCATCCGAGATCTCATTGCGCCATTTTTTTAAGTTTAAGGCATTGAAAAACTCAAGGTCATGCAAATTGATGAGCAATATTGCTTCATTAATCTCCTTTACCTTTTTTTCAACAATGAGTGAGTCCCTTTCTTTAGCGTACAATTTCACCAGCAGACTGGTATCCCAATAGTTCATTCAAAACCGTATCTATTCAGTTCAATTTCCGCTCATCCCCGAAGGTATTGTGTTTCAAGAACCTTGGAAGCCAGGGATGGTTTCCAGGAGCTCAAGGAAGGATTCATGCGTTTCTTGAAACACAATACCTTTGGGGCGTATGCAGGTGAATGGTTCATTCAAAACCTTTCTTTTCTGCCGTTTGCTATCAATTGACTCAATGGTTCGCCAGTTGTTTCGATTGCATCTTTCGTGAATTCCGGCCAATCTACTTTTTTTGTCGGACCGATAGCCGTTATTCGAGCAATTGCTTTTCCTCTTCTGGTAACTGTGATCTCCTCACCTGCGCCAATCGAATTTATCACTTTTGAGAAGTTCTTTTGAATTTCACCGACGGTAGCTGTTTTCATTCCATCTCCCTGGTTTTTGATTGTTTACGCATATTATATGCGTAAACAAAATTGTTGTCAATATTCAGCAATATCTTGTGTCCCTTGTCAGAGAAAACTGGGATCTCTATAGAGGGAACAAATAAATCATTACCATCAAGAACGGAGTCATCAGGGTAAAGTGTGTCGCTTACTGTTTTCGGCGAAGAATTTCGATGCTGATACCACAGACGGTGAAAATAAATGCTAATCCCGATTGGGGAGGCGTTCCCTGGTACTGCTATAGGTCCGCTGCCTGAGGGCGATGGACAGGAAAATCGCGTATAAATCCCTGTAAAACCTTTAAAAATGTGCTTTAACGGTGATTTGATTATTTTGACCAGACCTCCATTTCAGGATCAAAGGATCGTGTCTTGATTTCTGATGTGATAGTGTGCAACATCAGAAGTCAAGACACGATCCTCCACGCATACCGAAAACAGCACAACCGCCGCCCGGACGACGGCAGCGGTTGAGCGTGGTTCTATACCCAATCTGGAGAAACACCATGGACCTTGAATGGACCCGCGAACAGAAAATGATCGAAAAGAACGTACGGGAATTCATGCTGAAGGAGATCGCGCCCGTGGCAGAGGAGATCGACCGGGAAGACAGACTGCCGGATGGTATCTGGAGAAAAATGGGGGACCTGGGATTCCTGGGGCTGAGTCTCCCTGAAACATACGGTGGGTTTGCAACCGATACGGTTACCTTTACGATCATGATGGAACAGATGGGGCGCATCTGCCCCGCCCTGGCGCTGTCGGTGGGCGCGCATGCCAACCTGTGTGCCCATAATCTGGAGCGGAACGGTAACGAAGCGCAGAAACAGAAATACCTGCCCCGTCTCATTTCCGGTGAGCTGATCGGCTGCCTGGGACTCACCGAACCGGATGCCGGCTCGGATGCGGTCGGGATCCAGACCACAGCTGAGCGGGACGGGGACGACTTTATCCTCAACGGCAGCAAGATGTTTATCACCAACGGTCCGGAAGCCGGCCTGGCCCTGGTCTATGCCAAAACGGACATGGAAAAGCGCGCCCGGGGCATTACCGCCTTCCTGGTGGAAAAAACCTTTCCCGGTTATTCCATTTCCAAAAAACTGGACAAGATGGGGCATCGCGGTTCGGCCACGGGGGAGCTGGTCTTCAGTAACTGCCGGGTACCGGCTGAAAACGTGCTTGGTGAAATCGACATGGGTGTCCGGGTGATGATGAACGGTCTGGATGTGGAACGGGTGATTGTGGCCGGTATGGCACTGGGTCTGGCGGAATCGGCCCTGGAGCTCTCCCTGGACTATGCCCGCAAACGACACCAGTTCGGTCAGCCCATTGGCAGCTTTCAACTGGTCAAGGCCAAACTGGCCAATATGTACACGGAGATTGAAGCGGCCAGGGGACTGGTCTATCGGGCTGCCAGGCTGGCCGACCGCTCGGAGCGGGGCGGAAAGGGAACCGAGCTCCACAAGCTGGCCGGGGCGGCCGTTCTCTTTACCGCTGAAGTGGCTTCCCGGGCAGTCACCGACGCTGTGCAGATCCACGGCGGTTATGGCTATATGCTGGAATATGCGGTGAATCGCCTTTACCGGGATTCCAAACTCTATGAAATCGGGGCGGGGACCTCTGAAATCCGACGTATCCTGATTGCCGACGAGCTGTTGAAACAATAACCACGGTAGGTGCAACCATGATTCACATCGATATCGACCCCTTGCGGAAGTCGGTTTTCCCGATCAGAACATTGATCAGTACCGGGATTCCCTTTCTCGCTGTGTCACGGGCTTCAGCCAGTACAGCAGGTATCTGTTCCGCTGCTTCCAGCAGAAAGCCTCTGCCACCGAATCCCTCCACCACCTGGTGATAGGCGGTGCGGTTGAGGACGGTGCCCACGTCATCGTTTAACACCTCGACCTGATCCCGGGCGATCTGGGCCCAGGAACCGTCGTTGCCCACAACGGCAATGACCGGCAGTCCATGACGGACAAAGGTATCCATCTCCTGAAGGCTGTACCCGGCGGCGCCATCGCCATAAATCAGCCAGATTTCCTTATCGGGCCGGCTCAGCCTGGCCCCCAGAGCAAAACCGGCCCCGACACCGAGGGTGCCGAATACGCCGGGATCAAGCCAGCTCAGCGGGCTCCTGGGTTGCATGATATAGGACGCGGTCGCAACAAAATCCCCTCCGTCCGCCACGATCAGACAGTTGTCATCCAGAAAGGCGTCCAGCTGTTTCAGGAAGGCGAGGGGATTGATAAAGTCGGTTTTTTCAGCTGCCGTGGCTGAAATCTCCTGCTCCCGCTGGAGATTGCTGTCTGCAAGTGCCTGAATCCAGGGTTCAAATCGGTTGCTGCTGTTTTCAAACCTCGTGCCCAAAGCGATCAGAAAATCACAGGGATCTGCCAGCACACCCAGTTCCGGCTTCCTGTTCAGATTCAGATCCGCCTTGCTGCGATTGACCGACACCAGCGTTGCCTTGCTGTTGATGCTGCGGCCGTACCCCAGACGGAAATCACAGGGCATGCCGGCCAGCAGAACCAGATCAGCCTGTTTCAGGGCAAACCCCCTGCGATGCCGCATGTGCAGCCGGTGAGAACGACCCAGCAACCCCCGGGCCATACCGGCCAGGTAAACCGGTATCCCCAGTTCAGCCACGGTCTGTGCCAGGATTTCCACTTCGGCCTGTCGCAGCATGGCCTGGCTGCCGATGATGAGAACCGGCCTTTCAGTCTTTTTCAAAAGTCGCACCGCCTTTGCCACCCGCTCGGGTTTCAGTCCGGGTGCCGTGACGATCTCGGGAGCGGGTTGCATGGCGTCGTAATCACAGGCAAACATACGATTCACATGCCGGTCCAGGTAGAACTGGTAAAGCTTGCTTTTGATTCCCATTCCGGATTCAGTTTCCGGTTTCGCCCCGTACCATTCCCTCACCATCTCTTCGCTGTAGAGCAGGTCTATGGGACACTCGACAAACACGGGACCCGGAGTGCCGGACTGGGCCACCTGGAACGCATGTTCGATCACCGGCACCAGATCACAATTCTGGTTAATGGTCACCGTGAGTTTGACAATGGACTGCAGCAACGACACCTGGTCAATATCCTGCAGGGATCCGCGGCCCTTGATGATGGTGGCGGCAGCGCCTCCGAAAAGAACCAGTGGTGACTGGGCCATCTGGGCGTTCTTCAATGGGGTCACCGTATTGGTGACCCCCGGCCCGGCCGTTACTACTGCCACGCCGGGAATGCCGGTCAACCGGGCAAAGGCATCGGCAGCGAAAGCGGCGTTGGCCTCGTCCCGCACATCGATGATCCGAATACCGGCCGCCTTGCTGGCGACCAGAATGGGGGAGATGTGACCGCCGCAAAGGGTAAATATACAGGGGATATGGTGATTTTTCAGGATACTGGCAATTACTTCACCGCCGGACTGTGTCATGACCGTCTCTTTGAGTTATCTTGTTCCAGATTATAACTGGACCGAGTTTCTTCTATCTTATCAGGTTGCGCTTAGAAAACAAAGCCGGATGCCACCCGGACCCCGTTCATCCCGTATCAGTTTGACTCGTGGCGGTCGTTACGAACTGGTAACGGGTTCTGATTCAAAGAGCGAGTTCCTGTCAGGGACGGAACGTAAAGGCGTATTGTCCGGGGGTCGTGGCCCGGCGCGCCAGCTTGATCCATTGACAAAGGATGGGTCGGGTATCCCGGGGATCGATGATCTCCTCGACTTCAAAATACTCCGCCGACCGGAAGGGGGATTTGAGCAGGTTCAGGCGATCCTTTATTTTGGCCAGGTGGGCATCATAATCATCGGCCTGCAGCAGTTCCGCCTTGTAGGCTACCTCGATGCCCCCTTCGATGGGCAGCGACCCCCAGTCGCCCGACGGCCAGGCATAGCGGAAATGGGATGTCCCCGACTTGAAATTGCTGGCGCCGGCCACGCCAAAGGCCTTTCTGATCACGATGCAGCAATAGGGGACATTGGACTGGTACAGCGCGGCCAGGGCCTGGGACCCGGCCCGGATGGTGCCTTCCTCTTCGGACCGTTTACCGATCAGGAATCCGGGACAGTCCTCCAGGTGGACCAGAGGCAGATGAAAGGTAGTGGCCAGATCGATAAACCGGACCAGTTTCCTGCAGGAGGAGGTCGTCCAGGCGCCCGCATACCGTTGGGGATTTTCGGCAAAAACCGCCACGGGAACCCCGTCCAGTCGGGCCAGGCAGCAGATCAGGGCGCGCCCCCAATTACAGCCGATCTCAAACAGGGAACCCTCATCGAATACCGATTTTAAAACCGACCGCATATCATAGGGCTTTTTCGGGTTTCTGGGGATGATGTCCAGCAGATTGGCATCCCGTCGTTCGGGATTGTCTGTCGTTTGAAGCACCGGAGGCAGCTCATACACGCTGCTGGGAAGAAAGGAAAGAAACCGGCGGGCCCGCTCAAACGCTTCTGCTTCCGTGTCCACCATGTCATCGATCGAGCCGTTGCGGGTGTGAATCCGTGCATGTCCCAGCTCTTCCTTGGAGACGGTTCCCATGCTGGCCCAGTCCACCAGGGCCGGTCCGGCCACCATCATCTGGGCGGTATCGCTGACAATCACCGAATAGTGACTGGTTGCCACGCGCCCTGCGCCCAGTCCGGCCACCGAACCCAGAGCCAGTGAGACTGAGGGGGCGATGCCCAGGAGTTCCACAACGGTCTCCCAGCCCCTCAGGATCGGAATATAGGTGCGGCCGGCGATTTCGATGCTCTTGACAGAGCCCCCGCCGCCCATCCCATCCACCAGCCGGATATGGGGCAGTTTCAGTTCGCGGGCCAACCCCTCAGCCTGAGTCCGTTTTGCCCCGATGGATGCTTCGGCTGATCCCCCGCGAACCGTAAAATCGTCCCCGGAAACCACAACAGGCCGCCCGTCGATTTCCGCGGTCCCGAAGACAAAATTGGAGGGAGTGAAATCTCTGATATTGCCCTGTTCATCGTATTCCACTTTTCCGGCCAGGGCCCCGATTTCATGAAACGACCCTTTATCAACAATCCCATCCACCCGTTCCCGGATAGTCAACTTTCCAAATTCGTGCTGCCGGTCAACCTTCTCTTTTCCACCCATCTGGTGCGACAGGGCCGTCCGCTGCTGCAGTTCCTCAATCTCTTTCTCCCAACTCATATTCATCCTTATCCGGTGGTTATTGTCCATGGCTGTTTTTCGTCAATCCTCGTCAGACTGGCAGGAAATGGGGAATATTGCAAGGGGGTCCCAGCCCTGCCCGGTTTCAAAAACCGGGGCAGCGACCGGCCATCAGAATTGACAACCATGATAAAACAAATTCAGCGGTGGCGGTACAGACAGATTCGAAACCGGGCTTTCAAGGATTCTGGAGCCCCTTGAACAGGGATCGGCAGCCGCTTTTGATGTTTTTCAGGTTATAGCCGCCTTCCTGCACAATCAGCATCGGAATATTCAACGCCATTAACTGACTGCTGATGGCTTGCATGGCGGAGGGTTTCAAGAGAAAGGTGCCGGTCGGGTCCCCCTTCAGAATATCGAAGCCCAGGCTGACGATCAGTGCGTCCGGCCTGAAACCCCGGATCAGGTGGAGTGCTTTGACCAGTGTGGCAAGATACTTTTTTTCATCCGTTTTTGGCGGCAGGGGGAAATTACGATTAAATCCTTCGCCGTGACCTGAGCCTATTTCCGCGGAATAACCGCTGAAGTAGGGATAGGAGTAGTCCGGATGACCGTGAACGGAAACGGTCATGACATCGTTTCGTTCGTAAAAGATGTCCTGGGTTCCGTTGCCATGGTGAAAATCGATATCGAGAATTGCCACCCGGCTTTCCTGGCTCAGGTATTGGGCGGCAATGGCGGCGTTGTTGAAATAGCAGAAACCACCGAAAAAACTGATTCCCGCGTGGTGCCCGGGAGGTCGGCAAACCGCATAAACCAGCCTCTTTCCGGACAGCAGTTCGTCGGTGGCAGTTAAGACCGTGTCGACGGCCGCCCGTGCGGCTATGTAGGCGTTGCGATAGAGCGGTGTGCCCGTGTCGATGCAATAGTATCCTGCCTGTGTGGGCAGTACCTTGGGGCGGTTGACCAGTCTTCTCAGTGGAAACGTATCGGGATATACGGGTCGTTTTTCCTTGAGCTTGGTGCTGACCAGCCGGATATAGTAGACAAAATCCGTATCGTGAACCGCGAACAGATGTTTGTCGCTGAATTTGCGCGGTTGCACCGAATTAAACAACCCCATTTCATCGAGGACCTGTTTGATGGCATTGACCCGTATCGGCCGCTCGAAATATCCTCGCTCCTTGACATGATGGATCTCGTGCCGGGGACTGGTGACAACCACAAATGACTTGGCCATGCGCAGCGCGGATTTTGAGCTGCTTCTTTTCTCTTTTTTCCGGGTATATCGCAAAGGACGCAGTTTGACCGGATCATCGGTAAATTCGGCGATCACTTTTTCGATATAGTCACTGTCTACGCTCAGTGCAAAACGTCTTGTCAGAATGCATTCAACGGACTTCCTGACTTCGTTTTTTTCCAGGGGCAGGGTTCGATCCAATCCGTCAAAGAGAAGGTATGCCGAAGTCGGGGGATCTCCGACCGGTTCCGCATAGGCCGCGTTTTCGATTACCTGGACCCCATACTGTTCATAAAAACGGATCCGTTTTCTGGCATTTTCCAGTTGTTGCGGATCCGGTGTCAGGCTCTCCTCATCCGGCTGAACCTCCAGGTAAATCCCTTTGTTCCCCATCTCCTGGCACAATTCCCGAACCGCATCGTACAGGGCACTACCCACGCCCCCTCCCCGGATATCACTCCGGGTGGCGAAGAAATCGAGAAATGAGCTGGCTGTTTCTGAGAAATGCATCACCAGGGCAAAGGCGTCAACCCGATTGAGTGCGCCTTCAGCAATCAGGAGCGTCGACTGGTAACCATACTGGATCGGGTTGTATAACATGGCCGGAATCTGCTCGGCATAGTTCGCCAACTTGGGAAAACTGAGCTTGAACAGTTGCTGGACCTGCTGAACCCTGTCCTTGGATAACAGAAAATAGGGGCTGTTCAGGATACGAATCTTGATCATGGAAGGTCTCTTCAATAAGATGATACTGTCTGTTGATCATTCGGGGCTGTTGAATCGGATCATCACTGGATTCAGCGATGATATTCACCTGGCTGGCTGAAGTCAAGACGATACCGGTTGTCTTCCTATTGAATCTCACAAAAACGTCTTCGATACCGCTTTTCCATCCCATAAGCCTCCATTTCTCTGAGGTAATGCTGTTCGCCCGGATCTCCAAAATACCCTCCAAACCGTCGATCGAGGACAACCTGAAAATAGTGGGTCAATTCATGGGCCAGAACCGCTTCTTTCCTGCAAGGCTCGATAAAATTACCGATATAGACATTCCTTGACTGGGGATCGAATAACCCCACCAATTCCTTAAGATACATCTGCATTAACTGATTTGCCTTGTACTCCCCATAATCTTTTTGCCACTGCTGGCGTGAGTGCTTATTTGAGGCCTTGAAAACTGACTGCAGCGCTGATTTTTCCAGAAAAGCGATTTTCGGCATCGGATGAACTTCTGTCACCTCCAGCTCATCTGCAACCCATTGAAAAATCTGTTCCGGGTTTTTCGCTGCGCTGGTGAGAGGAAAGACCAGGATCAGACAAATACTGATCAATCCGGCGATGGTTGCATTTTTATAGTTTTTTTTCACGTTTATTCTCAATATTACAATGGGCAATCCCCTGAGACACATGGTAAAACTGCGCTTTGCGCCTATTTGGTCGGGGGTCGAACCCGGTGACCGATTTCGGGGGAAAGCCGCTTTCGCTGGGCTCGTATATAAAATGGTATAAAATAAAAGGCTTATCGTCAGACAACATCCATGTTGGGATGATTGGCGCCGCATCCTTTCTTGCTTATCTGATATGGCTGCCAGAAACATGCCATGATAAATTAATAAATTATAATAGATAGTTAATGATTTATATGCTAAGTCGCTCCCACCAGATACCTCACTGGCCTGCAATATATTTATTCATCCCCAGCTGTGCCCGCTCCCCGGGAATGATGGTTTGTATGAAAAACACTCACCACAGAGACACGGAGATCACGGAGGAAAACAAGCTGAGCTGAGTGACTGTCATAGAGCTGTTTCAATTGCTTGGAGCAGTTTCTTAGATGATCTTGACGAAGCGAAGCGTCCGAGACCAACTGTTTGAGCAAAGCGAGTTTTGGGGTGAGAAGCGAAACTTGCAGCTTCGAAGAGCGACATGAGCCTTAGATCATCTTGAAATAAGTCTCCCAACTGAAAGGGGTTCATATCAGTCGCGGGTCAACACCGCGATATCATTCTCATGGTCCGTGATACCCCTCAGGATGTTCGTGATGCCCCTCAGGATTTGGTGGTTTTGTTGAAACGGAAGTCAGGAGAACTGGGTATCGCGGGGCTGGTGTTGGCTGATCGCGTGCTGTGATAGACGGAATGATGGTACCTGGGCAGCATGAATGGAAGGTTCAGCTCCCTGATGAGGACACCTGGGTCAACGTCGTTCACTTAAGCGCACGATTCCGCACCAAAGGGTTGATCTTTCAAGAAACGCATTAATCCTTCCTGGAGCTCCTGGAAGCCATCCCTGGCTTCCAGGGTTCTTGAAACACCAACCCTTTGATGCTTTCTGAGTTCCAGATAACCAAGGTGCCCTTAAGTTAACGGCATTGACACCAGGGTCATTTTCATGCTTGACAGTTTGAACTTGAGGCAATACTTTTTTGCATAAAATGAATAGCCATTCATTTAACCAACCAGGAGCGGTTATCCAGGCTAACTAACTGGATTAAAAAGGTTTAAGTAACCGTCTCAGTCATCCCGCAAAGGGGGGGCATCTGGGGTACTGGATGACCTGTAAATGAATTAAAATTCACTAAAGATTGGGAACGGGGGCGTTTCGGTCTCAACCAGAAGAGGAGAAAAACCATGAAAAGTTCAGCATTGAAGGTCTTGAGTGAATCTGAAATCAGGGAGATACATCGGCATGGGCTGGATCTTCTGGAGCATACCGGTATTCGGGTCAATGTGAAAAAAATGCGTCATCTTCTGGCTGACCATGGTTGTCGTGTGGACGAGTCGAGCCGGATCGTCCGGTTTCCGGGCGATGTGGTTGAAAAATATATGGGTCTGGCACCCCGGGAGTTCCCCCTGTGCGGCCCCGATCCTGAGAAACAGTGGCAGATGAGTCCGGATCAGCGTCTCTGGTCCGGACTGGGCACAGCCATCCGCTTTATCGATGCCGGGAATGCAAACCGGCGGGATGCTGTCCAGGAAGATGTTCGCAAGCATCTGGTGCTGTTTGATCACCTGCCGAATATTACCTGCAACCAGATGGACATCATGGCCCTGGATATTCCCATGCACACCACCCATGTCGAGCTGATTCGGGCCTGGGCGCACAACTGCACCAAACCGACAGGTATGGGGGCTTACGGTGTCATGGCCACCACAGATATGGTGGAGATGGTGTCGATGGTCATGGGAGGAAAGGACCGGATCCGGGACAGGCACCCCTTTAATGTGATTGTCAGCATCCAGAGCCCATTGTCGACGGCCGGTATCCAGATCGAGGGGCTGATGATTCTGGCAGAGAACCGGTTTCCGTGTATCATGGCACCCGAGGCCATGGCGGGCACAACGGCTCCGGTCACCCTGGCCGGGCTCCTGGTCCAGCACAATGCCGAGATTGTCTCCCATATTGTCATGGCACAGGTCGTGAATCCGGGAACACCCGTGTACTATGGCTCGGTGTCAACCATTGCCGATATGCGCTGGGGAACGGCTGCGCTGGGGGCGGTTGAAACGGGGTTGCTGAGTGTGGCGTCCGCCCAGCTGGCCCATTTCTATCATGTCCCGTGCCGGGCGGTGGCAGGGGCGACGGATTCCAAGCTGATGGATATCCAGGCCGGTATTGAGCGGGAGCAGTCCATGACCCTGGCGGCCCTGGGTGGGGTCAACTATATCACCTGTGTCGGCACCCTGGAGTCAACCAATCTGGGAGCCCATGAGATGACGGTCATTGATAACGAAATTATCGGTCGGGTGGAAAGGGCATTGCGGGGGATAGCGGTGAATGATGTCAGCCTGGCGCTGGAGACCATCAAACACGCCGGTCCTGACGGCAACTACCTGATGGAGCCGCATACCCAGAAGCATTTCCGAACCGAACATTTCATGCCCAGGGTGTCCGACCGGGAACAGATCGAAAAGTGGGAAAGCGCCGGCCGCAAAACCATGGTTGACCATGCCGCAGCAGCGATGGAGAAGATCCTGGCCGAGCACCAGCCCCGGGTGATGGACCCGAAACTGGCGGCTGAACTGGACCGGTATGTGGAAACGGTCAGCAGGCGAACCGTGGCAGATTTTGAAGCCGCCGAGTGGGAACCTTAACAGCAGAGGAGAAGCACCATGAGCGAAAACCATTTAGCGAAACTGACAGAAGCGATTGTGCAGATCAACATGGAAGAGGCCCTGGAAATCGCTCCCCGGATTATTGCCGGTGGCATGCCGGCGCTGGAAATCCTGAACGGGGCACTGGTCCCGGCACTGGACCGGGTCGGGGTTCTTTTCCGGGACGGGGAGTATTTCCTGCCGGATGTCCTGATGTGCGTGAGTATTTACAACCAGATATTTGCGCAGATCGAACCGGACCTGAAGCAGGGTGACTACAAATCCCGCGGTCGGGTCATGCTGGGGACGGTCAAGGGAGATACCCATGATATCGGCAAGAACATTCTTTCAGCCCTGCTGCAGGGCAACGGATTTGAAGTGATCAACCTGGGTATGAATGTGCCGCCGGAGGTCTTTCTGCAGAAGGCCACTGAAACGGAGCCGGACGTCATCGGTATGTCTGCCCTGTTGACAACCACCATGCCGGAAATGAAGAAGACCATCGATCTTTTTATCAAATCGGGTCTGCGGGACCGCTATAAATTTGTCATCGGGGGCGCCCCCGTGACCCAGGCATTTGCGGATCAGATCGGTGCCGATGGCTATGGCGCTGAAGCGCAGTCCGGAGTGGATCTGCTGAAGCAGCTGCTGTCGTGATGCCCATCCCCGGGCTCGGTTTTTTAACGTCCGGATGGCTAACCAACTTTTAAACAGGGTGCGATGACTCCACAGACGGGTGTTGCAGCAGGCGGTTTGAAGCCGCTGAGTCTCAAAGAGATCATTCTGTACAACATGGCCGGGATCTCGTTGAATTTATATGATACCGTGCTGATGGCCTGGGTCATGTATTTCTATATTCCACCGCAGAACCTGGGACGGGTGCAGTATATCAGCATTGCCGCCATCAGCGTCATCCTGGCAGGCGGCAGAATCCTGGATGCGGTCACGGATCCGCTGGTGGGGTATCTCAGTGACCATTCCCACACTCGCTGGGGACGGCGGAAACCCTTTATTTTTGTCTCCCTGCCCATCCTCTTCATCTCCTTCATCCTGGTCTGGGTCCCGCCTGTTCTCGGGAATTCTCTCTGGAACGGGGTTTTCCTGGCGGCGGTCCTGTTTTTTTACTACTGGTCCTATACCGGTGTCCTGATCCCCTGGTTTGCGGTGTTGCCCGAAATGAGCCGGAAGAACAACGAGCGGGTCAAGATCGCCACCATCGGGGTGGCGGTTTCCGTCATCGGCGTCCTTGCCGGTGGTGGCTTGTCAGGGCCCCTGATCGAAGGGATCGGAGCGTTTAAAATGGCCCTGATCCTGGGGTTTTTCGGCCTGGTCTGTGGCGAGTGTTCCCTGTTTGGTATTCATGAACGACATAAACCGGATGAGAGTGAAACAGCGCTCGGGTTCCGGGGGTTCATGCGGGTTCTGAGGCAGGTGTTTGCGGATCGACAGGTGTTATCGTTTCTGGTGATGATTATGCTGGCCCAGATGACTTACCAGCTGATGCTGATGAATGTGCCCTATTACACCACCCTGATCCTGGGACGGAAGGAGTCGGATGCATCGATGCTGATGGGGCAGATCATCATCATGATGGCCCTGTCGACGCCCCTGTGGTACTGGCTCCTGAGTCGGTTTCACAAGCGGAATGTCTTTCGCGTGATCCTGATATGCATGTCCCTGGGTTTTCTGGGCTGCTACTATATCGGGCGGTTTCCATTATTCACTCCCTATACCCAGGCCGTTATTATTTTTTCTGTCGTGATCATCCCCTTTGGTGGTATGTTTGTTACCGTGCTGGGCATCATCGCCGACATCACCGATTATGATGAACTGAAATTCGGAAGCCGTCGGGAAGCCGTCTATTATGGTATTTACGGGATCGTGCGCAAAACCGGCTGGGCTTTCTGTTCGTTGATTATTGCCGGTATCTTCAGTGTCTTCGGTTACAGCGTCGAAAATCCCTATGGTGTCCGGGTAGTCTACCTTGTCTGTGCACTGGTCTGTTTTCTGGCGTTTCTGGCTTTTATCCCCTACAAACTGGGTGACAGCAAGGAGGAGACGGCTGTCCTCATGAATCTTTGACAGGGGTATCGCGTATGACCACCGCAACAACCATGAAAATCCGGGCACGCTCCAGCAGTGATAAGCAGATCAAAAGACGAAAACTGCTCGATACGGCCCTGGACCTGTTTAATCGGCAGGGTTACCAGGGAACGTCCATCGAGATGATCACCGAAAAGGCCGGTGTGAGTACCGGGACATTTTACCTCTACTTCAAGGGTAAGGTTGAAATCTACCAGCTGCTCAACTTCGAAGGCAACGAGATCCTGTTCCGCTTGATCGAAGATGCCATGTCCTGGCCCGGAATGACATCGATTGCCCGTCTCTCCGCCATAGCGGGGGCTTACTACCGCTACTATGCCGAGTACCCGGGCTACTACAAAATATCCAGTATCCTCAACATCGGGCAGAAGGATTTCAGGCGGAAGTCCGAGATGCAGGGCCAGTTGAACCAGCAGGCGAACCAGATACTCAGGCTGATCGAATCCGTTCTGCAGGCGGGGATCGACAACGGAGAACTGGAGCCGGTGGATACCTGGCAGGCCACCACTGCCCTGTGGGGGATGCTGGACGGGCTGCTGATCCTGGCAGAGCGGGAACACCAGAACCTGATCATCGATGCCTGTGACGATTTTTTCAAACAGGGGTTGAATATCCTGATTCACGGATTATTGAAACGACAGGATGCGGTTTAGTCTTAAGATTAAGATGAGGAGTGAGAGTCTGTGTTAGAGACATGACCTGAACAGTCGACTGCTCCAGGCAGGGCAATCTACCTTTTTTTCAGACCCATATTTAAAACAGAGCGGACAGGAGACGACGATGAAGAACGAAACGGGCGGACAGTGGCAGTTTGAAACGCGATGCATTCACGCCGGAGAATCCACCGACACAGATACACGGGCCATCCGCAGACCGATTCACATGGCAAATGCGTATGAACTGCCGACGGATATCGATCAGTTGCTGGCGGTGTTTTCCTGGGATAACCTGGATAAGTTTCAGTATACCCGGGAACACAGTCCGACACCACGCAGCCTGGAAGAGCGGCTGGCCTCCCTGGAAGGCAGTGAAGACTGTATCGTGACAGCCAGCGGCATGGGGGCCATCTCGGCTGCACTGTTTACGCTGCTCAATGCCGGGGATCATATCGTAGCCACCGAGGTATGCTATACCGGAACGCAGGGTCTGCTCGGTGTTCATCTGCCCCGTTTCGGGGTGGATGTCAGTCTGGTCGATACCTCGGTGATCGCTGAAGTCGAAGCGGCGATCACGCCGAGGACCAAAGTTATCTATGTGGAAACACCCGGCAATCCGCTGGTGTCTATCAGCGACATCAGGGCCGTGGCAGCGGTGGCGCACAAGGTGGGGGCGTTGCTGGTGGTGGATAGTACCTGGTCCGGTCTGGTTACCCAGAAACCCCTGGAACTGGGTGCAGATCTGGTGATTCACAGTGCAACCAAGTATCTGAACGGGCACGGGGATGCCCTGGGTGGTGCCGTCATGGGTGGCAAAAAGCTGCTGGGCAAAATTCGGGAATACGGGATCGTGCACCTCGGGGCCTGTGCCAGCCCTTTCAACGCCTGGTTGATCATGCGGGGGCTGGTAACCCTGCCATTGCGCATGCGACAGCATGGTGAGAATGCCATGCGGGTGGCTCAGTTTCTGGAATCCCATGAACTGGTCAGCAGTGTCCGGTATCCGGGGCTTAAAAGCCATCCCCAATATGAAGTTGCCACCCGACAGATGACCGGCCATTCCGGTATGCTGAATTTCAGCCTGAAGCTTGAGTTGCTGCAGAATTTTGAATTTATTAAACATCTGAAGTTGATAAAACATGCTGTCTCCCTGGGGCATGACCAGAGTCTGCTGATTTTTATTCCGACAGTATTCTTTTTTGACGATATGGTGGTGCTGGACGACCGTCAGAAGCAGAAGTACGAAAAAATAATGGGTGAGGGAGTCTACCGTTTGAGTGTGGGGATCGAAGACGTGAACGATATCATCAGGGATCTCACACAGGCCTTTGCTGCCGTTTCGTAGGAGACTCGGATCAGGGGATGGACGCCCATCGGGCGGGGTCTTCAGGTCGACCTGTGGGAATTAACCGAGCTGTTCATGGAGATATCCGGGCACGGGATCGCTGGCTTCAAACAGTCAGGGGTTCACCCCCGGTATCCGTTTGACCTGAATATGCATGCTTTTTCCAGCTCGAGGTGGTATGATTTTACAGCACCGATACAAATTTTTATTCCCGGATTTCTGTTGACAGCGTCCCATCAATTAACATTGCATTGATGGTGCAGGGGCTGATTGTCTCCGTATCGGTGGTGTTTTTTGACGAAGTCAGCGGAACTGCTTCAGCCCAGCCGTGCTGATCAAACCGGTGGAACAGGGAATAGTGATCGTTTCCGCAGGTTTTGTCACGACTTATGCTCAATTCAGCTGGGATTGGATAGCGTCTTTGAATGACTGTAAAGAAATGGATGGATAAATGACAACCAACCCTGTTGCCCATTGCACAAAGATAACGGCGCGGATTCGACTGCAATCGTTTTTTTGGCTATTACTGGTTCCAACCATACTGGTGTTGATCATCGGTGGTTGTTCCACAACGCGAACCGACCGTTTTCTGGCGGAAAACCGGCGCCCTGAAATGGCGGAGGCGTTTTTCAAACAACTCGACAGCGAGGTCAAAGCAGCCAGGGTTGAGCATCGGGCATATTCACGGATTGAGGGATTTCCTTACCTGCGTACCAGCCGGTACCTGGCTGCATTGAAAGACCAGCTGGATTCTCCTGTCCGCAGAAAAGACTGGCTGCTGGAAATGCAGGCCCTGGATCTGGAAGCCCGGGAAAAGGAGATTGCCAATCTCCCCGAATCCGCACTGCAGGCGTTGACCCGGGACACCCCAACCCCTTCTGCGGATCGTCGCCGGGAACTGCTGCAAAGGACCGTCGAAGCATCCGGGATACTGCTCGACCACGATCTGCAGTCAGAATCCCTCTTCCCGGTACTAATCGATACCGTTATGGTGCCGGATGACTATTCACTCACCATGCGCACGTTTGGTCTCTACCCGCTGGTGATGCCTGTGGTGGCCTATTTTACGGACGGGGCCTATGATACGATGAGGGCGCGTAACCAGACACCGCCTGCAGACCTGGTGGTTCATGGAAAACTGATGGCGTACGGTCCGTCGGACCACACCCCGGAAAAAGCGTCTGTCACACGCCGTATTTATGACGGATCTGTCCGGGACGCCTTCGGATTGCCCCGGCTTTCAGAAACAGATAAACTGCAGCTGGCACGACTGTTCGCCCCTATTTTTGTCCATGATGTGGCCGAAGCCTATGATATCCCGGGCGAAGTCACATGGGAAGGGAACAGGCTGAAAATAGATATCACGCAGCCCACCGTATACTATTACTTCACCCCATCCCTGCTGCATGGCAGACCGATTCTGCAGATCAACTATGTCACCTGGACGGCCGGGCGACTGGGTCCCAATGCCCCCGCCATCGAACGGGGTGAACTGGACGGAATCACGCTGCGCATCTCCCTGGACGATGCCGGCGAACCGGTGATGGTGGACGGCATGAACAACTGCGGTTGTTACCATTTTTTCATCCCGAGAAAGGAGCGTCTCCTGGGTATCAGACCTGTTTCCTGGGATTTTGATCCGGTGGTGATCGACTATCTGCCAGCGGATTTCCCGGAAAAACCGCTGGGTATTCGGGTCACTTCCGGCTGGCACCAGGTCGAGGATGTGGGAACAGACCTGACTTCGGAAAAGCTTGAAGTCTACCGGTTGTTGCCCTATAATCGCCTGGAATCGATCCCGCGGAACTCAGGCGGGTTCGCCAGTATGTTCGACGAGGAGGGGGTCGGGATCGGATCGGACCGGATCGAGCCCTATATATTCTTTTCCATGGGCATTTCCCGGGTCGGCGCCATGAGACAGCGGGGGCATCATCCCACAAAGCTGGTGGGTCGTGCCCATTTTGATGATCCACACCTGCTGGACATCAATTTTGAACTGAAATAGCAACCTGATGTTGCCGTACCCGACACGCCTTCTGCAAGCCGTTAAAAAAGCGTTCCAGCAGCCGAAGATAACTTAATTGATCCTTTTCCCGCTGTCAGGATCAAAAATATGCAGCTTGTTGGACTGGATGCGGAATGGCAGCACCGTATCCCTGTTGAAATGCTGGATACCGTCCAGGCGGGCTGTCATGGCAATTTTGGATTCCTGGGAAAAACCATGGACCAGAGTATCGGCGCCCAGTTTTTCCACCACGTCGGTGACGAGATTGATCTGGGCCTCCTTGGGATCGCAGATGATGAAGTGTTCCGGCCGCAGCCCCACCTTGACCTTCTTGCCGTTGAATTCAGGCAGTCCCTTTTCCGGCAGCTCCAGCGCTTCGTTTTTTGAGATGCGGATCGAGCGGCCGTCGTTTTCAAGCTGGGCCTCCATAAAATTCATGGAAGGCGAGCCGATAAACCCCGCGACAAAAATATTGGCCGGTCTTTCGTAAACATCCAGCGGGGTGCCGATCTGGGCGGTCAGTCCCTTGTCCATGACCAGCAGCCGATCTCCCAGGGTCATGGCCTCGACCTGATCATGGGTGACATAGATACTGGTAATATTCAACTGGTGGTGCAGTTTCCGGATCTCCAGCCGCATCTGCACCCGCAGTTTGGCATCCAGGTTGCTGAGGGGTTCGTCAAACAGGAACAGCTTGGGCTCGCGCACGATGCAGCGCCCCATGGCGACCCGCTGTCGCTGTCCCCCGGACAGCTGTTTCGGTTTGCGTTTCAGCAATGGGGTCAATTCCAGTATTTCTGCTGCTTTCTGGACCCGTTTTTCGATCTCCGCCCGGGACATCTTACGGATTTTGAGCCCGTAGGCCATGTTGTTGAAAATGGTCATGTGGGGATAGAGGGCATAGGTCTGAAACACCATGGCAATATCCCTTTCAGCCGGTTCGAGATCATTGACTATCCGATCGTCAATTTGAATGGTCCCCGATGTAATTTTTTCCAGACCGGCAATCAGTCTTAACAACGTGGATTTTCCGCAACCGGATGGGCCCAGGATCACAATAAATTCCCCGTTCTGGATTTCACAGTCGATGCCGTGCAGTATTTCAACGTCGCCGAATGATTTGGTAATACCTTCCAATCTAGCGGTCGCCATAGTCGTTCTCCTATTTTTCGGTTTCGGTTAATCCCTTGACAAATTGTTTCTGCATGATGACCACGACAAATACCGGTGGTATGATCGCCAGGATGGTGCTGGCCATGACCAGATTCCATTCGATCTGCCCTTCACCCACATCCAGCATGCGCTTGATACCGATCAGCATCGTGTAAGACGACTCCTTGGTCGTGATCAGCAGGGGCCAGAGATACTGGTTCCACCCGTAGATAAACAGAATCACGAACAGGGCTGCGATCATGGTGCGCGACATGGGGACCAGAATATCAATAAAAAAGCGATAGGGACCGGCGCCATCCACCCGGGCGGCTTCGCACAATTCATTGGGAAGGGTCATGAAAAACTGCCGTAACAGAAAGGTAGCCGTGGCGGAGGCTATCAACGGCAGGATCAGACCGAGATGGGTATCCAGCAGTCCCAGTTTGGCTGCCACCTCGACGGTTGGAACGATCCGCACCTCGACCGGAAGCATCAGGGTCACAAAAATCATCCAGAAGAAAAACGTTCGAAATCGAAACCGAAAATAGACAAACGCATAGGCTGCGGTCAGCGAGATGGCGATTTTTCCAAGGGCAATCCCCAGGGCCATGATCAGGCTGTTGAGCATCATGTGCCCCACAGAGACCCCGACCGATTTTGAGGGGCCGGCCAACGCCGCCAGGTAGTTGTCCACCATTTCCATGCCCGGCCATAAAGGCATGGGAGAGGCCAGGATTGAAGCCACGGTGCGGGTGGAAGCGACAAATGTCACATAGATGGGAAACACCAGAATCAATATTCCCAGGATGAGAATGGCGTGTGTCACCAGTGTGAGCCAGGGTCTGTTGTGAACCATACCGGATCCTCCTTAATAGTGCACTTTTCTTTCGATATAACGAAACTGAACAATCGTCAGAACGACGACGATCGACATGAGAATGACGGACTGGGCGGCCGAGCTGCCGATATCCAGCCCCAGGAAGCCGTCATGATAGACCTTGAACACGAGTATATTGGTGGCATAATCCGGACCGCCACCGGTAATGGCATGGATCACACCGAACGTATCGAAAAAGGAGTAGACGACGTTCATGACGATCAGGAAAAAACTGGTAGGTGAAAGCAGGGGGAACACAATGGTCCAGAAGCGCCTGAACGGGGATGCACCATCGATGGCGGCCGCTTCAATCAATGATGGCGGGATGGAGTGCAATCCTGCCAGAAAAAAGATGAAGTTATAGGAAATCTGTCGCCAACTGGAGGCAAAGACGACCAGAAACATCGCCTGCCCGGTATTGAGTGCGTGATTCCAGTCATACTGCATCACCCGCAAAAAATAGGCGATGATGCCCGCCGTATTATTAAACAGAAAAAACCACAGGACGCCGGCTACCATATTGGCCACGGCATAGGGCCAGATAAGCAGTGTCTTGTAGATCGTCCCGCCCCGGGTAACCCGGTGGGCCATGACAGCCAGCAGCAGCGCGACGGTGATGGAGGAAAATGCCACGGCGATACTGAAAAAGGCCGTGGTTCCCAGAGAATTCAGGTAGACATCGTCCTTAAAAAGGCTGGTAAAGTTGTAAAGTCCCGCAAACGTCCGGGAAAGCCCGAATGCATCTTCCGTGAGCACGGATTGAAAGAGCGCCTGGGATGCCGGCCAGAAGAAAAAAACAAGGGTGATCAGCACCTGGGGAGCAATCAAAACGTACGGCAAGACCTTATTACTGAATACCACGCGTTGCTGTTCCATATGGCTGCCTGCAAACTGGTGTGAAAAAAACGGTGACTATTCAGTCCAATTCCCGCTCAGCCCTGAAGGTATCGTGTTTCAAGAACCTTGGAAGCCATGGATGGTTTCCTGAAACACAATATCTTTGGGGCGTATACAGGTGAATAGTTACAAAAAACGAACCAACTCAGAACAGGGATGGTTTGGTGGGGTGCAGCGCGCACGGGCAAACCATCCCCCTGTCTGTCAGTCTCAAAAAAGACTATTTATTGGCGTTTTCAAACCGCCGCAACAGGTTGTTGCCGGTTGCGACCGCTTCATCCAGCCCTTGCTGGGCCGTTTTTTTACCGGAAAAGATGGCTTCCAGTTCATTGTAGATAACGTCCCGCATCTGCACAAAATTCCCGAATCGCAGTCCCCGGGAGTTGTTGGTCGGTTTATTCAGTGTCATCTGTTTCAGGGCGGTTTCCATCCACGGGTTTTCAACATAGAAGCCCTGACCCTTGGTCATGGTATAGGCATCGTGGGTAATCGGCAGATACCCGGTGAATTGATGCCAGTCAGCCTGAACAGCGGGGCTGGACAGATAGGAGAAAAACTTGGCCACGCCCTCATACTCAGCGGCCTTGTGACCTTTCAACACCCACAGGCTGGCGCCACCGATGATGGTGTTTTGCGGGGCTCCAGGCTGATCCGGCCAGTAGGGCAGCATGGCGGTTCTAAATTTGAATTTGGCCACCTTCGCGAACCCGGCATAGCCGGCTGAAGACTCGGTGTACATGCCGCACTCCCCGGATGAAAACTTCGCATTGCCGAGATTCCGTCTGCCACCGTATACAAAGATGTTCTCCTTCTGCCAGTCAGCCAGTGCCTGGATATGTTTCACCTGGAGCGGACCATTCATGACAAATTCGGTATCCAGGCCGTCAAACCCGTTGGATTTGGTTCCAAAGGGGACATTGTGCCAGGCGGATAAATTTTCCAACTGAATCCAGGAGATCCAGGCTGTTGAAAATCCACATTTATAACCGGCCTTAATAATCTTGCGCGAATAATCAGCCACTTCCGGCCAGGTTTTGGGCGGTTTGTTCACATCGAGACCGGCTTTCTGGAAAGCTTCCTCGTTGATGTAAAGAACCGGGGTCGAGCTGTTGAAAGGCATGGAGAGCATTTCCCCTGCCGAATTGGTGTAATACCCGGTGACCGTGGACAGATAAGCATTGGGATCAAAGGGTTCCCCGGTTTCGGCCATCAACTGGTAAACCGGATAGATGGCGCCCTTGGCGGCCATCATTGTCGCTGTTCCCACTTCAAAAACCTGCATGATGTGGGGCTGGGTTTTGGATCTGAAAGCGGCGATCCCGGCTGTCATTGTATCGGCATAGTTCCCCTTGTACACCTGGACAAGCTTGTACTTGCTCTGCTTGGCATTAAAACCGTCCGTGATCTCCTGGACTTTTTCGCCCAGTCGACCGCCCATCGCATGCCACCATTGAATTTCAATTACAGCCAATGCCTGGGCTGTAAAAAAACAAAACAGGACACATACGGACAGGACTCCTCTTTTTAAAGCTACCATGTGACCTCCTCAAGAAAATTGACGTTATCTGTTGATTCGTTTGTCCATTAAGGTAATGGAATTATTACGAAAATAGCACGCCATAAACCTAGCATACAACCATAAAAAAAATCAACCTGAAAAAAGGAAAACCGGATGCAGGCAGGGTTGTGTTGCAGGATACAGGCAACCCGACTTTTTACCGGTCAATTCAGGAAGCAGTCCCATGGTGGCTATCTGTATCGGTTTTCTTTGAACGGATGGTAACTGTTCAGGGTTGAAAATCGTTGCATGTAAATTCTGAATGTCAACCTAAAAAACATAATTGAGCCACGTCTATTGATAGACTTTTGGTTTGAACATGACTAAAACGCTCTTTAAAACGCATGTTCCAACGATGATCAGTATTTAGATAATGATCTTATTCATGGTTTCTCCATGGCCAGAATGTTATGAAACAGGGGTAATATCTATGTTAATAATATGAGCTTAATATCTGACTTGTTATGCCTTGCGTGTCTTTTGCCAAACAGCTCGACTGAAAGATTTTTAAGTGCCTTATTTTTACATTCCAGGATGAGTAAGATTAACAAAATACAGAAACGGTATTTTTGCAAAATATATTTGACAAGCATCGTTCTATTATGCAATTATTGCAGAAACGACATTACAGCATATTGAAGAGTGAGCAAATGAAGATGAAAATAAAAAAACTGGCAACTGTACAGATGGGGTATTCATTCAGGTCTCGTCTGGAAACCTCTGAGAGTGGCGGAATTGCTGTTATTCAGATGAAGGACCTGCTTGATGACCACACGGTTGGCTGTGACGAATTGTTGAGAATTGATATGGAGACCGTAAAAGAACATCATCTTGCACGGAGAGGCGACCTGGTATTCAGGTCTCGCGGCCATGTAACCACAGCAGCAGTTCTTCTCGATGATCCGGGTAAGGCTGTTGTTGCCGCTCCCTTATTGAGAATCCGGGTGGCAAAGCCGGACAAGGTTTTGCCCGAGTATCTGAACTGGTACATCAGTCAGCGGGATGCGCAGATTTTCCTGACCAGCAGAGCCAAGGGCACGGTTCAGAAAATGATCAGCAAGCAGACGATTGAAGATCTGGAGGTGGTACTACCAAGTCTAAAAAAACAGAAAAACATCGTAGAGCTGGCCACGCTGCTTACTCGTGAACAAACCCTGCTTCATAAGCTGGCAGATAAGCGGGAACAGTACATTTCAGCAGTGCTAATGCAGTTTGCAAAAGGAGAATAAAACATGAGTAATAAGATTGATCAGAAAGACATCAACAACGCGGCGTGGGCGGCGTGTGACACGTTCCGGGGAGTTGTTGATCCGGCACAGTACAAAGACTACATCCTTGTGATGCTGTTTTTGAAATACATCTCCGACGTTTGGCAGGACCACTACGAAAAATATCAAAAACAGTATGGAAATGATGATGTTCGTATCCGCCGCAAGCTCGAGCGTGAACGTTTTGTTCTCCCGGTGGTGAAACTCACCGAAAAAAATAACGAAACCGGTGCAGAAACGGTTCTGGATGAATTTCCGGCCACTTATTACAGCCTGTATGAACGCAGGTCAGCCGCCAATATCGGCGAACTGATCAATATCGTGCTCGATCATATTGAAGAGAGCAACAAGAGCAAACTCGAAGGGGTCTTCCGCAATATCGACTTCAACAGCGAAGCCAACCTCGGGCGGACGAAAGATCGCAATAAACGCCTCAATTCCCTGCTGGAGGATTTCAACAAGCCACAGCTGAGTTTGAAGCCAAGCCTCGTATCCGAGGATGTGATCGGCAATACCTACATCTATCTGATTGAACGCTTCGCCTCCGATTCCGGAAAGAAGGCCGGAGAGTTCTTTACCCCGCTGAAGGTGACGGAATTGGTGGCCAGGCTGGCCGGCCCCAAGCCGGGTGACCGCATTTGTGACCCGGCCTGTGGATCGGGTGGCCTTTTGGTTCAGGCCGCTGCCGAAGTCGCTAAACAAGCTGGGAGCGACGCACAGGCAGGTCGCAACTTTGCCCTCTTCGGACAGGAGTCCAATGGCAGCACATGGGCACTCTGCCGCATGAACATGTTCCTGCACAGCTTTGACAGTGCCCGGGTGGAATGGTGCGATACCCTGAACAGTCCGCTGCTGGTGGAAAATGACCGGTTGATGAAATTCAACTGTGTGGTGGCCAATCCCCCCTTCTCGCTGGATAAGTGGGGAGCAGAGAATGCCGAGAGCGATCAGTACAACCGTTTCTGGCGCGGTGTTCCACCTAAAAGCAAGGGTGACTGGGCATTTATCAGCCATATGGTGGAAACCGCCCTTGAAAAAGAGGGCCGTGTTGCTGTAGTGGTTCCCCATGGTGTGTTGTTCCGAGGTGCCGCCGAAGGGCGTATCCGTGAAAAAATGATTGAGGAAAACCTGCTGGATGCCGTGATCGGCCTGCCGGGCAACCTGTTCCCAACCACCAACATTCCGGTGGCGATTCTGGTTTTTGACCGCTCCCGTGAAAAAGGCGGTGCCCGGGAAGCGTGTAAAAACGTCTTCTTTGTCGATGCCAGCAGGGAGTTTGTTTCGAATAAGAACCAGAATACCCTCTCCGAAGAGCATCTGGCCAGGATCATGGAAAGCTACACGGTAAGGGCTGAAGAAGAAAAATACAGCCATTTAGCCGAGTTCGAGGAGATCAGGGAAAACGACTTCAACCTCAATATCCCTCGCTATGTGGACACCTTTGAAAAGGAAGAGGAAATAGATATCGATGCGGTGCAACTGGAAATTGACGATCTGGTAAATGAGCTGTCGGCAGTGCGGGTGAAGATGG
>JAHJRI010000229.1 GCA_018830885.1 bacterium | reverse complement strand
GTAGACCTTTGACGGTGTCGGGTGTCTGGCCGTAAAAGATATTGTTCAGATAAATCCCGGCCTGTGCGGGGGTGCTTTTGATCCAGAGGCTGCCGCCGGATTTTTCCAGCACCAGGGTTAAATTCAAGTGTTTTCCACGGCGGACGCGAACGGTCTCTTTTTTGGTTTGGTGGTTTTCCGTACCGGCTTCGATGGTGTACACGCCCGGTTCCAGGTTGAGACTCAAGGGACTGCTGCCTTTGAATATACCATTGATGGTGATTTTTGAGGGTGAAGGTTGTGTCTGGATGGAAATTCCGCCTTTAGGATGGCTGTCCTCTTTAAAAAAGAAAGTCCCCGTCAGGGAGATTGATTCCCAGGGTATTTGTTTATCCTGTGTTTCCTTTAAAACGTCCTTGCGCACATCCCGCAGCATCATGCCGATTTCGACTCCCGGTCGTTTCATATGGTTCATCAGGTTTTTGGTAAACACCCCGTTGTTTCCAGCACCGTCAGCGGCCACAGATCCAGGTGCTGTGGCATAGACGATCAGCGACCCTTTGGGGGCGTCCATCTGAGCCAATCCTTTTTGGGAAGACCGGAAAGACCGGGCAAACGGGTTGTCCCGGCAGGCATCTAAAAACACCATATTCAATGGATTTCCGGCAGACTGCATTTTTCGCAGCACCATGCCGGCGTCCACCGCATAGTCTTGTACTTCGTCTTCAGCATGAATATCGGCATCAACCGGGATCAGGTAATTCTTTCCCTTGATCTGCATACCATGACCGGCAAAGAAAAATAAACCGACACCACCCTGCTTTAGTTGCCTGCCGAACTTTCCGATCGCCTGCATCATTTGAATTCTGCTGCTATCTGTCAGGACTGTAACCTGAAATCCCAGGCTGCTTAGAAGGGAAGCCATATCTTCTGCATCATGCCGAGGATTATTCAGCGGTGACGAGCGGTAGGCCGAATTTCCGATCACCAGCGCTGTTTTTCCGGAATAGAAGTCGCTTCCGTCTGAAACGACAATCGCCCGGTCTGCATAAGCCAGGGAATAAATCAGCCAGATGAGGATCGGTGTAAAAATGAGCACCTTTTTCATTTTCTGGTTCCGCTTTTTTGATGATATTTCTTGTTGGTAAGGGACGCCGTACCTGCCTTCAATTCGCCTGGTCAAAAACTAGCAGCCTGATCCCTGGAATGTCAATTGACACATTGGCAGGTGCCCTCATACTTTTAAAAACTGTTCCACCGTGCGGTCGCTTTCATCGACGTCTTCAAATCGTTCGTGCATGTACCGGCGGATCACCTGTTTGTAGGTATGAAAATCGTTCAGTCCCCTGTCGCTGCCGACGATCCTGCGGATGATCTCCTCCACGCCGCGCTGGGTCAGCATTTCGGTGGCGATGGTGTCGGATTTGGCTTTTCTGAATTTTTCGTAGGCGTCCCGGTATATATTCACAAACCGCAACACCTGTTTTAATACGAGCAATGCCCTGACACTCGGCTTGCTGCGGTCGAAATTGGCCTGATCGGAGCTGTCGTCATACCCCTGGCGAAAGAGTTTTTTCCAGAGCAACCGGACTTTCAACTGGTCCATCTTTTCCAGTTGGGGGAACATATGGTAGCGGATTTCCGCTTCATGGGAGAAGTATTTCGGCAGTTTCGGGTGCTTGTCATTGGAAAAAAATGGCAGGTAATCATAGTTGATAATATTCTGGTAGCGGTCTTTTACATCGGGTTCCAGCTTGCTGCGCCCGCCGCCGAACCAGGCGGGATTGGCAGAGGCCACGATCAGGTTGCCGGCTGGCAGTTTATAGGTTCTGCCGTCCACCGGGATAAAGACCTCGCGCTTGAAATCGTGCAGGGCATTCAGGTCACTGAACTTTTCTCCCAGTTTGTTGACTTCCGCCAGGTAGATCAGGCAACCGATATTTTTAATGGCCCGATAGATACCGGTTGGAACAAAGTAATCGGCGCCGTCCTTGATCCGGCGCGTGTAAAACAGGTCGTTGATCTCTTCCACCTGCCGGCAGTCAAAAACGCATTGTCGGACGTTCATCAGGTAGGATATCCATTTGATGAAATAGTCTTTACCGGTTCCGGCCAATCCCATGAACAGGGTATTCGTATTGGGATTGGTATGCAGCAGGGGCATCTTCGCCGCCAGGAGAGACAGATGCCATTCCGTCAACGTAAAGGGGACCGGTTCGATTTCCTGATTGGGGGCATTAAAATAGGGGATCTTAAAATAGGCACTGGAATCAGCCAATTCCGCATCGGTCAGCTGATCCGGCGGAATCAGTTCGATGGACGAAACATGGGTGTCGTTCTTGATCAAGCGATAGGTGTATCCGCCGGACACCTCCTTTTCATGCAAATGGATGGAGGGGCCGCCTTCGATCACAGGTTCGTTGCGGTGGTTTTTAAGATAGTGGTCGTTTCTTTCCTTCAGCATGTCGACTTTTCTATCCAACAGACCAATAAACCGTCCATATATTTTACTGATTTCATTATCGATAGCAGGAATACCGACTTTTTCAGCCTCAATCAGCCACTTCTCGAATTTTTTGATTTTTTGATGCTTGATCAGCCCGTCAATATTAAAACTGTCGGCGTAATCTTCTATCAGGCCCTTGACGTGATGTTCCAGTTTTCTCACGGTCAGGAGTCTGCCGAGGGTGAAAACCAGGACATCCAGTTTTTTCTTCCAGTTGTCGACCAGGCAATACAGTTGCTGCAGGGGCCTGGCCTCTGTCATCCAGTTGATGTCTTCGATCTCATCGATATGGATGGTCCGGCTGAAATGGTTGTCACGGTAATCGCCAAACAGCGAGCATTTTTGAAAATTAACGACTGTGTTGATATACGATTCCCAGGGCTGGTTGGTTCTTCTAAAGGAGAAGGTCCGATACCGGTTGTAACGTGCGGTTAAATAATGGTGAATAATGGATAAGCAGGCCCGTTTAACCAGTTTGTAAAAGAGCATCACGTTGCTTTCCGAATGTAATTCCAATTTGTCATCGGCTGTAAAACGATCCAGGTTATCCACCAGGTAGGCTTCCACATGGGCGAATTCGTTGGAGACGGTCTGGCGAATGATTTCAATCGGCATGACCGGATCGTCGTCATTGCATCCGGAGAGCAGTGTGGCCGCCATTTCCTTTTTCCAATCGGCAGGGAACCCCTTTAGCCAGTCAACGATGGCTTTGCGGTCATCGGGTGAGATATCTTCTTCACTATTTTTGACCGTCATTTTTTTAATGGTTGCCAGGTTTTCCAGAGTCATTTTCAGTTTTCCGATGGTTAGGTCTATTTGATTGCGAAGCCTGGATTTAAAACCCTGCTGCTTCTGGTGACCTGTCATCCCGGACCCCGATCCGGGATCCAGATAAATATATAACTGGATTCCGGGTCAAGCCCGGAATGACACTTTGATACCACGCCACTTACGGCGGGGAGTGTCATTTAAAGGCTAAACCCTTGACCCGTTAACAGGTCAGCAACAGCCGGTTTCGTTCGACTTTCAGCTTATCCGTCATGGCTTTGACCAGCTGTTTCATATCGTCCACAAATATACCGGCATTGCCGAAATTGCTGTTGAACTCCTCTTTTTCATGATGGTTCAGCTTTATCCCGATCCCAACCACAACCGCGCCGGCGCGTCGCATTTTTCTGACAGCGGTTTTTAATTCGAATCCGGCACAGCCATCGCAAATCATCACGAAAAACGGTGTGCAGGCTTGTTCCCGCGCAAATTGGAACAGCCTCTCCCCACTGCTTTCCAGTGCCCAGACGTCAGCCTGGCCGCCAGTGGCGGTGATGGCTGCGAATCGCCTTTTTTCAGGTGTGCTGAAATGGCCCAGGTCATCGATGAGATGGATGATCTCCAGCTCAAAACCGGTGCTATCCTCGCTGCCGTATGTGAGCAGTTCAAAGGGAATATTTTTTTTGGACAGCCCGTCACAAAAAGCATAGGCGGCGTCCTTGGTGTAATCGATCTTGGATCTGCCGCCTTCGGCGTCACCCTGCATACTGAAGCTGGTATCGACGATCACGCTGAAAACGGCATAATACTTCAGATAGGGTTTCAACTGGGTATAAATGTTTTTCGCCCGTCCCTGGGTGCTGATGTAGGACCGTACGCTGAGATTCCCCTGGTTCTGTCTTTTCGCCACATCTGATGCCTGTTTGGGTGTGAATTCATGGACGTTGTTGGCAAACCGGTTGCTGAGGTCGTCGATGCTGCCACAAAATCGCTGGTGGTGGTTTCGCTTTCTGCTCTTTTTCCCGGATTTTCGGCCTTTGCCATGGGCCCGTTCCTGTATGCCGGAGACGGGCAGACCGCGGAGGTTGTTTTTTCGTTGTTCGTCTTCCTGATGGGCTTCAATGGCGCGGCAAACCGACATCATTTTTTCTTCATTCAGGGGGTCTCGTGGCGGGACCGGGTGTTGCGGTCCCACCCGGTTCTCCCATTGAACACCGGGTACGCTTGCGGCGACTGTGATCCGCTCGTCCGGGATCGGCACCACCACCCCGTTTTGCCCGTCGTAAAGGGCTCCCATGTTGGATGGCATCGGCCATAATTCAGAGAGACGACAGTATTTTTCCAGCTCCCTGTCGGCATCGCAGGCCACAATATTCCGGGCATAATCAATCCATAACTGGTTGGCCAGGCTATAAAACAGCAGGATATCCTCAGCCTCGGCCATCTCGGTCAGCAGTCTTTTATGCTTGTTATAATACTGCAGGGCAATGGGGTCGGCCTCTTTTTTAATCAGGTTGACCAGGTCGGGGGCGTAGGTTTCCGCTTCCCGGCAATTGGCCAGCATCAGAAACTGGTGATGACGGGGGAGCCCGCCGATGGCCCCCAGTAACCCGATGATACCCTGCAATTCGGAAACGATGATGTCTCTCCGGGCCTCTTCAGAGTCCCTGGAAACCAGGTAGTTGATCCGGGGATCGCCGACGCCATTGATAAAATAGCCGTAGTCTTTCCCCCACCCTTTCCCCATCTCCCCTTTGCGGCACTTCTGTTCGATCGCGTACTGCCGCAGGATGAACTGCTGCCAGTCGTTGTATTTAACTTCGCCGATTTCATGCCGGAGGCTGCCGTGAATGGCCTCTGGAATCTCGTTTTCCAGGTCCCCGGCGTCGACTGCGATTCTTTCAGGGATAAACAGGTGATGATCCAACAGTTTATATTTTTTGGGGTGGACTCCCCGGGAAAGGATCATCTCTATTTTTTCGGCGTTTTCCCGGCTGCAACCGGCGTAATACCCTTGGCCCCGTTCGACGGTAATGCCGTTGGTGGCGATGTTGACTGTCAGGGCAAAGGCTTTGGCATTCAAATCCACTAAAAGCAACGCCTGCTCCTGATATGACCGTTTCTTAAACTGTTTTTTCCGGTCAAACAGGCTGAACAATGCGTCTTTTTCAAACAGGTTGTCGCCACCCGGATCCTTGCCAATGGCGAGCCTGTTTGCTGCATTCGTCTTTATGGATGAACAGACAAGGGCCCCTTCAGTGTTTGTTGCATCTTCAGTTGGTATATTCATGTATCCCTTTGCATATAAGAAACGATTGTTTTTAATCCAGCGCTCTGCCCGCTCCGCGGAAATGATGGTCTGTTGGTTGAGCGGTTATAATTTAAGACGGACAAAAAACAGAATTGAATCAATTTTTGCCAGACACAAGTTGAAATTCCCGTTCCTGCTGGTGTTTTGCGGAAGTTCAGCCATGGCTGGCCTGAGGTCGGGAACAGATCGGCACCCCGGATCGGTGTGGCACAACTGGTGGCTCAAACCCTGCTTTATCTTGTTCATTGTGGCCCAGAGATCAAGGGTAGTGTTGGCCTTAAATTTGACAGTCTATTGTTGGGGCTGTTATTAGTGTCGTGTCTTGATTGTCGCTTCGATCAATTTCTGCTGTTTCCGACATGGGTGCACCAAATATGTGTGGGTACCTGTAAGCGGAAAGAGGTTGTTTGTTCAGAAAACCTTGGAAGCCAGGGATGGATTCCAGGAGCTCCAAGGATGGATTCTTGCGTTTTTCTGAATAAATAACCTCTTGAAGGGCTTATGATCACATACCCACATGTTTTTGGTGCACCCTCCTCGGACAGTTGACTTGACACCAGTCTGATGTGAAAAAGAGATAGTTGTCCGTCTTGGAGAGAAAGAGCATTCATCCTGATCTGAAAAAAACAGGGACTCATTATGACAAAGCAATTGCGGTTTTTTTGTTTTATCTGGGTTGGCGTTTTGCTGACATGTTCACTGCATGCAGCAACCAGAGGCCTATCCGTTGACATCCGGGACAGGTCCGGCAAACAGGTCGGCATGTATGAAAAAAGCCATGCGCTGCTGATCGGTGTGTCCGACTACACGG
Source organism: bacterium (assembly GCA_018830885.1). Lineage (GTDB taxonomy): Bacteria > SAR324 > SAR324 > XYD2-FULL-50-16 > XYD2-FULL-50-16 > JAHJRI01. The sequence goes on along the minus strand of JAHJRI010000229.1, from coordinate 782 downwards.
CGGGCTGGCCGGATCTGCAGACCATACCGGCTGAGCTGGTCAGGGTGGAATCAGTCCTGAAAGAACAGGGGTTTAATGTGGTGAAAGTCATGGATCCCGATAGTACCAGGCTGCAGAAGGCTTTCGAGGATTTTATCGATCAATATGGCTACAACGAGAACGATCGCCTGCTCTTTTTCTATTCGGGCCATGGCTATTCCAGGAAGAACGGTACCAAAGGATACCTGGTGCCGACCGATGCCCCGAATCCCGAAAAAGACAGAAAAGGGTTTCTGAGAAAAGCGTTGAATATGAACATGATTATCACCTGGTCGCGGCAGATTGAATCCAAACATGCCCTCTTTCTGTTCGACAGTTGCTTCTCCGGCGCGATTTTTAAAACCAAGGCCCTGCCTAAAACCCCACCCCATATCAATGCCTTTACCGCCAGCCCCGTCAGGCAATATATCACGGCAGGCAGTGCCGGGGAGGAGGTCCCGGCCAGGAGCGTTTTCACACCGTCATTTGTGCGCGCCCTGGAAGGCGAGGCAGACTTGAACAAGGATGGCTACGTGACCGGGACTGAGATGGGCATGTTTTTGAATGAAAAAGTGATGGGTTACAACAGCCAGCAGACGCCGCAGTACGGTAAAATTAAGGACCCCGACCTCGACCGGGGCGATTTCGTGTTTGTGTCACCGGCAACTCCCGGCTCAGCATCTGCATCTTCTACCGGGACTTCCGGATCAACTGGCACCCACGTGGCCAGTGGGTCAATGCAGACAGAAGCTGTGGGGAAGGGC
>JAHJRI010000228.1 GCA_018830885.1 bacterium | reverse complement strand
AGCCTATTCAGACAGGATCTGGACCCGTTGGGGCAGGCGCAAACCCTTCATCGCTACCGGTGCGCCCCTGGCTTTTCTCGGTTTCCTGGCAATACCCCTGTTTCTGGGACAATCCCTGCTGCTGTTCATGGGGGCTATTTTTCTGACCCTGTTTGCCATGGATATCTTCCGCACTCCGGTGGTTTCGCTGATGCCGGATATTACCCCCTCCCCCAAACGATCCCAGGCAAACGGGATGATTAACCTCATGGGGGGTGTCGGCGGTGTCCTGGCGTTTGCGGTGGGTGGCCTCCTGTTCAAGGTATCGGTGGGAGCGCCCTTTATCTTTGGGGGGTTTGCCATGGTGGCGGCCTGTGCCGTCGTGCTGCTGTTTATCAAGGAACCGGAACCGAAATCGGTTGAGCCGGTAGAGGGCGAACCCGGTCTGATCGGCAGTATGAAGACCGTTGTCAGGGACCGGGATCGTTCCGCTCTCTATTTTCTGGGAGCCATTTTCTTCTGGTTCCTGGGATACAATGCGCTGGAGGTCTTTTTTACCTCCTTTGCGGTCAACGAGCTCAACGTTGACTCGGGAGAGGCGACCTTTCTGCTGGCCTATTTTTCCCTGGCGATTATCCTGTTTGCACCTGTGGGGGGATACGTCGGTGGCAAGATCGGCCGGAAAAAATCGATCAGTGGCGGAATTATCGCGTTTGCACTCCTGCTGGGATACGGCTTTACCATTACGACCGTCTTCCAGGCCCGGATTATGCTGCCTTTGTGTGGTATCGCCTGGTCGTTTATCCTGGTCAACTCTCTGCCCATGGTGGTGGATATGGCGCCCCAGGATAGACTGGGCGCCTATACCGGGCTCTACTATCTCTCATCCCAATCCTCCGCCATCGTCGGACCGATTCTATCCGGAAAGATCATTGAGCTTTTTTCAAACAACTACCGCACGGCTTTTCTCTATTCCGCTGTCACTCTGATTATCGCGCTGCTCTTTCTGCTGCCGGTCAAGCGAGGGGAGGCGTTTTAGTGTTTTCAAGGTGACGGGGAGAGGCGGTCTCGCATATTTCGGGTCGTGTCCATGATGATGCGATCCAGTGTCATTCGTACCAGCCAGGGCGGAATACTGCCACCGGGTTCACTGTGGCCGTACCAGACCGAATGCACCCGGTTTCGGCCCACAGGGGTCAGACTCCATAAAGCAAAGTGCTCCCTGACCCGGATCTTGTTCTGTTTTTCTGCCGGTAACCCGGGAAATGATTCATAGTGCACGGTGACCTTTCCATTCGGACCCTCCTGCTGAAGTTCCAGACGATTGACCCAGTCGCGGTCTGTGATCGGCCAGGGAGATTTGACGGACAGGTAGTAGACATAAACGGACGTCCCGATCTTCGCCAGCAGGGTTGATTCATCGCAATCCGGCATCCACTCTCTGTAGGCCGCCACATCCTCGATCAAGGTGATCAGGTTTTCCAGGGAGGTTTCGAAAATGGTTTCCGAACGATAACTGATAAAGTCGCTCTCCGGCCAGGTCCCGGTCGATATTTGAACCCCCGCTTCGTCCCTGACCTGGACCCATTCGATGGTGGTCTCCAGTAAATGCTCGGTCCACCGGGAGGATTGACCAAAGAGGGGCAGCGACCAAAACAGAAGCACCCCCTGGATCAGGACCGTCAATACCACTGGATGGTTAAGGTTCATAGGCCGGGTTCAAAAATTGAGCTTGGGACAATCGGTTTTCGCTTTAGAAAAACCACCCTGTGCGTCCTGTTGGTCATCGGATGCCGTTCTCCAATCGGCCGCCTGTCCGAGGGGGAAATGGTCCGGGAATTGTCGGCGGCCGGTCATGGAAACAATTTGACACCGCGGTTTCGGAGTGACCCATTCAAACCGGACAGGCTCTTTATTTTGCGAGCATATCAACCAGCCCGTAAAAACTCAAGGGCAGTGTTGCCAATAGAGCCCAAAATGCCGTTTGTCTCTCAGGATCGAGAAGCTGCGATGGGTCGGGGGAAGGTCCGGGAGGGGGGGAATCGGGACGAGGGCGTTGGAACAGGTTTCAGTGCGCCCCTCCTCTGTCCATGCCGTCCATCTTATCCCTGAGCCGCTTCTCCTGGAGGGTTTTATGATGATGGGCGAAACGGATTCGTTCCTCCAGATGGTCAATCTGGACCGGTTTGACCAGATAGTCGAAGGCTCCGCTGCGGATCTCCTCAATGGCCGTTTCAACTTCGGCGTAGCCGGTCAGCATGATGACATGCACCAGAAAATCGATGTTGCGGATCTGTTTGAAGGTTTCGATCCCGCCTGTTCCCGGCATCATCACATCCAGCAGCACCACATCAAAGTTCTGGCGTTCGACCAGTTCCAATGCGCTTTCACCATTGTAGGCGACCGATACATCGAATCCGCGAGCAGTCAGCCGCTCTGACAGGGGCTGGACATAGCCTTCTTCATCGTCAACCAGTAGCACTTTCGTTTTCATGTTCCCCTCCAGTCAGGATCCCGGGATTCTTGCAGTGATCAGCGTCTTTTGCCGGTTCGACGCTTTTCGGGGACTATTTCTTTTTTTGTTTCAGAATGCTTCTGGCGGTATCAAACTCGCCTGCTTCGGCAAAGGTTGCGGCCATGAGGTTTCTCTCCACTTTCTCCGCATACGCGTTTTTGATATGCTGGATCAGGTTGTCCAGGTTGACGGGTTTGTTCAGATAGCCAAAGGCCCCCAGACTGCGCGCGGTCTCTTCATCTTTTTCGGAACCGTGCCCGGTCAGCATGATCACCTGAACCTCCGGGTACTTTTTCTTGATGCGTTTGAGCACTTCCATGCCATCGATGCCGGGCATCTTCAGGTCCAGGACCATGACATCCGGCACCTCGTCTTCGACCAGCTGAAGCGCCGCTTCACCGTTCAGGGCGACCTCGGAAGAGATATTCCGCATTCTGATCCGTTCCGAAAGCGTCTTGACGAACTCCTCTTCATCATCCACCAGCAGTATTTTTATCTGTTTCATCGGCTATACTCCATCATTGTCACTATTATGGTTAGGTGTTGGTTTTATCAGGGTGCCCCTTTTCTGTATCAGCCTCTTTTCCCCTCCGGTTGTCGGACCGGTTCAGATATTGCCGGGCGATTTCGATCTCGCCTGCCTCTGCAAAACTGACTGCAATCATGATGTCATCGATCTTCTCCCGGAACGTTTTACGACGGCTCCGACGTTGTTTCTTTAACGCAATGGCGTCCTGAATTCGGGTCAGCAACTGGTTCATATCGAAGGGTAACAGGAAATCATCGAAAGCACCCCGTTTCATTCCCTCGATGGAGAGTGCGATCTGACTGGACTGGTTGATGAGAATCACCTCCACCAGAGGGCGCAATGCCTTCAACTGGGTTAACAGGCGCAGCCCTTCGTTCCTGAGATCGACGAGGTTTAACAGAACCACATCGATTCTTTTTTTCCGCATTATCTTCATGATCTCATCCGGTCGATCCGAAGTGAATATCCGGTAACGCTCCATACGCAGTCGGTGATCCAGATTGGATCTCAAGAGGGAATCGCGATCGATGATCAGCAATCCTGCACTCATAGCAACGGTCTTGTAAAAGGTTCCGGCTTGTCATCCCATCAGATGATGGCAACCCCATACCGCACCTGAACATGCTGTAACCCGACATCTTTCAAAAAGGTTTTCAGAGAGACAGCCTGTTTCGGCCGGCGGCGGTTGCTGCGTTTTAATACCCCATCACAGTAGTGATGGCAATTGGCTTCGGCGAATGCGACCGCGCTAAAACAGTCTTCAATGGATGTTAAAAACCGGTTGACCACCAGCGGGTCGGTTGGTTTCAAGTCTGCCAGTTGCAGGGCGGTGTCACGTTCGCCAACCTCGGCAAAAGCGACCGCCATGAACATTTTTTCCAGTTTTTTTAGAATGCGATTCATTGGATACCCCCCCTCTAATAGATTCAATTGCATGGTCGGTTTTCTATATACCAGCAAAACATGTACCAAAAACTGTTATATTAAATATTACAGAATATTGAGAGATATTGAGGAAAAATATATCAGCAAGACGAATGAAAATGAAACGTAATAAGACAAATCTGGGGGAATGAAATGAAACGTATTGAGACTTTTTGAAAGTGGTCGTGTCCCCGCGGTGGGGGTTCGAAACCCCCTCAACGTGAATCCCACGACAGGTTGATACAGACCCACTCGGGTGTATCAGGTTTCAGCCGGCAGGTGCATGCAAATCCCTCTGGCAGGGGTGAAGGATTCAACCTCCCCCCCCAACTGGGTTACCAGAGCAACCAGGGATTGCCAGTGCGGGGTTTCGTCAGGGGCATCGCTGCTGATGGGCGAGTCGCCGGTCTCCAGGGAACAGGAGAGGTGAACGGTGAACCGGTTTCCCCTTTCTGTCAGTGTGAATTGAATCTGCCCCGGTGCTGTCATGCCATTCAGGCAGACCTGTATGGCAGAAAAAAGCGCCATCTCCAGTTGCAGGGGGTGGGTGACCAGGGTGTACCCGGGGTTGGGTCCGGTCAGGGTGAGCGTGATGCTCTTCATACCCGCATTGCGACGACAGAGAACCAGCATCCGGTTGATCAGTTCCCAGAGATTCAGGGAAGCCCGGTCCCGATCCGCACTGTGGGCGAAGCGGTTTAAACAGCTGAGTAGTGTGGCGCCTCGCTGGAGTTGTCTCTCGATCGCCTCCAGGCTGCGGACGATGGTCTCCTGGTGGGGAAAGGATTTTTCAGGCGAGAGGCTGCAGAGATCCTGCATCAATCCCGCCGATTGTTGAATGATAGCCAGCACGTTGCTCAGTTCGTGGGTCGCCCCGGCAGTGATGGCACCCAGAAAGGCCGGTCCGTTTCCAGTAAAGTTATTTTCCATTGGATATCTACCCTTTGTTGACGGCGTCCCGCATTTTTTCAATCAGCTCTTCGATATTGATGGGTTTCATCAGGTAGTCGAAGGCGCCGAGGTTCATGCCTTCGATTCCTTCCTTGGTGGAACCGTGTCCGGTCAGCAGAATGACCTTGATCCCGGGCCGGATGGATTTGGCCTGTTTCAGAACCGCCAATCCTCCCAGGCCCGGCATTTTCAAGTCCAGGATCATAATATCGGGGGGTGTTGTTTCCACGATGCGCAGCGCAGCTTCTCCGTCTGTGGCGATATCCGTCTCGATATCACGCAGTTTCAGTCTTTCTGCCAGGGTGGTCACGAATTCAGTCTCATCATCAACCAGTAACACCTTTTTGTCTTTCATGGATTCTCCTTGGTCAGCTGCAGGTTTGGCTTCAGGGTGACGGTAAAAATGGTTCCCTTTCCCTCGGTACTCTGGACCTTCAGGTCGCCACCGAGTTTTTTGATTATGCCGTAGGTGATGGGTAGACCCAGACCGGTACCATACCCTTTTTTAGTGGTAAAAAAGGGTTCGAAGATGTGGGAGAGCGTTTCCGGTGACATGCCGCAACCGTTGTCCTCAATGGAGACGGCAATTCTATCCGGCGCTTCAGCCCGGGAGCGGATAATGATCCGTCCCTCGTCCTCGACGGCTGCGAGGGAGTTGGTCAGGATGTTGAGAAACACCTGCTGGAGTTGTCCCTTGTCTGAAGAGATCTGGGGAATCTTCTCGTCCAGTTGCAGTTCCAGGGCGACTTTTCGGTAGAGGGCCTCTTTTTCCAGGAATCCCAGCACCTCTTTGACGACCTCGTTGATATCCAGGGTTTCGACCATGACCTCCATCCGGCGGGCGAAGCCCAGCAGGCGGTGGGTGATGTTCTTGCAGCGGTCCACGGATTGGAGGATGGCGTTGGTCAGGTCCTGGAACTTTTCATGATGTTTGAAACCCCCGTTGAGTTCCAGCAGGTCTTTCATCAGGCCGGCTTTCTGGTTGATAATGGCCATGGGATTGTTGATCTCATGGGCGACCCCGGCTGCCAGACGACCGATGGAGGAGAGCTTCTGGGTGTTTTCCAGTTCGCGAAAAGCCGATTCCCGACGCTGGTCGGCGACATAGATCCGGTTGACCAGCAGGTTGGCTACCCGGATCACCACCAGCACGATCAGGATCACGCCGCCTAGAAAAATGAAGAACATCTCACTTTTCAGCGTGTACCAGGATTTGAGAATCACCGATTTGGGCTTGACCACGACCAGGGCGTAGTCATGGTTGCGAAAATTGGTAAAGGAGAGCAGCATCTCCCTGCCCCCCCGGTCGGTGATATCCACCACCTGAGTCCCCCAGTTTTTCAGGGGCAGATCCAGCTCGCAGGGCTCTAGCACGTTTCCGTAGTATTTCGACTGGGTCTGCAGGACGCCCGAACGATTGACCAGAAAAACGTCCCCTTCAGAATCAAGGCCGATACTGGCGATAATACTGTCGAACTTTTTGGTGTCGATCGTCGCACGCAGCATCCATCCCAGGCCGTTATCCTGGAATTGCTGCACCGCAATGGCAATATGGGGAAATTCCCGATACCCGAGAAAGACGTCACTGATAAAAAAGCCCCGGACCTTGACCTCATGGAACCAGCTCTGTTTTGAATAGTCCCGGCCCACCAGGTCGTATGGTCCGGCGTAGGCCACCTGAATCCCGTTGTTGTCGATGATACCCAGATCGACGAACCCGCCGAACTCTTTTTTCAGGATCCGGTAATAGCGGTTGATTTTCTGCCTGTCCGACAGATCAGCGAAACTGCTCATGGAAGCAATCGAGCGGATGGTGGAGAGACGCTCTTCCAGGAACAGTTCGAAGGAGTGAACGGTTTTATTGCTCAGCAGCCGCAGGGGCTCGACGATTTCCGATTTCAGGCTGGTCTGGTATTGATGATAGTTGATCAGGGCCATCGACAACAGCGGCACAAAGGTGATGGTGATCATGATGACGATGATGTTTCTTTTCAGCAACTGGTAGCGCAAGGGGGATGCCACGTCGTCGGCATCAAACAGAAAACTCTGTTTAATCCATTTGCCGATTGATCTAAGTTTCATCTGTGGGCTCTTCAAAATGGTACACAATATCCCCCGGCTGGAGGTTTTTCTGCTGGAATCTGGCCAGTGCCTTCTGCCAGGGACCGATGATGGAGTCGAGAACCTGGACTTTCTTCCAGACCAGGTACCGGTAGTACTCTTCTTCGATACCGCCGCAAATCACGGTTTTAATTGCTTCGGTGAGAATCAGGTGACAGAGCTGTTCGGCGGACGCCTGGGGTAAAACGATGATCTTCTCGTCGGAGGCCTGCTCCGGTTGGTTTCCGGTAATGATCAGCACCTCCGTGGCCAGATCGAAGCGCGGGGCCACATCTTCTCCAAACAGAGGGATCAGTATTTTTTCCGCCATGGGTGTCCATCAAACATGCGTCATTGTCCGGGGGTCATCCGGCTGGGATGACCTTTGTTCAGGGGTTGACATTCAGTTCAGGTTGAGCTTTTTCATCTTGCGCCAGAGGGTGCTGCGCCCCCACCCCAGGATCTCGGCGGCCTCGTTCCGTCTGCCACCCGCCTTGCGCATGGCATCCATGATCAGCTCCCGTTCCACCTGGGACCAGGTCTCACCGGCATCCCCGTTTCTTTCCGATCTGCCCTGCCTTTCGAACATAGCCGGTCGTTCAGGGGGGGCGGTATCTGCCGCTTCCATTTCAGCCGGGCTGTCAAACAGGTAGGCCGGCAGATGCTCCAGTTCGATCATGTCTGACTGGCAGACATTGACGGCATATTCCACGATATTCCGCAGTTCCCTGACGTTGCCCGGGAAAGGATACCTTTTCAGGATCTGCAGGGTCTTGGGGGAAAAGCCCTTGATCCGTTTCTGAAAACGGCTCAACAGATCGCGGAAAAAATGGTCCGCCAGCAGACGAAAGTCCCCCTCCCGTTCCCGCAGCGGCGGCAGGTGAATCCGGACCACATTCAGGCGGAAAAGCAGATCCTCCCTGAAATTTCCCTCACGGACCATTCGTTCCAGGTTCCGGTGGGTGCCGCCAATGACCCGCACATTGGCCTGAAACCCGCGGGTGCTGCCCAGCGGGAAAATCACCTGATCGTCCAGAAAGGTCAGCAGCTTGACCTGCAGCGCCAGGGGCAGGTCCCCGATCTCCGTCAGGAAGAGGGTTCCGTTGTGGGCCAGCCGGAATCGTCCTGGTTTGTTATCCGTGGCGCCGGTAAATGCCCCTTTCTGGTGACCGAAAAGTTCCGATTCCAGTAGATTCGCAGGTAGAGCGCCACAATTGATCTTCACAAACGGTCCCTTGGCCCGATTGGAAGACTGGTGAATCGCTTCCGCCACCAGGTCCTTGCCCGTGCCGGTCTCTCCGGTAATCAGAACGGAGGAGTCACTCTGGGCCAGGATGGGCAGGATCTGGTAGATCTTCTCCATTTTCGGACTGCGTCCAATCAGCCTGGAAAAGCTGAAAGCCTGGTTCATACGGGCATTCAGCTCCCGCAGGGCCCGCAGGTCCTCGACCGTTTCCAGAAAACCCACCAGGTTGTTTTTCTGATCCTTCAGGACGGCGCTGGTCACCCGGACCGGGATCAGTTGCCGGTCGCGGTTGATGATATCGCTCTCCCTGGAAACCGCCTCGGAATCCCGATCCATATTGACCACGGGGCAGTCCTTGATACAGAGGCTGCATCTGAGAACATGACAACAGGGAATTCCCCGGACTGTCTCCCTGGAAAAACCGGTCAGTGCCTCCATCGTCCGGTTGATGAGCATGATCCGCCGTGTCCGGTCGGTGATGAACATCCCGACAGGGATCTCGTCAATCAGCTCCTGCATGATGACAGGCGACGCTGACAGGTTTCTGATATAGGGTTGCCGTTCGTTCTTCAAATCAAACCGGAAACAGGCGGTTTCGCGTGACCGGGACATGGGTGCCATAAACCCCGCGCCGGTATGGTTTTCCTTATCTTGGTGATATATCGGAACCCGGACTCTGTCAATCGCCTTGTGGTTCCATCTGCCTACCCCGGTCATTGTCGGACGATATTAAACCGGTGATGTCCCGACGGATTTTTTCCCGATAATAGTTGATGGCGGCATTGTTGGTCATGATCATATCCAGCTGCCGGGAGTGAATGGTGAGGTAACCGATAATCTTCAGCTTGTTGACCATGATCGCCGCTTCCCGCTTTTCCAGACGTGCGACCAGGGTGTCCTCCCGGACGGTGATGATAAACCCGTTTTCCTCGAGAATATCGCCCAGGAATCGGACCCGCCTCAACCGGCGGTTGAAATCGGCGGCCCCGCCACGGTATTGAAAACAGATATAGTTTTCATCCTCTTTTTCACTGATGATCGACTCGACCGTGGAAAAATGGAACCCCAGGCGAGAAGCCAGGCTGCAGAAGTGCCTGGAGATCATGAAATAGTTCTTTTCGGCGAGACGGGAAGCGTCGCCGCCATTCAGGGCCCGATTGGTCGTGGCCTGAAACATGACGGACATCAACCCCCGTCCGTCAATGCGGGGTGGCCCCGCCCAGGGAACTGCGACAATCCCGTCCCACAGGGCCAGCATGGGAATCGAGCAGATCTCCTCCAGCCGGACATACCGGCCGCTGATCTCCTTTTTGAAACCGTCATCCAGGTTCAACACCCACCACTGCATGGGAACCTTGAACATCAGCTGCTTACTCGTTTTTTCCGAAAAACGGAACTCCCGGCCAAAATTGAATATCTCCTGGACGGCGGTCTCATGGATGAACCGGGTGATATCGTGCAGCGTCTGGCAGCGCTCTGCTCGAAAATCGGTGGAATCGGGATCGATCAGATTCAGGGGGACGATCTGACGACTGACCGCTTTCAGGGTTTCAAAGACCGGGCTGCCCTCGATCAGATTTTTTTTTGCTTCCGAACGGGTCAGGAGGGACGCCAGTTTGCCTTGATAGATGCGGGTTCGCGTGGCGTCCACCGTTACGGGGCCGGCATGCCGCAGGATCTCCCTGGCCCCGGGAAGATCAAAAATGGCCGGGACCCCGAACTCCCGGGCCACATTCCCCAGATGACCGGCGAAACTGCCCCGTTCCGTCACCACCGCCGCGGCCCGGTCCAGCAGCGGGGCCCAGCGGGGAAGGGCCTGGCGGGTGACCAGAACCGAACCGGGGGGGAAGGTTCCCATATCGGAAATTGTTTCGACCACCACCACCGGCCCCCAACCGGAACCGGAACTGACGGTGATGCCCCCCTGGACGATCGGCTGTTCAGCGGGATCCGAAGGACCATCGTCCTGTTGAATCAGCTGCTCCCGGACCATCTGCAGCAGGGGTCGACACTGTAGAATAAACAGTTTTCCATCGTAGCTCAGGGCCCATTCGATATCCTGGGGTGCCTGGAAATGTCTTTCCAGTTGCAGCGACCAGTGGGCCAGCCGGGTGGCGGTTTCGGCATCGATGGACAGCTCGGCACGGCGTGCCGGATCGATCTCCTCTGACTGGGTCCCATCCCGGGATGCGCAGACGATCTGTGTCTCCTTGATCTCTGTGCGATGATCGATGATGGCATGGGGGAACTGCCGGGAAACCGACAGCTGGTCACTGCTGGAACTGCCATCCACCACCAGTTTGGGCAATCCCCAGGCCGAATTGATGATGAGGGTATCGGTGTCGCTGTTGACCGGATCACGGGAATAGACAACTCCCCCCGCCCGTGCGGGGACCATTGCCATGCACCCGACGCACATGGCGTTATCCTCGTCCCTGAAACCGCAATTGAAGCGGTAGACAACGGCCTGCAGACTGTATTTGCTGGCAACCACCGCTTTGTATGACGCGATGATATCGTCCCGGCCGACGTTCAGTTTTGACAGATACTGGCCGGCAAAGGAGGTTCGGGCCAGATCCTCGCCAAGGGCACTGCTTCTCAGGGCGGCTCCGAAAGGTCGGCCCATCTTTTGTTCCAGGTCCGCATAGGCCTCCTGAATGGCGGTCGTTACATCATCGGGGAGGACCGCCTCCAGGATCAGTTTTTCAATACCCCGGCTGACCTGCTGCAGCAGATCGATCCGCTCGAAATCAGCTGTCTGGAACCGGCGGTTGATTTCGACCTGCAGGTCGTTATGGTCAATAAAGCGCTGATACGCAGCAGCCGTGACGACAAAGCCATCCGGAACGGCCAGACCCAGCCGGTTCCGGGCTTCACAGAGTTTGGCCATCTTGCTGCCAACCCGGGGTGCATCTTCCTTGAAGATCTTGCTGAAAGGGATTGTCAGGCGGGCCTGGGGAGCCGGTTTTTCGGTGGACAGAATCCGGACGATACTGTTTTGGATCTCGTTGAACCGGTCGTTCAAGACCCCGTATTTCCCACTGGAAATCTCGTCCAGATTGCGGATCATGCGAAAGACATCCACCGTCGCAGCCGTCGCCGTTGCCTTGACGAACGGCATGCCAAAAGGGCGTCTGTCCGTCAGGGTCTTCTCCATGGCGGCCATTTTTTCCAGGGCGCTGTTGTTCGCCTGCAGCAGCAACTTGAAGCTGTGAAAGCGGGACTTGAAATCCAGTCGCAATTCAGCCAGTTTCTGGGCGTCTGCCCCGTCATCACCGGCGGAAAAGCGGTTCTTGAAAAACTGAATCACACGATTCATACCGTCCATCTTGGCTCCCGCATCCAACCGGTCTCAGTGTTGTTCCAGCTTGAGTCCGAACCCTTTCAGTAAAAACAGGATCGCGTACCCCAACCATACCGTATAGATGACATAAAACACCAGTGACAGGACAACCAGTGTCGCCTGTTCCATGATATTCCGGGCGCCGATGCCGTAATAGTTATAGGAACATTCCACCGCCTTGGTCAGTACCGCGTTGACGAATTTAGCCTCCTGGAACCGTTTCTGACGGTTGAGCTGTTTGTTGACGCCTTTGAGGGCGGTCCACCATTCATACAGGACTGTTTTTTCGTCCAGTTGATAGCGATCGCGGACGGTTTCCCCCTGGTTATTGAACATAAAATCAGAGTCCGCCAGAATGCGGTCCAGGATCAGACCCAGATCCCCATTCACGGTCACCAGCATCTGGCTGACGGTCACATTGGCTCCGGCGTTTTTAAACATAGCCGCCATCCGGTCTGCCCGGGCCGGTGTTTCCGCCTGCCAGGAAAAATCGAAGGACTTCCCCCGATAATTCACGGTCTCGGACTGCAGTTGGTCGATATAATAGACCGACCCCTTGGAGATGGAATTGTATAACCGGTCCATAAAATTCATGGGAGTGACACCCTTGAATATGGGCATAAACAGGGATGCCAGGATCAGGATAAAACTGGCCATCAGGGTGATCCCCAGTGACAGGTCCTTGCGCTGTGGTGCTAACATATTCCCTCCTCACCGCGAAGTTGTTTCAGGTTTTTGAAAAAGGTGGTGATGACCCAGACCGAAAAGAAACCGATAACCAGAAAAAACGCCCAGATGCCGATGGTATTTAAAACCGATGCCGTCGTCTTTGACATGGGAATGATATCCATCTCGGCCAGTTTGCCGGGCAATGCAAACGCACGGTTTACAAAACCGGCCAGGACCGCCATGGCGTAAAATCCGCGAATGGTGATGCCACTGACCACCTTGGTGACCATCGCGCCGATCTGGATGCCAAACAGCGAACCCAGCAGCATGCCAATGGCCATGGTGTAAAAAATGAACCCGTAGACCGCATACTGCGTGATGGCATTATACCCGGCGGTAAAGATAATCTGAAAAATGTCGGTTCCCACCGTGGTCATGGAGGAGACCCCCAGCACATAGACAAAGATCGGAAAGGTCAGAAAACCCCCGCCAACACCCATAATCGCTGCACAGAAACCAACCAGGCCACCGCAGAGAATTAGAAAAATCGAGGAGACTTGTCTACCCCCCGGGACCAGGCCCTGATCGAATGTCACCATGGGCGGAATCTGGATCGATTGAATCCTGGAAGGCAGACTGCCCATGGCACTCTCGTCAAAGCCACCCCCATGAAAATCCTTGTTCTTCATTGAACTGCGGGCCCGCAGATAGTCCGTGAGTGAATAGATACCCAGGATCCCCAGCATCAGCACATAGATCGTCGTGATAAACGTGTCACTCAGAACCGGGTTGATGTCATACAGCCAGCGGTTGATCATCCCCCCGCCGGTGCCTCCCAGAATGGCGCCGATGAGAAAGAAAAGCGCCAGGGGTACCGAGATGTTCCCCAGTTTCTTGTGAATAACACTCCCCATGATCGCTTTGGCAAAGATGTGGAACAGGTCGGTCCCAACTGCCAGAATCCCCTTGATCCCGGCACTCATCAGGGCGGGGGCGATGATAAAGCCGCCGCCGGCTCCGATACAGCCGGTGATCAGACCGGCCCCGATGCCGATCAGGATTGAGGCCACAAAAATACCCGGTGTGTAAAAGGCCGGACTGTATGCTTTTTTTCCACCCAGCGCCTGGGGCAGCAGTTCGCCCACATCACCGGCGATGGCAATGCCCCCGATAATGATCGGAATCAGCAGTAAACACAAAATAATCCGTCGTTTGGGGTCCTTGCGGATGGTATTGGATATATCCAGTTCCCACTGGGCATGTGCCCGGGCTCCCATCATCATGAGCATGCCAAAATTTTTAAAAAAGTTCATTCTGTTTCTCCTCATATCTGTGAATGGATTAAAGCGGTGTCCGGAAGGCAACCGCAGCCATCGTTCGCTCAATCAATTGGTTTGGATGGGTGATCTCTGTCTCCCTGTTGAAGGTCATACCGATTTGTTTCTTGATCCTCCCTTCAGCAAAGGGTGTACCAAAGTATAAAAATGGTTTAAATACAATTATATAAGTTTGGGGACGGAGGTCCGGGGGAATGCCGTACGATACAATATGAAACAAAAAGACACAATCAAAATGAAACAATATAGCACATGTTTCATTGCTGAACCCGGGGTGTGCGTTGCAGCTCTCATGAACCGTCGCGACAGGCAACCGTGTCTGTCCTGATGGGGAGAATGGGGGGGGGAATCAGCACGGGGGTGAGCAGAGTGGACAGACAGGGGGGCGGAGATCAGCCGGAGGCAGCAGAAAAAGGTTGTCAATTCAACCGGAATCGTTAAAAATCAATTTAAACAGTGGATGGAAGCGACACTTGCAGGTCGCCCCGTTCTGGAAAACAACCTGCCAAGCCCTGTCAGACACAACCAACCCTGAAACCCCGGGGAAGGGGACCCTCTGCTTTGCTGCGGGGGCCCTGTTTTCTGGGTCTCAGGGAAACGATGAGAGGACAACACCATGTATGTCGGTTTAAAGATGATAACGGATCTGGTCTCGGTGACCAGGGACACCCTGCTGACAGAAGCCAATCGCCTGATGGAGGAGCATAAACTCTGGATGCTGCCGGTGGTGAAGGAGGGGAAACTGATCGGAACCATTCACAAGGAGGATGTCCATACGGCATTGCCTTCGCCGGCGACGATGCTGAGCAAGCATGAGTTGCCCGAGGCCATGTCACATATTTTTGTGGGGGATTTTATCCGCAAGAATCCGATTACGGTCACCCCGGAGATGGAGATCGAAAAAGCGGCGGAGATTATGGCCAAACATGATCTGCCGGGTCTGGCCGTCATCAATGCGGCCGGGAGACTGATCGGGTACATCAACCGCAGTGTCATGCTGGATGTGCTGGTGGAGGAGCTCGGACTGCATCGGGGCGGGGCCCGGTTTGCCATCGAGTTCAAGGACCGGCTGGGTGTGATGGCCGAGGTGGCCAACATGATCAGCGACATGGGCATCAATTTCGTTTCCGCCGCCAGCTTTTACCATGATGATACCTATATCCTGGTGTTCAGGATCCAGACCGATGACCTGACCCCGGTGTTTGATGAGCTGAAAAAACGGAACTTCAAAATCGTCGGTCCCGAACAGTTTGCGGATCAGTGGAGCTGAATCCGGGGCTGCTCCATGTCGAGGTTGACGCTTTCGGGATCAGGGGATGTTTCGGCAGTGTGGGTCGTATTCGAATTGTGGCACGAGAGTGAAGCAGACCTCGCCGTCCAGATCGGTCCTGAGCAGCTGTCCGCTGAAGGCCTGCAGTCGTCGTACCGTTTCAGCTGCCGGATAGTGGCGGATATTGTGACGGTCGACTGAAATAACCGAGATTCCGGGTCGGACCTGCCGGAGAAACGCTTCGTCCCCGGTATCACCTGCCCCATGATGGCCCGCCATGAGCAGTTGTACTTTTTTCAAAGCCTTTTCCTGCAGCAGCATCCGCTCCGTCTCTTTGCCGGCGTCCCCCATGATCAGCGCCGTGACCGGACCGAACCGGATTTCCAGCACCAGTGAGTGTCGGTTGAGGTCGTGGTTGAGAAAACGATCCGGCCATAAAAACCGGATGTCGAACCCACGCCATGCCAGGTTATCCCCGGCCCTGACCTGTTTTTGACGGGGATCCTGCTGCAGCGCCTGGTACACCCACCGCACCAGGTCGGGGCTGGTGGCTTCCGGCCGGGGCTGTCCGCTGTGGAGGATCGTCGCTTCCGGAAACGCCTCCCGGATACGGAAGTAACCCCCGGCATGATCGCCGTGGAGATGGGTCAGGATGATATAGGCCAGCGTATCGACCCGGTGGGCGTTCAACCGCCTCAAGACATGGGTGGCCATGCCGGGGTGCCCGGTATCCACCAGGATTCCCTCCGCATGATGTTTGAGCAGCACTGCCTGACCTTCACCGACATCCAGAGCGATGATCATGTCCCGGGCAATGGCATCCGGGATCAGAAGACAGCTAAGCAGCAGCAGGACCAGTGGTTTCATCCCGATTCCCCAGAAAGATTGAGAGGAGGCAGCCTCCCAGACAGGCCAGCAGGTTCAAGCCGACATCCCGCCAGTCACCGACCCTGTCCGGCAGAACCCATTGCAGCAGCTCATCCAGACCGCTGACGGCTGTGCAGATCGCCAGGGATCGGCAAAAGCCGAAATTCGCGACCGAAAAGAAGCCAAAAACCCCGAAGACAATCAAGTGCAGCCGTTCGGCAACTGTCGGGAGGGTCAGGGGTAGCAGCAGAAAAAGGATCGCGGCCCAGATCAGATGGATAACCCGCTTTCCGCGCAGATGCCGGGGTGTGGTGGCACCCAGCAGTCCCAGCAGGGCCAGACTGCAGATTGCCAGGAGAACTCCCAGTTGTGTAGATGAGAGAAAGGCTTTCAGTTGAACCTCCAGGGAGCGGCCGTATATGGAAAGCAGTGGTATCGAAATCAGGACGGTTATCCAGACGATTCTGGGTTTGCTTGGCATCAGTCGGATCCATGTTCTTCAGCAAACAGGTGCCTTGAACCTGTTTTGAAAATATTGCGAGCGGGCAGCCGGACTCCCCTCGACGTTAAATACAGGTTAATTTGATACCGATCACTCGTGTCCAGTCAACTGTCAACTGTCCAATGTCGGAAAGGGCAGAAATTGTACTCGTTTTGTTGCATCGGGAGACTCGCAGCGAGACCCCTGATTTCTGCGGAATCAAAGCGACAATCGAAGCATGACACAAGATTAATATAACCAGAAAACGGATATTCTGCCAACTGTCAGCCGGTTTGGGTGCACCAGAAACATGTGGGGTTGTGATCATAACCGCTTCAAGAGGTTATTGATTCAGAAAAACGCATGCATCCATCCTTGGCGCTCCTGGAATCCATCCCTGGCTTCCAGGGTTTTCTGAACAAACAACCTCTTTCCACTGACAGGTACCCACGCATATTTGGTGCACCCGCCGGTTTGCGGGGGTCCTGGATCCAGGGGAGGCAAAAAACCGGTTAACCGACGGAGCTGAAGACAACCGGTATTCAAGGTTCCGGTGCGGCAGGATTAAACCCGGGATCTCTCCCGGGGTCTGCCGGACCGGATGCTGAGGGCGGGTGTCCACAGGACCCCCGTCGTTGCCTGGCGTGGCCCGGTCAGGGCTTGACCACCAGTTCGTAGCCGGTCGGGGTCAGTTTGGCCGGGGTTTTCATGTTGTTGATATTCCCGGGCATGCCCACAAACGGATACCAGAGGGCCATGATCAACGACAGCATGATGATACCCAGAAATGACCTGAACACCAGAACCTTGAACGCTTCCCACTGGGTGAAATAGCCGAAGCCATAGGCGATCAGCGTCGGCGGGCACCCGATGACCAGCAGGACAAAGGTGGTGGCCAGGGGCACCGCCATGGCGATGGGCACCACCGGTGTGCCGGCCAGGTTCGCCATCGGTACGATGACGGGGACCAGCAGGGCTGTGGCCGCCGCATTGGCCATGAAACTGGTGATGATGGCACTGAGCCAGGAAGCCCCTGCGGCCACCACCGGCCAGGGCGAGTTGACAAAAATCGGGAAGATCTGGCTGGCAATCCATTTGCCTGCGCCCGTTTCCAGCATGGCCACACCCAGGGAGAAGCCAGCCCCGAAGACCATGATCGGGTTCCAGGGATATTCATCCAGGCACCGTTTCCAGTCCACCACCTTGAAGATCATGCAGACAACGATGAAAAGTCCGCCAATGGCCGAGACATGGATCTTGGTCAGGTCTGTCATGAACCAGAGGATAAAGGTAATCCCCAGGATAAAGGACAGAATCTTTTCGTGACTGGTCATGGGGGACGTTTTCTCGATGGCCAGTTCTGCCGGCAGTTGCTTGATCTTCGGGGGATAGATAATCCACACGGCCAGCCAGGTGGCCAATCCCAGGAGCATCGAAGGCACGAACTGATAGAGGGCGTATTCCATGAAGCCGATATGGTAGCCGGTGATCTTGCCCAGCAGTTCCGCCGATGCCGGAGAGCGGCCGCTGCCGAGAAAGGTCGCGCCGCCGCCACAGGCGGAACCGAGTGGAATCATGAACATGAAGTGCTTGGTGAAGCTGTTGGACTTGTCCGCCGTCAGACCCATTTTCAGAAACATGGGCATCATGGCGTAAATCAGAATAATGGTGATGGTGGCATCATGGGTCCAGGCCGCCATAAAGGTGGCGCCCATGCAGAGCGTGAAGCTGAGACGCATGACGTTGGTGCCGCCCAGTTTCAAGATGAAGCCCATGATGCGGTTGGGCAGCGAGGTCTGGCCCAGCATGACCCCGAGCATGATAATGAAAAATACAAAGATAACCGTCCGGTTGGCAAACGGTTCCCATGCCCTGGCGGATGGCTGGATCTTGAACACAATCAGGCCGCAGCCGGCCAGGATCGACGTTACCCCGATCGGGATAGCCTCTGATGTCCAGAGCAGAACAATGACTGCCAGCAGGGCCAGAAAGGCATGGCCGCGAGTCCCCAGATCAACGGGTGTTGGCAGCAGCCAGATCAGCAAGCCTACGACAATGGAGATACCCACCCACATGAGCGCCCGTTTCTGACTCTTTTCGGCGGCGCTTTGTTCTTCGGTTTTAGCGATGTTTACAACTGAACTCATTTTGAACCTCCCTTTATGTGATCGATGATATATTGGTTTTATGGCTGGCTGATTTTGACCATTTCAAAGAACAGGTCCTGTTCGCGAATAATACCGGTCACTTTGTTATCTGCGGTAACGAGCAGGCGCCGCTTTTGCTTCTTGAAGATCAGATCGGCCACCTGCATCAGATTGGTGTTTTCATCGATCATGGGTGGCGGTTCGGACATGAGCTCCCCGACCTTTTTATCAGCCAGGGTTTTCATCTGGATGGAAAAAAGACCGTCCCACCCACCCCAGAACATCGAAGAGTAGCGGATGCTTTGAAGATAGTCGGATCGGGCGGCGGAGATATAGCTCGGGAGGACCCCTTTGATCAGGTCCATGATACTCAGGATGCCGACCAGGTCCTGTTTGTCATTCAGAACCAGCAGGGAGCGGTGCCCGGTTTCCATGATCAGGTTGCTGGAAACCAGGGATTTGAATGAGTTCATCAGCTTGTCGAGGGCTTCCCGGACGGTTGCATTCACCGACACGGTGCTGTAATCGGCAATACTGATCATGATGTCCCGTGCCTTTTTTTCGCTCTGGGCCGCACCGCTGGTTTTGATAGCGTGGGCTTCCTTGATTTTTGCAGCCAGGATATCGATATCGCAGGGTTTGGTCAGATAATCGAAGGCGGCACGGTCAAGGGAGTTT